>JAFWKK010000032.1 GCA_017514235.1 Kiritimatiellia bacterium | reverse complement strand
CGACGGTGATGAAGTACGTCGTGTTCGTCGTGACGCCGTACCACTTGCTGTAGAAGACGCCACCGCCGCCGCCGCCGCCGCCGATCTTGTAGCCGCCCGCGCCGCCGCCGCCAACGACGATGATCTCAATGTTCGTCACGTAGTCGGGCGTCGTGAACGTGTATTCTCCGCGGCGGTATATATGGACGAACTTGTTGTCGAGACGCATCAGTTCGCCGTCAGCAGCCGATTCGTTGACGTTTCCGTTCGTGCGGAACGACCCCGTGTGCTCGAGCGTCTGCCGCCTCTCGCCGGCGACCTCGTTGACCGCGCGGATGCGGAAGTTGTAGGGCATGTCCTGCTTGAGCCCGAACACGGGAATCGAGAACTTCGTGCCCGGCGTGGCGTCAGCAAGCAAGATCGTCCAGTCGTCCTCGTCCGGCGGCTCCTCGCCGTTCGCCCAGAGCTGGTACTCGATCCAGCACGTATCCGCACCCGAACCGCAGTACGTCACCGTACCGGCAAACTGCACGTAGGCGTAGCTCACGTCAATGACCGTGGCCGGCATGCCTTCGCCAGTCTCCCAGACGACCACAGGGACGGGCGTTTCGTCTCCCTTACAGACCGTGCCCTTTGTCACGAACCGTTTTGCCGGATCGTTCCACCATGTCGCCTGCATCGTCGAGTAGTATTCGGCCTTGATCCAGTCCGCCGAGCGCATTCCCTTGGAATAACGGCACTCGTCAACCCAGCCGTTGAGCGCGCCGGTACCGATCTGCTGTCCACCGATGATCAGGCTGTCATAATAGGCAGTCTCGTCGTTCGCGACCTGATGAACATTGTGCGATTGAACACCTTCAAGCGTCAACCAATTCGCCGACTGCTCGACTCCGTTGAGATAGGCGCGGAAGACCGTATTACTGTAGACGAATGTCCAGTAGGCCCATGAGGTGTGGCTGTAGCCGCTCACGTTAAAATGCGTATAGTCGCCCTTTTCCGTGCTGCCGCTCCATGCGCGGAGCTTGGTATTGAGATCTCCATCGGTGTACTGGATGCCCCAGCCCTTGTCGGCGTCTTCGCGTTTGCGGCTCACGAGGTACGCCCATCCGGGCTTGCCGTCCGCAAGCTTGCTCCAGCAGGAATACGTGAACACGTTCCCGACGCCCGTGCGCAGGATGTCGTCGTGGTCGTTGATGAGGATGTGCCCGTAGGTGGAGGATGTGCCGCTGTGCTGCGCCACGCGCCGCGCGTAGCCGATGCGGCCATTGCCGTCGGCCAGCGAATTCGCGTGCGTCTCGCCGGAGAGGTTGTTGGTAGTGGAGTCGTGGACTTCCACGATGCCGTCCCCCTTCTCGTTCATGTGCCACACGCCGACGTACCGCTCGAACGTGTTGCCAGGGTCATCCGGCGGATTGACAAGCGGGCTCCTGTAGCACATCGTGAACTTCGTCCCGTTGTTCATTTCGGGGAGACGCACCCAGATGAGCGACTGGCCGTTCGGGTTCCACGTGTCGATCTCGTGCGGGATGACATGCCCCTTTTCGTCCACGAACGCGATGTCCTTGCCGCCGGTATGGTAGAAGTCGTCGTAGCTGAAGCCGTTGGTGTCCTTCTTGCGGACCTCGACCAGCACCGGGAAGTTCGTGAGCGTCTCGGTGCCCGTGTAGCCCGTCACGGTGAACGGCAGGAAGCGTTCGAACTCGTTCACCACCCAAAAGGCGTTCGTGCCGTCGTCATAGTAGTACGTTTCGCCCGAAACGTCATCCATCGTCGTAAACGTGCCAGAAACCGCTGCGGTTTCCTCGCCGGAATCTCCGACCGCCTTGAACTTGTAGAGGTAGGTGGTGCTGTCGAGCACAGTGATTCTCTCGTGGCACGTGTCGTTGTCGACAAGGTTCCCCGAAAGCGTCGTCCATTCATCCGGCTCCTCCTCGCCGTCGATCCAGAGCTTGTACACGATGCGGCACGATGTCGAGTCGCCAAGGTCGTAGACGGTGCCGCCGGCAATGACGTAACCGTGCGAAATCCGCTCGATGCCGGGCAGCTCGGCTCCGGCGGCCCACACGACCGTAAGTTCGTTCCGTGTCGTGAACGTACCCGAAATCGGATCGGTCGTCGCCCCGCTGCTGCCGACGACGCGGAGCTTGAAGGAATAGTCCATGTGAACCGTCAGGCCCGAAATGGACACCGAGAAGTTGCCCGTCTGCGAAAGGGGCTCGCCCACCGTCGTCCACTCCGTCGGCTCCGTATCTCCATGCCAGAACTTGCCTTGGACCGTGGCGGAGGTCGAGCTGCCCATGTCGTCGAGCGAACCGCCGATGACGGCGATGTGCTCGAAGACGTTCGTCACGCCGCGGCAGAAAGTCTCCGCCCACGTCACCGAGATATGGGTCGGTACCGTAAATGTTCCCGTGACCGGCTCAGTCTCGCCGCCGTCGTCATCGACCGCACGGAGCTTATAGCTGTAGCTCGCGCCCTCCTCGCAGGGAACCGAAACCGAGAATTCATCGTACAAGGCAAGGTCTTCCTTGAGAACCGTCCATCCGGAAGGCTCGCTCTCGCCGTCCTTCCAGAACTTGCCCTGAATCGTGCAGGCCGTCGTATTCGGGCCGAATCCCGAGACGATGCCCCCGACCACGGCGGCATGCAGGGTGACGTTCGTGACGCCGGTCATTCCAGACGCCTCCGCCCATGTGACTGCCAAGGCGTCGGGCGGCGCAATCGTCACAAAGCTTTCGTTGTTGACCGTCTCGAAGTCGGCCTTCACCCAGTCGTCGCTCACGATGCCGGGCCTGAGACGCACCTCGTCCATCGAGCCGTTGAAGCGCCGCCCCTTTTTCCCGCTCGTGTTGGCTGGATTTGGCTGCGTGGAACAGCCGATACCGATATTGGCATCTTCCTGCCTCACTGGAGGATTCTTTGTGAATACGTCATCCAGAACGCCGTTGGTATAGATATTGACAACTGGCGTATTACCATTTGTCGCATACTTCCAGACAAGGTCGACTTTTTTCCAAACGCCGTCAGGCTGTTTCAGCCACGAACCAATGTTATGTGGTGTAACCTGGTTATGGCTGTTGTCGTTGTCTGAATGCACGCGCATATAATCGAATGTCGTGTATCCGGTTTTATCGCCACCGAACTGCAAGCCCCATGAATAGCCCTGATCACCTTTGCGGCGTCCGATGATATTTCCATAGCTCAAATTACCACCACCACTATAGTCGGAAGGATTCACATTATCGCCGGCCATCATCCAGAACGAGGCATGGAAGTCCGTGCCGAGGCTTTCAGCTTTAGCCTTCTTCGTTGAATCCGAGAGGACATCGACGACGATGCCGTGGGCGTGGTCGTTGTTTTTCGCGATACGACGTGCGCCTCCGACCTTGCCTGCCGCAACGCCCTCGCCGTTATCGGCCACCGATACGCCGTTCAAGCCATTGGTTGTCGCATCAGCAATCACCGTGTTCTGCCCACCCGTTTCATTCAAGTGCCAGACGCCGACGTAGTCGCCCCACGGTTTGTCGTTCGTGACGTACACGCCGTCTGCGACGTTGTAGCACATGAAGAACTTGGTGCCCTGCTTCATCTGCGGGAGCTTGACCCACACGAGCTGCTCGCCGGTGGGTGCAACTGTTTTGTCGATGTCCCAGACGTCCTTGTCGATTTCAAGACGGGTGCCGTCTTCCGCAAAGAAGGCCAGGTCATAGCCCATCGACTTCCCGTTCACGTTTTTCGCGGACATGTCCGCAAAGAAGAAGCCCGGAATGCGCGTCTCCGACACGCGCACGAGGACGGGGAAGTTCTGGAGCGTCTCGGTGCCGGTGTAGCCGGCGACCTGCAGCTTGATCGAATGGTTGAAGTCGGCCATCGTCAGGCTGTCGGCGGCGTTCGCGCCTGCCGCGACAAGACCGCAAGCAAATGCAAGAGCAAGGAATTTGATCCGTTTCATCGTATCCCCCTTCTCTCCTTACTTGGCCCTCGTCACCCTGAAGAAGCGGCGGTTGGCGGTCCGCTGCGTGCCGATCACGACCTCCGCGCCGGACTCGCCGTCAACGACGTCGGAGAAATAGTCCGCCTTCAAGTCACTTGGGGTCGCGCCGGACTCTATCACATAGGAGAGGTAAGGCTCGGTATCCTCCACCGCCAGCACAACCTCGTCGTCGGAAATCTCCATGGCCGTGATCTTCGGCGGCCTGATGCCGGGCGGCACGGCAGAAAGCGTGGTGGCGCGAACTGGCCGCGCGGACACACCGCCATCGCCTTCCCCTGCCGAAGACGCGGCAAGGCGCGCGCTCTTCACATAGGCGGCTCCAAAATCGGCGGAACCCGGCTCCTTTATTTCGACGCCGCCTGGAACGACTCCCCAGCGGTTGACGCGCAGAGGCTTGCCGTTCCTGGCGCCGAGCGGGACGCCGGCCAAGTTACGCGTGTCGACGAGGCAGACCGCCCAGTTGCCAATCTCAAGCGCCTTGTATTCCTCGGCAGGAATCTGGAAAAGCGCGTCGCGGCACTTTCCGTCCTTCGCGAGCGCACCGGCGAGAACCACGCGGTCGCCGGGCGAGACGGTCGTGCCGTCGGCGTTGAAGCCGGAGAACCCTTTGCCGGCGGGCGACCAAACAAGCGCATAGCACTCGCCGTCCACGACTGCAGAACCGTCCGCATAGCGGTCGATTCCAGGCGTCGAGAACCGCAGCACCTTATCCTCAATGGAGGAAAACGCAACGCCAGACAGCATAATGACAAACACTGTCAGCGTCATCCGCCATCGGAAGACTCTATAGCACCCTTTCATTGGTGCCGCATTATAGCATATTTAGCCTATCATTACAAATGGAGTGTTTGCTTTCCTATAAAAACTTGATCTTTTCACGGAGCCGCCAAGCTACTAGCCCGGTGTCGGGCAGCACCTGCCGAGACTAAGCCAACACTCCGATGATTTTACTTGCTATTGCGCAAGATAACCGCCGTCAACAGGCAGGCAAACACCCGTGACGAATGACGCCGCGCTACTAAGGAGAAAGCAT
Source organism: Kiritimatiellia bacterium (assembly GCA_017514235.1). GTDB lineage: Bacteria > Verrucomicrobiota > Kiritimatiellia > RFP12 > UBA1067 > UBA1067. Next base: position 58,115 of record JAFWKK010000032.1, on the reverse strand, counting down.
ATTGCCGACGCGACCTGCTCCGGATCGCCCAGCCCAAGGGGCTGCTTTGTGGCGAGGGCCGCCTTTGCCGATTCACCGGCTCCGGCCGTAAGCGACTCGAAAAGCGGCGTGCGGATGTGCGACGGGCAGACCGCGTTGACACGAATCCGACGAGGCGCAAGCTCTACAGCCAGTGCACGGACCGCCGCATTCACCGCGCCCTTGCTTCCGGCATAGGGGGCGCCGCCGGGCCAGCCGGCCTCGGCCGAGACTGACGACACCGCGACAGCGGAGAAACCGTCGTTCGAAGACCCCTTCCGCGCCAGCCGCCTCATCAAAAGCATGAACGCTCCGTAGCCTACAGCCATGGAATCGGCAAGCACTGCGGAACTGACAACGCCTACTGGCACGACGGTGCAGGCGCCTGCAGCGTGAACGAAGCCGTCCAACCGCCCCCCGTCAACGGCACGGGAGGCAAGATCATCGACAAATGCGGCGTCCTTCAGGTCGCCGACGACTGCCAGGTGTGCATCGGGACGCGCCATCAGGCCACGCGTGCGCTCCAACTCGTCGCTCCGCCGGCCCGTCAGCACCACGTCCGCGCCGAGCGCCGCCGCAAGTGCCGCCGTAGCGCGACCTATTCCCGACGATGCGCCGGTGACCAGCACACGCCGGCCGACAAGGCTCATCGGATTGCATGCGGTCGCGTCCATGTCGCCCAAGCTCCTCAGACCTGCTTCAGAAGGTTGTTGCGGTAAAGCGCCCGGACGGCATCGCAGTCAAGCGTATGCCCGGCGCGGTAGGAGACGACCGTGCCGCAGAAGCGGTGCTCCCCGGTGAGGGCAAGCGCCGCCATCAGGTCCAGGGCCGCCCGGTGCCAGACCGGCTCCAGGAACTTGTCGCCCACGTGGAAGCGCGGTTCGGTATAGTAGCGCCTAGGGCCATGAATGAGTATGTTGCGCTCGTTGTAGCCCCAGTTGCGCGTCGCGGCAAACAGCTTGCCTATTGTCTTGACGAAGAGGTACTGGCGGTGGGTCGCGTTCGTGCGGGCCAGAGCCGCATACCGGAACGTCTCGGGCGTTACGTCGAACAGCACGCGCTGGCGGCCGATCACCGTATTCCAGGAGATGGCGCAGTCGATGCGCAGGCGGCGGTCGCCGCCTTCCGCCGGAAAGAAAAGAAGAAAGTCGCCGCGGCTGCCGCCGAAAGCGACCGGTTCGCGAACCGTCACGTAGGTCGCGTCCCCCGTGCCATCCACGATGCCGGCGCGCTCGACCGTCTCGATCAGGGGGATCGACGACTGGTCGAAAAGCGGAGGATCGCCGGAATAGACCTTGAGCAGCACGTCATCCAGCCCCAAGCCGCACTTGAGCGCGATGATGTGCTCGACCATGCGCAGGTAGTTGTGCGGCGAACCGGACCTCAGCACCAGGTTCTGGGCGCTGGTCCAAAGGTTTGCGATGTCCACCTTGGTGTCGAGCTGCTCCGGCTGGTCCATGCGGCGGATCCACCAGCCCGGACGCTCGCTCGGCGCGAACGTGACAGACTGCCGTTCGCTGCCCTTGAAAGTGCCGATCCCGGCGACACGCGCTTCGCCAGACAGCGCCTGCCGCCGCGCAGGAAACGGCGGAGCCGCCTCCGCCAACCGTGATTCGTCAATCGACTGATCCCTAAAAAGTCGGTACGCCGCATCAATCGATGCGGCGCTGCCGAACACGATCCTGCCGATCGCGTATTCGGGCATATCGCCCTTCGCCGTCACTGCGCAGGCGCAGCGCCGTCGTCGCCGTAGCCCTTGGCCTTCAAATAATCGACAACCTTGCCGATCGTGGTAAGCTTCTCGGCGTCTTCCTCGGGAATAGCCGCTCCAAATTCTTCCTCAAACGCCATGATGAGCTCGACGCTGTCAAGCGAATCGGCACCGAGATCGTCGATAAACGAAGCCTCCGGCGTAACCTGATCGGCGTTGACGCCAAGCTGCTCGACGATGATGTCTCTCACGCGTTCTTCAAGTTTTCCTGCCATGTTCTTTTCAACTCCTTTGTTGTTGGTGCTATTATTTTACCAAATTTCCCAATGAGTGCGCAAGGGGGTATCAGACCATGCCCCCGTTGACGCTTATGACCTGCCCGGTCACGTAGGAAGCCGCGTCCGACGCAAGCCAGGCGACGGCGTTGGCGACGTCCGTCGCTTCTCCGAACCGCTTAAGCGGAATGGTCTGGGCATACTGGTTCTTGACGTCCTCGGGCAGCACGTCGGTCATCTGCGAACGTATGAACCCCGGGGCGACCGCATTGCAGCGTATCTGCCGCGAGCCAAGCTCCTTGGCTACGGTCTTCGTCAGCGCGATGACGCCGCCCTTGGACGCGGTGTAGTTCGCCTGCCCGGCGTTGCCGGTGATGCCCACTACCGACGCGATGTTGACGATCGCGCCGCCGGTCGGCTGCCCGTCCGCCCCCTTGTTCTTCATCATCGGGCGCGACACCGCGCGCGTGAAGAGGAACGTGCCCTTGAGGTTGATGTCGATCACCTGGTTCCAGTCGGCGTCGGACATCCTCATCAGCAGCCCGTCCTTCGTGATGCCGGCGTTGTTGACGAGGATATCGACCCGCCCGAACTTCGCAACCGTCTCCTTCACGCAGGCATCGACCTGCCCGGCGTTCGACACGTCCACCTTAAGGCAGAGCGAAGCGCCCGGGCATGACTCGATCGAGCGTGCGCAAGCGACTACAGTCGCCCCCTCGGCGGCAAGCTTGCCCACTATCGCCGCGCCGATTCCGCGCGACGCGCCGGTTACTATCGCTATGCGGCCCTCAAGCGTTCCCATTTCACAGCCCTCCTGCGGTTTCTTCCAGCGACGCTACGTCAGATACGTTGAACGTGGCCAACGCCGCGTCGATCTTCTTCACCAGGCCCGACAGCACCTTGCCGGGACCGAACTCCACAAACGCCGTGCAGCCAAGCGCCTTGGCCGCCTCGACGTCCGCCGCCCAGTTGGTCGTACCCGTCACCTGCTCGAGCATCGCCGCCTTGATCGCCCCGGGGTCTGACTGGTGGGGCCGCCCAGTCACGTTGGAAAGGACCGGGAAACGCGGAATGCCGAACGTGACGGAATCCAGCACGGGGGCCAGCTTCTCGCGGGCGGACGCCATGAACGGAGAATGGAACGCCCCGGCCGTAGCCAGCGGAATCGCCCGCTTTATGCCAAGTTCCTTGGCGGCGGCGGCGGCGGCGGCTATCGCGTCCTTCGAGCCGGACAGCACCTGCTGCGCCGCGGAATTGATGTTGGCGACGGTGCAGCCGGTCCGCTCGCAGAGCGCCTTCAGCTGGTCGGACGACGCGCCGACGACGGCGATCATGCCGGACGGGGCCGCCTCGCAAGCCTCCTGCATGAAGCGGCCGCGCGCCTCCAGCACCTTGAGGGTGGAGTCGAAGTCCAGCACGCCGGCGGCGCAAAGCGCCCCCCACTCGCCAAGCGACAGCCCGGCGGCGCATGCGAAGTCGATCGCCTTGCGCTTGCGCAGGGCCGCGAACGCGGCATAGCTCACGACGAAGATCGCGGGCTGGCAGACGTTCGACTTCACAAGCTCCTCGGCCGGCCCCTCGAAGCAAACCTTCTTGAGGTCGAAGCCGAGGACGGCGTTGGCCTTGTCGAAGAACCCCATCGCCTCGGCATCCGCCTCGGCGAAGTCCTTGCCCATGCCGGGAACCTGGGCGCCTTGACCGGCAAACATGCAACAGTAGCTCATGACCGTTATTATACCATACTTTCAGGCCGTGCGCTCACGGGCATAGAGGAGGACGGCCATTGAGACTATGGCGGCGAAGCCGAGGCAGCTCCAGGCGTCCGGCACCTGCCCGAACGCCAGGAAGCCGAACGCGGAGACGAATATCAGTCCCGAATAGTCGTAGACGGCGATCTGACGCGGTTCCGCGAACCGGTACGCCCAGGTTATGCCGAACTGCCCGAGCGCCGCGCCGGCCCCCGCCCCGCCGAGCGCCGCCAGCTGCGCGCAGTTCATCGGCCTGCTCCCGACCGCGATGAACGGCAGGCACGCCAGGCAGGAGAACACCGAAAAGAACAGCACGATGAAGGTTCCGCTGACGCCGCGGCGCCCCAGCCGGTGCAGCAAGGCGTAGGCAAACCCGGCGAACGCCCCGCTCGAAAGCCCGATCAGCGACGGGAACGTAAGGCCGCCGGAGAAGCCCGGCTTCACCACGAGCATCGCGCCGAGGAACGCTCCGACGACGCACAGCAGCTGCCTCGGGCGCATGCGCTCGCCTAGGAACACCCAGCAGGCGAGAAGCGTGAAGAACGGAGCGGTCTTGTTCAGCGCCATCGCGTCACACAGCGGAATGACCGAAATCGCGTAGAAGTTGGTGAAGACGCCGAGCGTGCCGCAGAGGGAGCGCAGCACGAGCGCCAGCCAGTCGCCCGCCGACATGGGGCCGCCGTGCCGCAGCGCGGGATCGCGGCGCCGCATCCGCAGGAACGCCGGCAGGGCGAGCGCCACCGCGACAAGATTGCGGAAGAACGCCTTCTGGATCGCCGGCAACGGCTCGCCTACGACGTCCGCCATGCGCACGAACATCGCCATCAGCGCGAACCCGAACGCGCTCAGGCAGATGCAGACGATGCCGCGGCGCATGTCAGATGTGCTGCGGCGTCTCGATGCCGAGCAGGTTCAGGCCGGTGCGCAATATGCGGCCGAAGAGGGCGCAAAGCCCCAGCCGCGCCTCGCGCACCGCCGCCTCGCTCTTCAGGATCGGCGAGTTCTGGTAGAAGCTCGAATAGAGCTGCGCCGTCTGGAAGAGATAGTCGGCCAGCACGGACGGCTTGTACGCCTCGGCAGCCCTGACGACTGCGCCGGGAAACTCCAGCAGCTGCAGGGCAAGGCGCTTCTCGCTCGGCGTCTCGACCGCGAACGTTCCGCCGGACGGCCCTGCCGCGTCCACGCCGGCCTTCGCCATCAGGGAGCAGACGCGCGCGTAGGCATACTGCAGGTACGGGCCGGAATTGCCCTCCAGCGCAAGCGCCTTGTCCCAGCTGAAGTCGATGTCCGTCGCCGGATCGTGGGAAAGGTCGGAGTACTTCACGGCCCCGTAGCCTATCTGCTCGGCAAGCTTCTCGTCACCGCCGCGGTCCCGCACGATCTCGAGCGCACGGCGCTTCGCCTCCGTCAGCAGGTCGTCGAGGCGTATCAGGTTGCCCTCGCGGGTCGATATGGCCTTGCCCTGGTAGGACATCAGGCCGAAGGGAACGTGCACGAGCTTGACGTCCGTATAGCCCATCTTCGCCGCAATCGAGAACCACTGCTTGAAATGGAGCTGCTGACGCGCGTCGGTCACGTATATTATGCGTTCGGGGGCGTATTCCTCGACGCGCGTCTTGACGCACGCGAGGTCGCTCGTCGTGTAGTTGTAGCCGCCGTCGGACTTCCTGACGATCGCGACGCCGAGGTTCTCGGCCTCGAGATTGACGACAAGGGCGCCCTCGCTCTCCACGGCAAGGCCCATCTCCTGCAGCCTTGCGACGACGCCAGGCATGATGTCGTTGTAGTAGGACTCGCCGCGGTAGGTGTCGAACTTCACGCCCAGCTTCTCGTACATGCGCTCGAACTCGCCTATCGAGATGTCGATGAACCGCTTCCAGAGCGCAAGGTTGCCGGCGTCACCCTGCTGAAGCTTCACCAGCTCGGCGCGGCAGGCGTCCTTCCAGGTTTCGTCGGCCTTGGCCTTCGCGGCGGAGAGCACGTAGCATTTCTCGAGCGCGGCGACGGTGAGGTTGGCGCGCTCGTCGTCGGAAAGGCATTCTCGGTAGCCCTTGATGAGTATTCCAAACTGCGTTCCCCAGTCGCCGAGGTGGTTGTCGGCGACGACATCGTAGCCGAGCGCACGGAATATGCGGTCGAGCGCTCCGCCTATCACGGTGGAGCGTATATGGCCGATGTGCATCTGCTTCGCCGCGTTCGGGGACGAGTAGTCGATTACGACCCTCTTGCCCGCGCCGTTCTGCGGAATTCCGCAGCCGGGCTTGGCGGCGAGGTCCGCAAGCGCGGCTGCCAGCCAAGCGGCGGACACCGTAAGATTGAGGAAGCCGGGCCCTGCGACCTCAGCCTTGAGCGAAGGGTCGACGTTGGCGGCGACCTTTGCGGCGACTTCGCGCGGGGGCATGCCGAGCCGCTTTGCGATCTTGAGAGCGTCGTTGCACTGGTAGTCGCCGAACTTCGGGTCCGTCGCAGGCGTCACCCTGACAAAGCCGAAGTCCTCCCCTGGAAACGCCTTCTCGAAGGCCGACCTCACGGTTGCGTCAAGTTTCATATCTTAATTGTCTTTCTGCCATACAAGGTTCCGGCATTATAACATAATCCGCGTAAAGCTTACCGAATGATGAGCATTGAGCCAAGTGCCGGGCATGTAACCGTGAACGAGGCCGTTTCACCATCGACGTCGCCGGAAGCGGTGCGGTACACGGGCGTCACGGTGAACACGTCCGCCGCGCTCTGCTTACGCCAGCCAAGGCCAAGCCTGCCGTCATAAGTCTCGCCGATCACGACGCCATTGCGCGTCCAGCGGTAGGCAGTCGCGCCAGCTGCGGAAGCGATTGCCGCGGCAACGTCGCCCTTGCCGATCGTAATGTCGCCCGGACCCGTTGTCCTGACGTTTGCGAGCTCTGCCGCCGTGACAGCCAGCGGCCCGGCTACATATACCGGATCGGAAACAGATGCAGCATGCTTGAACGCCTTAGCGCCAGTCAGCATATCGACAAGCCCAACGCCATCCGCGCCGCTATATGGCACGAAGAGATGCACCAACGCGTCATTCTCGTAGATGCGCACGGCGTAGACGCGCATCGCGGCAGGACCGGGACCGGTGCTGATCGTGTCCTCCGTCTTCATCGAACCGCATACGCCCATCGGATACGGGCACATCCAATCGTCGGCGACGCTCTTTGAGGACATGTCGGCCGTAAACGCGTCAATCTTGCGACCACCGAGTTTGACGTATTCTTCCTTGTTCTTGAAGTCAATCACGCCTGTGTGCCGTATGCTCCTGCAATTGAACTGATACGGAGAGGAAACGTTTCCGTTCATCATCATGAAGCGGACATAGGGCGGCGCGCACCAGTAGGTGTAGGAGTTGGCGCCGCTGCCGTAAACGCCGAAGTAACACTTGCTCTGGGCGTCGAGCGGCATGAAATCTACCTCTATGCGGCTTGACTTCTTCGCCTTGTAGCCCGTGTTCAGCACCTGCGTTCCATCGCTCTCAACGTAGGCGTCGCTCGCGCATTCCCAAAGGTCGCCCGCCCCGCCAAAGTTGGCATCGGCCGCCATGAAGAGTCCCGTGAGCTTGTCGGCGATGCCGACTGCGCCGTCCTTCCTGGACGGCACCCAGTCGTGAACGACCTCGCCGGCCTCGTATGCCTTCATGCCGCGGAAACGGGCGCCGGCATACGGAGTTTGCGTCATTGCCGTTCCATTGTTGTCGGCGAAGATGCTAACAAGGTTGCTGCGGTCTGTCGTGTTGGCGAGAACCGTGCCCTGGCCGCTCGCCGTCAGAGTGTCGCCCGTGTAGTAATAGCCCGTCGGCGCGCCATCCGTCGTGAAGTCGATCACATATTTGTGCCAATCGACGTCTGTTGCGGTGCTTGTCAGGAACGCTGCGCTTCCGCTGTTGATGAAGTACTGCAGTTTTCCAGATGTCGTCCAGACGAGAGTCCGAAGCTTCGAGCTTGTGTTGTTCCATGCACCGAACGGACGCTGCGCGTCTGCCGTGCTGCCAAAGGCGAAATCCTCTTCGACTCTGGATTGGGCGTCGAATTGCCAGTCCGTCAGGAAACCGACATTGCGCTCCCCCGTGGTCTTTACGATATAGCCAGGGGTCGCGTCCGAAGCGGTTTCGAGGCGGTAGAAGAAATAAGCCGACTTGCGCGGATGGATTATTTCGCCAGTCAGGACGTCCTTCATGCAGGCGCCGGAAATGTCAATGAAGGGAAGGAAGTTCGTGACGGTTGTGCCGCTTTCCCTGATTGCCAGCGAGTATGCCTTCATGCCGAGGGCCGGGCTCTGGAACGAGGTGCCATCGGGGCTGTTGGAATCGGCGAAGAGCGCGAGCGCCTCCGTCGCGTCTTCCGTAGGTTTAGGATCTTTCGCCGCAATGGAATAGTGGATGAATCCGTCCTTGACGACATAGGACGTCATGTTGGGCGTGTCGAGGACGAACGTCGTGCGTTCCGTGCCTGGTTTGACCGGCGTCACGCTGCGATTGTTCCATGTTCCCAGATAGCCAAGGAAGAACGTGAGGACGCCACTGTTCACATACACCAGGTTCTTGGGGGCTGCGGCATGGTTCCATGCGCCGATGGGGCGCGTGTCGCCAGGCGTGTTTGCGTCAAGGCGGCAGTCGAGTTCAATCCGCGAAGTCGGCTTCATGCAGTAGCCTGTGTTGATGCCCTTCTGTGAATTGTCGCCAGAGACGGAAGTGAGCTGAATGCAAGTCTCGCCCGTCAGGCGCAAGACGCTACCGCCGAAGCCGGGGAGGTTCATGCCGTCGCGCGTCTCGGCGGCGACGGAGCCGTTCACGCGGTCGTAGAGGCACGGGACGCCGTTCACGATTGCCGGCACGTAGTCGCGGACGAGGACGCCGCTTTCGTATATCTTCGCGCTGTAGATTTTGGCGCGGGCGTAGTGCTCGGTGTTGACCGCAGTCTTGCTTCCGTTGGCGGCGCCGAGGAACATGACAGGCCACGGCGAGGTGGAGAACGTGATATTGTATTCGTCGAAGTTCACCTCGTTCGTGACATCCCCCGTGGCGATGAAGCCCTTCATGTTCGCCGCGTCGATGCACATCGTGTGGCGGGCCGTGTCCGCCAGTTTAACGCTTGCGATGCCTGCGTTTCGGTTGCCGACGAAATAGGTGTAGGTTCCGTTGTTGCGCCAGATTGCGCTGCGGGAGCCGCTGTTCGCCTCCCACGGCGAAAAAATGAATCCGTAGCAGCTCTCGTCAAGGTAGGCGTAATCTACCTCGATACGGGAGTTCGCCCCGAAGAAGTAGTCGGAGAAAAGAACGTTTCCGGTGTGCTTTGCCGTGTATTCCGGCGATGTGGAAATGTAGGCGTCCTCGGTCGGGGCGGACTTCACGACGCAGAGGCCGGGGCCGTTCGTATGGATGAAGAACGCCGCGCTGCCGTCGTCTGTCACCTCGAAACTGCGGAACTTCGGGCTGGACGGTGCGGCTGGGAGGCCGCAGAGCGTGGCGCACTGCGCCGCAGTGAAGCTCTTGACGGGCTTCGCACTCGTCACGCTCTTGCCGTCCGGCGAAAGCAGGAAAACGTGCAGACGCCCGTTGTCGGTCTGCACGTACATCGTCGGGCAACCGGAAGCGACATCGGAAAGCTTCACGTTCATGATGTCGCCGTCGAAAAGCGCCGCGTCAGTGAGGATCGCCGTTACGCTGTCCTCCGCCGGGTCATAGACATAGACGGAGTTGTTGGAGCCGGAGACAGCGCCCTCGCCGAAGTAGATCAAATCCTTGCCCTTGACGGTGTAGCAGGAAAGGTTGCGGATGCGCGTTACGCCATCAACGGTCTTGGTGGTGAGAAGCGAAAGCGTCTGCGCCGTCTTGAGGGGCGCCGTATCGTAGGCGAGAATCTTGTTGCGGTTGCCGTTTGCATACTGGTTCACGTAGAGGCGCGTTCCAGCAGCGTTGAAGTCGATTCCGTCAAAGCCCGCGTCGCCGAAGCCGGAAAGCGCGAAAGCCGTCTCGTTGGTCTTCCATCCGAACGCCGGGACGCTGAACGCCGTGTAGAGCGCGCCGGACGACTTTCCGCTGCCTGGCATCATCACGCCCAGCTTCGTGGAGACCGCGCCGCCCTTCCAGCTGCCAGTGCCTGTGCCCGTACCGAAAAAGTCGCCGGCGAGTGCGGACGACATCGCGAGTTTGTTCACCGCGCCGTTTGCGGCAACAAGGTCGGCCACGGAGTAGAGCTGCACGGGAAGCGCGGGGTTGGAAGCATGCAAATCCACCAGCAGGTATTTGCCGTCCTCGCTCACGTTGATGTAGTGTGGATCTGTAGTTGCCGCGCCGACATTCACCGTCGCGCTTACGGCAGGGCTGTCATACCATGCCGCGAATGAAGAAAGCGGCGAGGTCAGCGTCGCCGCAGCACATGCCACTGACAATAGACTTTTCATGGTGTAAATTATATCATACTTGCCGCGCATTTCAACCCAGTGACCTGTCGCATTTCCATGTTGTCACGGCTGGAGAAAGTGCCCTCCAACAATCCTCTGCCGAAAGCAAGTCCTGAACAACGCAGCGACTTGCCCAAGGGCTTTTGTTTTGATACACTACAACCATCTGTCCAGACCATTTCCAACATCCGAAAAAGAAATTTTCAATGAGCGTCAAAGTTTCACGCAGATGGTTTATCGGCGGACTCGCCTCGTACGGCGCGTTCGGCGGCAACCGGGTGTTTTGCGCACACGCCGGGAAATTCACGGGCGGCAAGCCCAACCTCACGTTCGGCGTCGTTAGCGACGTGCATGTGCGCCTGGGGCCGACCGGCGAAGGCTTCGCCAAGGACAGCGACCCCTTGACCTTCATCCACACCCTAGAATGGTTCCGCGACCAGGATGTGGACGCCGTGATGATCGTGGGCGATATCGCCGACAAGGGTCTCGTGGACGAGCTTCAGGCCGTGGCGGACGCCTGGTTCAAGGTGTTTCCGGACGACAAGGCCCCCGACGGCCGCCACGTCCAGCGTCTCTTCGTCTACGGCAACCACGACTACGAGGGCTTCAACTACGGCGGCTACGCGAAGAAGATCTGGGAAGACGAGACTGAGCGCGCCAAGCATGTCCTTCGCACCGACCAGAAGGCGAACTGGGAGAACATCTTCCACGAGGAATATTCTCCGATCATGAGCTGGGACGTAAAGGGCTACGCCTTCGTGGGCGGGCACTGGACAGCCGACAAGTGTCATGGCTGGGAGGAGACCGGCATCGGCGGAGTAGAGGAGTTCTTCGACGCGCACCGCAGCCTGCTCGACCCAAAGAAGCCGTTCTTCTACTTCCAGCACCCGCACCCCAAGGACACTTGCTACGGCTCGTGGGCCTGGGGACACGACGACGGCCGGGCGACGCGCGCCCTCTCCGCCTTTCCGAACGCCATCGCGTTCTCCGGGCACTCGCACACTTCGCTCACCCACGAACAGTCCATCTGGCAGGGCGCGTTCACGTCGCTAGGCACCAGTTCTCTCCGCTATACGGGCGGGGCCTACTCCAAGGTGCGCGCTCCCATGGGCTACGAGAACGACGGCGGGACGGCCGCATACGACGCCTGCAAGATCATGGGCGGCTACGGCAGCACGAGGGACGGACGCCAGGGCATGCTCGTGCGTGTGTACGACAGTCATGTTGCGTTCACGCGTCGCGAGTTCGTCTACGACCAGTCCCTCGGCGAAGACTGGGTGCTGCCGCTGCCGGCGGCGGAGCCAAAGCCATTCTCGTTCGCCGAACACGCCAAGCGTTCGATCGCGCCGGAGTTCCCGGCCGGCGCCGCACTCCTCGTCTCGCGGGCGCGCGGCAAGAACCGCGGCGCCTCCGCAAAAGGCAAGGCCCCGGCCGTCCCGTCCGAGGAAAAACCCATATTCGTGCTCGACTTCCCGGCGGCGGATGCCGTCAGGGGCGGTCGCGTGTTCGACTACGAGATCGTAGCCGCTCCCAAGGACGGCGGCGGGAAAGTGAAGCGCTACCTGATGGCGGACGGCTACAACATGTCTGAGGACAACCCGCGCACGCACCGTCCGCAGACGGTCCGCATAGCGGCCGACCAGCTGCCGCAGGGCGTCAAGTTCCGCTTTGCGGTGCGTCCGGTCAACTCGCTCGGCAAGCCCGGCCACCCGATTGTCAGCGACTGGCAGCCAGCCGTCACCGTCGCGGGCAAGTCATAAGTCCGAGCTGAAGGCATTGCACGCGCCTGCGGCGCTCGGGGCAATCATTCGTCCGGCAGCTGCTTGGTCACGTCGAGGATCCAGGCGGCATCCTTCCAGCACGGGTGCTTCGTGTCCTTGATGACCTCGCGCAGCACTGGCAGTTTCACGCCCTCCTCGCGGTTGAGTATGTCGCTGAACACGGTGTCGATCGTCTCCGGATCCTGGCCCTTGTCCATCAGCACGCCTGCAAGCAGCATGACGTTCTCGTCGGGTATGAGGTTCAGGGCGCGGTGGATGCACTCGTCCTTTCGGTCGGCGGGGACCTTGCGGAACAGTTCCACGAAGGCGTCGACTTCGGCGAGCGTCGGCGGATTTCCGGACGACGTCTCCATCCACTTGTCCGTCAACGCGTCGAACTCCTCGACGATCTTCTCGGCCTCCGCCTCGGCCTTCTCTTCTTCGGTCAGCTCTGCGGCAGGCTCGTCTTCGCCTTCTTCCTTGGCATTTGCCTTGTCGGGGCGTCCGCCAGCCTTGCCCTTCTTCCCGGGCGCGGCCTCAAGCGGAATGTCGCCCTTGAAGTCGTCCAGCTCCTTGTCGTTCGGCTCCATGCGCTCAAACTCGCGTTCGAGGTCAGTCTGCCCCGCCGGGCCACGGACGACGGTGCAGAGCCACACCGCCACGGCGGCGAGCGTGACGGCGACCAATGTCAATACTGCCAGTTTCTTCATCTTATGCCTCTCCTCGTATCATCGGGCGCCGCGCATGAACACGACGGCGGCGAACGTCTTCTTAAGAATCCAAAGGTCAAGCCAGGGCGACCAGTTGAGTATGTAATGCACGTCGAGGGCGACGCGGCGAACGTAGTCGGTGTCGCTGCGGCCCGACGCCTGCCACAGGCCGGTCACGCCAGGCTTGACGGACGAGAACGTGGCGTAGTCGTCGCCGTAGTAGTGCACCTCTCCCTCCACTATGGGACGCGGGCCGACAAGCGTCATGTCGCCGGCGAACACGTTGAAGAGCTGCGGAAACTCGTCCAGCGACGTCCGGCGCAGGAACCGGCCGAGCGGCGTCACGCGCGGGTCTTCCGCCAGCTTGAAGTTCGCCTCCCATTCGGCCTTCTTCGCAGGGTCGGACGCGAGGATCGCCGCCAGACGTTCGTCAGCGTCGACATACATCGTGCGAAACTTCCAGACGCGCAGGGGCCGGCCGCGCTTGCCTAGCCTGTTGTGGCGGTAGAACACCGGGCCGCGCGAGGTAAGCTTTATCAGCACAGGGATTATGACGAAGAGAGGCAAGGAGCCGATGAATACGAGCAGGGCCAGCGACTTGTCGAGCAGCCACTTCTCGAACCGCAGGAGGCGCATGCGACGCTGGCTGGCGAACTCGATGCCGCCGCGTCCGTCCACCGAGATAGGACGCACCCCGCCCAGAGGCAGTGCGCCTGAAGGCGGAATGTACTCGATGTGCGAATAGCGTTGCGCGTATTCGGGGTAACTTGCGCGAAAAACGTCCATCTCCTCGCACGAGAACAGCACATGCGGCCTGGCGGACTCCGGGACGGCGCGGAACCCGGCGTAGGCGTCCTTGCCCAGCGCCACGGAGAGCCGCCTCACGGCATCATCAGGTCCGACGACTGCGGCGGGTATGCGGAAGATGCGGAAACGCGAGATCGCCATGCGCACCAGGTCGCGCATCGGCTGCGCCAGGATGGCGGTGAACACGCCAGAGAACACGGTCACCACGCGGGAGGTCTCCTTGAGCGTCTGGTTGGTAAGGGCTATGTAGGCGACCAGGGCCATGTGCGTAAGGAGAGCCGAAGCGATCAGCCGACGCATCTCTTCCACGGGCGACACGGGCGCGGCCGGATAGGCGAAGCGGCCCTGATAGAGCCGGAACGCCACGTTCACAATGACAAACGCCACGAGCGCCGGCCAGAGCCGCAGGTAGAAGGTCCATCCGTACATGTAGCGCCCGATGCCGATGGCCCAGTAAGCCCAGACGTCGAACGCCCAGACCGCCGCCATCGTAACGACATCGGTCAGCACGAGGGCGAGAACGCGAAGCCTCGCCTCCGTCACTTGCCGCCTCCTATCACGTAGTCGGTCCAGTTGGGTATGTACAGCTCAGCCCCCTTGACGACCGTCACCCACTCGGGGTGCGGACCTTCGCCGTATACGTCGACGTACCTCGCCGCGAACTCACCGAGCAACATGCCCACGCGCGTTACGGCGAAAAGCTCCTTCGGGAAATCCTTCGGGCCGAACGGAGGCGAAAGGAAGACTATCTCGCCGGCGGATGGCGCATGGCCCTGGCGGAAGAGCGCAAGATACCGCTCGCCCTGACGGCCAGGCAGCACAAGCCGTCCCACGCGCCCCGGCACGTCCGCTAGGCTGCGGCAGTAGACGCAGGCCGGCACGACATTAGACGCCGAGGAAGCAGTCATGTAGTGGCGGCGTATCAGGTTCTGCGTATAGATTCCGCCTAGCGTTTCGCCGTCGTCGACTATCCAAACCGATGGCTCACCCTCTCCTACCGTCACAGTGTTGCCGGCGTGGCGGATGCGCGGGCTGGACGGCCCTGCGGCGCGGCAGACGGCGTAGAGCGCGGCAACGGCAACAATGCTGGCGGCAACGGCAATGCCTAGGGCGGCAAGGTAGCCGCGCCACTCCCGCCATTCGCCGCGGAAGATGCGCCAGGCCATTAGGCCGATGAAGAACGCCGGCAGTATCCAAAGCGCTGACTGCGCCAGCATCACGTTGAATAGCGCGGCGACGAAAAGCGAGACCCATACCGCAACGCCTGCGGCCGTGAAGCCTCTCCGAGCATGCTTCCAAAGAAGAGCCATCGCCGCGAACCATCCGAGAATCCACAGCCAGCGGCCGGTCCAGCCGTAGCCGACCAGATGAGTGAGATGGTCGCTAACGAGCGTCATCTGCCAGGTGTCTCCGCCCATCGACTGGTACCAGTGGGAATAGGCCGGTCCCGCGTTCCTGACGCCCCAGCCGTCAGGTGCATCGGCAATCATCCGGGCGCCAGCGACAAAGATGGAGCTGCGGTCGCGCCCCTCGCCACGCCCCTCTATCGCACGGACCAGTCCCTTGGTGAATCTGGCGGAACCTTGAGTGGCTACGGCAAACGCGCCGGCCAAGACAAGGCAGCCCACAAGCACCAGCACTCGCTTCAGCACGGAACGTCCGGCCCGGCGAAGCAACTCCGCCGCCAGGAGCACTGCAAAGCCGGCCAAAAACGCCAACATGCCGCCGCGCGAGCCCGTCATGGCCAGCCCCGCCAGCGACGCTAGCATCGCGACAAGCCCGACCGACAGCCATACGGCGCCGCACGAAAGGAACAGCGCCGCGCCGACAAGAGCCGTGCCGGCCAGGAACGCCGCCGCCACGTTCGGACTCCTGAACCAGAGAGAGAAGCGGCCCGTCATGCTCCAGATGTCCGTCAGGCGGTCAAGCCGCTTCTGCATCTTCTCGCGGTTCATCTGCTCCGGCTCGATTCCCCACAGCGAAGCCGGCTTGCCGCCATATGCCGGCTCGAACGGATAGGTGATGGCATGCCGCTTCCTGCCGCGCTGGTACGTCACAAGCCGTCCGTCGGCGTACGTGAAGCGACGGTGTCCAGGGGCACGCACGACCACCTTGCCGTCCACGGTCTCCGCCGACCATCCGCGCGGCCCGCCGAAGCTCCGTGCGTCGAGCTGCTGGAACTCTCGCAACTCGCCGTCGGGCCCCATCATGCGGTAGTAGAACGGGCAGACGGGCGCAAAGTACGTGATCCCGGCAAGGTCAGTTTCAGACGGCTCGTCCGCAGCCATAGAGACGGCCGCGAACGACGCAAGCAACAGGAGACAAAGCAACTGACGCATACGTGTCATTTCTTCCCAAACCTCGCATAGTACTTCATGGATTTCTCGACCTTGACCTTGTAATCGGTTTTCTTCGAGACAAGCTTGCCCTTCGCGTTATACCAGCCGATCAACTTGCAGCCGCTTTTCGGCTTGGCGATGAGAGTCACCTTCTTGCCGATCTTCTGCCAGCGCACCTGCACGACCTTGCCGTACTTGTTGCTGGCCTTGCCGTTCTTGTCGCAAGCCCTCAGCTTGATCCTTGCGTATTTCCTGATGACATACTTTATCTTGCTGCGGAAGGACTTGGCCGTCAACCCGCTGCCTGTAAAAACCTTCTTTACCGTCGTAGACACCGGGCCAACCGGATTCAGGTATACGGCGCAGAAAGGATAGGAATGCAGGGTGGTGCTTTCATCCTTCTTGGCGAACGCATTTGCTCTCGCTCCAGATTTGGTTTTCTTTCCTATGCCAAGCACGAACACATAGCCGCAGGACTTGCGCCATTCCTTGAATGCCGAAGAGACCGCTATGTCGTTGCAGAGGGCCTTGCAATGTCCGCAACCCGGGTTCACCCACATTACGACGAGCGGAACGCCGAGTTTCTCCGCATGGCCCCTGCACTTGGAGTACTGCGACGACCAGACGCCCGTCCTCACAGCCGTCGTGGAGTATTTGAGCCCCTCATGCGTCCGCGTGGCGCCGGAGCCGGCGAGACAGAGCGCCGCGCACACGGTGGAAATCAGCGCTCTCAGGAACATGGCGGCACCTCCTGGCTGGGACACGCTATTCCTCTATGACGTCCGGGTTTTCCTTGCCGTACTGGATGATGTCCTCGCGGGTCTGAATCTTGCCGGCGAAGTCGTCGAACACGAACGCCATGTTGTCGCCCAGCGCGTCGATAGCCGTCTGGTTGCCGCTGTCGAGAATGACGAGGGCCGTTTCGACCTTGATGGAGTTCGGCATGCCGTTCATCTCGAAGATGAAGGGATTGAGCACCTGGCCGTCGGTCGTCATCTTGACCAGCAGTCCGATGGCCTCGGAAATCTGCTGCGGCGTGGTGTCGAAGTCCCACAGCAGCTCCTGTATCGCCTCGAGCGAAACTTCGGCGACTTCCGGGCTTTCGTCCGCCGCGAGCTGGGCCAGCTCCGGCAGCGACTCCATTATGCCGCCGCCTACGGACTTGATGGCCTCGACGGCCTGGCACTTCGCGTACGACGAAACCGGGGAGCCCCTGCTTATCTTCGCAAGCAACTTGCGCACCGCAGCCAGCACACCCTTGCGGTCGAAGTTCATCTGGGCGCGGCGCATCTCTGTCAAGATGTCGCGCACGGCCTTCGACATCTCGACGGCGACCTCGCCCTCCAGGGTGAAGTCGATGTCCATGTCAAAGTCGCCCTTTTCGTCGTCGAACGGGTTCCAGTCTTCATCGACCTTTGCCTTTTTCTTGGTGTCGCTTCCAAGGGTGCCAAGGCCCTTCTCGCGGCGTTGCTTCGCCGCGATGCGACGGGCGCTGGCCCTGGAGGCGGGCTTCTCCTCGCGTATGACGCGGGAGCGCAGCACGCGGCCGGGCTTGTCGTCCGGCTCATCGGCCTTCGGCGCGGACAGCCACCAGCCGCCTATGCCAAGGCCGACGAGAGCGACCGTCAGAACTATCAGTTTCCAGAGTTTCATCTGTTCTCCGTCATTATGCCGTTCAGTCGGCGTAAACCTCAAACGGGAGCGAGAACATCCAGGTGCGCTCCCCGATCTTGAAAGGCTTGACGATCGCGCCGCTGATCAGCGCGTCTTCGCCGAGGCCGCCCGCGATGCCGCTGCGGGTGTCGCGGTCGATCGTAAGCACTCCGAAGTGCTCGAATCCGGATATCTGCCTCTGTGCGCCCTCGGCCTCGCTGGCGATCCACGCCGAGCACGAGCCCGACGAGACGCCCGTCGCGCGGCTGAAGGCGATCTTGACGTTGCAGGGGTTGACACTGGCGACCAGGTCGTACTTCGTCGCGTCGTCCGCTTCGGTCACCAGCTTCCTGGATACGGCGGAGAACTTGTTGCCGACGAGCGTAACCTGCACCGCGCTCGGCGTGGCCGCGTAAGCGTAGCCGGCGTCCAGAAGTTCCGTCGGGAACGCATTGGGCGCACCGGCCGCGAACGCCTTGGCCATCGAGTTGTAGTAGCCCTGCAGGTTCGCCAGAAGGTCATACCATCCGCCGACCGGGACGCACTTCATGCGCCAGCCCTGTTCGCCGTCCTCCGTGGCGGAGGCGTCGTCGGAGTTCCAGCAGACCGTCTTCTTGGAATCGACGACGGTCTTGTACTTCTTGCCGTCCAGATGGTTCTTGTCGGACTGCATGAACAGGTGGAGCTCTGCGGCGAAGCAGCTGGAGGCGGTAGCCTGGTAGACGGGGATTATCATCTCGTAGCCCGTCTTCGACGACGAGTTCGGCACCACCGCGCATGCCGTGGCCGATGCCGCGACGGCTGTCTTGTCGGCCAGGAGGCCGGCGATCTTCGCACCGCCCTTGTTGTCCACCGTTACCGTCAGGTAGCCGTTGCCGGCGGGCACGCCCGCTCCGGCCGCCCCGCGGTCGGTTCCGTCGACCGCACCGGGAACGAGCGACACCGTGTAGTAGCCGTCGAAGAGGAACGCAGTGTCAAGGTACTTCTGTATCTTCGCGTTGCGGCGGTAGAGCGAGCCGGCATACGCGATGTCGGTCTGGGCGCCGGAACCGGAAGCGTCCGGCACGCGGAGCTTCAGGCTGGCCTTGCAGCCCGACTTGGCCCAGTTGGAATACTTTCCGTCGGTCACCGCGACAGTCAGCTCGTTGGTGTAAGGCGGTTCCTCGTCGCTGCCGGGCCAGACGTTGATCAGCGTCTTCACCATGGCGCCGTTACCGTCCTTGCCGTCCCACATCGAATCTGTGGCGAACGAATAGGTCTTGCCCGCAAGCTGCACTTTTGCGGACATCGTCTCCGGCGAAGAGGCGGAAGACGGGGATACCGTCAGCGTGACGGCGGCGAACTCGGGAGCTCCGTTCGTGAGCTGCGAACCGCTCTCGCGCACCAGGCCGTAGAACGTGCCGACGCGGAGGTTGCTCTTGTCCTCGTTCTTCTGCTTCGCGGCCTTGTCGGTGTAGACCGACGCATATGCCGCCGCTGCAGTCTTGTACTTGGCAGAGTTCACGATCTTCACCGTCGCCTGCACCGAGGTCTTGTATTTCGGGAACGCCGCCTGCACCGGGTTCTTCAGCTTGTCGCCTGCCTTCTCGGCGGACACGGACGAGGCGTCATTCAGCGTGACCTTGAAAGACAGGTCTTTGCTCTTGACCGGAATGGCCTTCGGAACGAGGGCGATCTTGATCTTCTTCTTGCCCTTGTCGCCGTTCTTCCAGCTGACGTAGCCGGAGGAGTTGATGTAGTTGACCCCTGCCTTCGCCGTTCCCGCCGAAAGGGTGTACTTCACGCGGCACTCGCCCGTAGCCTTCGTGCGGACGGCGGTGACGGTCACGGACGTCGCGCTGTCCTTGGCCTTGAACGTCGCATTGCTGAACTTCACGACGCCAAGGTCCTCGTAGCGGCCCTTGAGCTTGTAGGCCCCGCCCTCGTTGGTAGAGGTCTTGTGCGAAACTATGAGGTAATACTTCTTCGACGACTTTGGCAGCATCAGACGATTCACGGAAGTCACCTTCTTCGCGTAGTAGGTTCCGTTCTCGTTCTTGATGGTGAACACCTGATCACCCTTGCCGTTGCCGTAGAGGCTGAACGTGTAGTGATAGCCCTTCTTCGAATAGAAGGAGAAGCAGTCGGTCTTGTCGGTCTTCCAGAGCGTGTGCTTCGTCTGCGAAGTGTACTTCGACTTCAGCGACCACGACGTAGCCTTCTTCGTCGAGTCGTCCTTCGGATCCCACTTGTCGGTGTAGTAGATGTCGCCGACCACGGTCGTCTTGCCGTTGGACACCGTGGCGCTTGCGTTCTTGGGCGTCGTGTAGCCCTTGACGGAGGTGAAGTACAGCGTCTTCTTGCCGGCAGGCATGATGACGCTCACGCCGCTGGCGTACTGGGTGCCCTTCTTTGCGAGCATCCACTTCCCGCTCGCGCCCTTGATCGTCACCTTGAGGGCGCCGCACTTCTTGCCGTTCGTGAGATAGCCGACCGAATGCATGCGGATCGGCTTGTAGTCGAGTCCCTCGCCGGCGGCCGGGCGGATGACCACGTAGTACATTCCGTCGACGCTCGCCTTGAAGGTGAACGTCTTGCCGGGCGTGAACGTCACGGCCTTGACCAGCGACTTCTCAGACACCTTGCCGCTGTAGATCAGCGCGCCAAGCCGGTTGGTCTCGGTGTTCTTCGCATCGGCGAAGCTCGCTGTGAGCGCATAGGTCACGCCGCTCGCCGCGCCGATCACGCACTTGGCCGTCCAGCAGTTCTTCCCAAGCGTAAAGGCAGAGCTTCCGGCGGCGTCCGCCGTCTGCGGCTTCGAGTCCTTGGTGCCCGGGACGGGCGAAAGCTTCACCGTCTTCACCGTAGTCGACACGGTGGAGGCCTTTATGCTGACCTTGCGGTACTTCGGGGTGAACTCGTCGAAGACCCCGTGGTCCTCGCAGACGCCCACGTAGTAGGTGGCCGACTTCGCCGGCGTGAACACGACGCGCACGTCCGCGCTGTCGCTGCCCTTAGAGCGGTTCGTCTTGATGACGGTGCCCTTGGAGTCGTAGAGATACGCCACTATGGGCACCTCGTTCGTCGCCCCGCTCGTCTCCACCACGTAGTTCTTGCCCTTCTTTGCGGCTATCGAGAAGAGCTGCTGGTCGGCCACCATGTCGAAGTAGCCGGACCCTGGCTTGTTCAGGTAGCCGGGCTTGAACTCCACGGACTTGCCGAGCGCAAGCGCCGTCGGCTTGTGCTTGGCCGGCGTCCTCGTCTTCTCCACGAAGAAGCGCAGCCTGCCCTTGGCCTTGTAGCCCTTCGAGGACCTGAGGCGCATCAGGACCGTCTGGTCGCCGTCCGGAATGAACGAGATCGCCTGGTTGTTGGCCTTGGCCCATGACTTGTACGGGCCGAGTATGCCGAGGTTGAGGTTGTACTCCTCGTCGAACGACAGCACGTTCGACGCAGTGCCGTCCAGCGCGCCGAAGCGGTAGCACGAGCCGCCCTTGAGCACGACCTTCACGTAGTAGAACTCGCCCATGAAGCCGTCCTTGAGGGTCACGGTCTGCGACTTGGTCTTCGGCTTGATCACGAGCGGATTGGCCGCCACGCCCTTCGGTATCTTGTTCGCCTGCACGTAGTTGAGCGTCGCGGTCGCCCCCTTGTCGCCCTCGACGAGGATGTAGTACGTCCAGCTGCTGGGCGTCGTGGACTTGCCCCAGTCGCCCCAGTCGTCGTCGGAGACGATGTCCGTCCAGGCCGAGGTGTCCCAGTCGTCGTTCCAGTCGTTGGACCATTCCTTGCCCGTGACAAGCCAGCGCGTCTCGATGCCGCAGTCCACGTTGTCGAAATGGGCGAGAGGCTCGTTGGTGTTCCAGTCTTTGGACTCCATCCCGTAGGCCGTGCGGATCCTGATGTTGCTGTTCGTGGAGTTTACGCCGGTAAGCCACACGGTGTACGCCTTGCCCTTGGACAGCGTCATCTTGTAGTAGCACCGGTAGACAGTCTTCTTCTGATCGTCGGTGGTCTTGTAGAGCTTGACCGTCTTCTTCTGCACCGAAGACTTGGCCGACAGGCCCAGCGCGTACTTCTCCTTCACGGGATTCGCACCGAAGCTCGAACCCGCAAGACACAGCACGCCGAGCGCCGCCGTCACTACCTGCTTCATCATCTTCATCTCCTTAGTCTTGTCAGCCTGTCAGCCAGTCTTCGGTCTCTTGCGTCACTTCGCCGGGAACGCGGACCCGGAATAGATCCGCCCGCCGGAAAGCACCGTGTCCTTGCTCGACTTGCCTACCTGATCCTCGAACGAGAACGCGCCGCAGATGAACGGCATCTGAATCTCCTCGCCCTCGGAGCAGTCGCACTCCGCGCTCCAACCCGTCAAGAGCACACCGTTCCAGGTGGCGTCTATGTAGCTGTTCTTGCCGCCGACGGCGTAGTTGAGGCGGAGCGAGCCGCTCAAGATGCCCGTGGCGCGGTCGATGGACAGCTTGAACTTGTTCGTGGACTTCGTCACGCTTATTGAGTTCTTCCCGACCGAGACCGTCTGCACGGGAATCGCCTGCGCCTCACCACGACCGGCGTAGCGGTCGTAGCCCGCGAACTCCGGGACCTCTATCTGAAGCTGCATCGCAGTGGGGTTCATGGACGATTCCTTGCAGCAGTCCTTCAGGCTCTTGGTCGCGTCGTAGAGACCGCCCATGAGGTGAATGTCCATGCTGTAGCCCGTGCCGTTGTCGCCCTTGTGCGTCCACGTGCCGAGCGGCAGGACGGGCGAGAGGTCCGGGCAGCCGAGCAGGCACCTGTTGCCGCCGTTAGCGGCGCTGGCCGCGCCGGACTTGATCTCCGCCACGACCGCGACGCGGTCGGCGGAACGCTTCTTGAAGATCGGCAGGTATGCGTAGCCGGAACGGCCGACCCAGTTGTTCGCGCCCTTCGACAGGACGGCCGAGCCGGAAATCGCCTGGCCGTTGGGCAGCTTGCCCGCCCATGTCGCCTTGCCGGTAGAGGCGGCCTTCGAGGTCAGCTTCAGCGAAACGTAGCCGTAGCCGACGGGCGCCGCGAACTCCTCGTTCGTCGGCTGCACGATCTCGCCGGTAAACGCACCGTACTGCCCGTTGCCGCGGTAGTATGGCGTCCCGGACGGCGCGAGCGCACCGTTGTAGACGCCAACCCACGACTTGGCCGACGCGCTGCTGCTCCAGACCTTGCCGAGGGACTTCGCCGTCAGCTCCTGGTCCTTGAACGCCTTGTCGGTGACAATCGCCTCGACGCGTCCGTTGGAGTATGCCTTCACCTCCAGGGCGTACCCCTCCTTGGACGGCGTCAGAGTCGCCGTAAGCGTGCCGTCGGAGTCCGAAAGGTCCTTCGCGTCCCAGCTCTTCGACGAGAACGAGACCGTGCCGCCGTTGCAGGCGTACTTCGCGCTCACCTTGCCGGAACGCGGAATCGTCACGTTCAGGGTTCCGGCAAGCCGACTCGGACTGCCGCCGGAAAGGACCATCAGGCTCGAAAGCGTCCGCGACGTCTTCACCGCAGTGTTGGAAAGCTTGCCGTACGTCTTGTCGGTCGGCTTGACAGTGGCCGGATCGACGACCCTGAAGCTGACCTTGAGCGGCAGGCCCTTCACAAGCTTCTTGCTGCGCGTCGCGCATGCGCGGAAGTAGGCGGTATAAGAGCCGGCGGCAGTCGGAATGCCCGTCAGCTTAAGCTTCTGTCCGCTTACCTTCGCCTTGATGCCCTTCGGAAGAGAACCCTTGAACAGCTCGACGGAAAGCTCGTCGCCCTTCTGGATGTAGGCGGAATCGAACGCGACGGACGCGCTGCATGTCGAATACGTCACCATCTTGATCTGGGCGATCTTGTCCGAGACGAAGGCCGGGGCCTTGTCGTCGACGGACACGATGGTTATCTCGTTTGCCGACTTGTCGGCCTTGAAGCTGTCGTCCGTGGCTTTCAGCGACACGGTGGCCTTCTTCTCCGCCTTGGGCAGGCCCTTCACGGTAACCTTCTTGTCAGCGTAGTCGTCGGCGCCCCAGCCGACTTCCGACCCAAGCGTGGTCTCGCCGGCGAACGAAACCGTGTCGACGGAAGACTTGAGCCCTATGGAGTTGGCGAGCGGCTTGCCGTCGTTGGAACGGCGGAGCGTCATGGTGACGCCCGCGCTGCGCCGCGCGTATACGGTCGTGCCGAACGTGGCGGCCGGCTCAGTGCCGGAGATCGCCACCGTGCTCTGAGCCTTCTTCGACTCGTCCTTGACAGTCAGCGTGTACTCCTTCTTGCCGAACGTTGCGTCGCCATTGTCGCTCGCCAGGCCTTCGAGACCAAGCACTATGTCACCGTCGCCGAAGTACTTCGACAGCTCCGCGCTCTTCTCGACCGTAATCACGAGTTTCTTGGGCTCGCCGTCGCCGTCCTCCCACGTCAGCTGCTTCGCCATGAAGCCCCACTCGTCGTCGATGGCGAAGCGCGGCAGCAGCTTCGTCTTGTGGTCGTAGTAGAACGTGGACTTGTCGACGTTCACGGCGACTGTCGCCGAAACCGAACCGGAAACGCCGCCGTTACGCATTATCGTAACCGTCCACTTGCCCTTGCTCTCGCCGATGCCGTCTTTCGGCTCGTTGTCGTTGAAGGCAACCTTGGACGGCACCCACTTCTGGTACCCGACTTCGCCGGCGGCCGACGCGACAAGCTCGACGTCACCGTTCACGGCAGCCTCGAACATGCCGTCCTCACGGAGCTTGAGTCCTTCGGGAATCGGATCCGTCACGATGCCTGTGATGCGGTAGACCTTGCCGGCGTCAACGGACATCTGTATGGAAGAGCCCTTGGCGAGCGGCACGGACGCGAATTCTTCCTGCGGGTCAAGGGACTGCACGGAAGCCGTCAGGGTGTACTCCGTAAAGTGGTTCGCGGTCGCGCTCCCGATGGCGAATGCATCGGAAGTGATGTCCGCGCCGGCAATCCGCAGATAGCACGTGCCCACTTCGTCGAACTCGCCGAGAACCTCGGCGTTGGCATTGATCGCAGTCGTGACGGGATCGCCGACAAGCTCGAACGCCCCGCCCTTCTCGATCATGAACTGAGCCACGACCTTGGCGTTGGACGAACCGGTGATCTTGACGCTCACGTCCGCCGCGCCCTTGAAGTTCGTCAGCTTGAACGTGTCGCGCATGTCGGCGGTGCAGAGGCGCCCTTCCACTGCCGTCCTGGTCCCGACCGGCAGTTCCGTGGTCTTGGCGGAAGGCGTGTTGTTCTCGATTTCGTTCGCGTCGGCAGTTCCGGCCTCGGCATCGGCAATCGCCAGCATCTCATCGAAGCGCTTGATGTAGCTGTCGAAGTTCGCCTTGTCGGCCTTCATCGGACTGACAAAGGCGAACCGCGTGAGACGCGCCGCTATCGTGCCGTCGCTCCTCAGCAGCACGAAGATGGGAACGTTCACACGGTAGGCGTTGCTGTCCTCGTTGCGCGGGTCGCCATCTCCGTAGAAGAGGTGGAAGCCGCCCTGCTCCGGCGTCTTGTACGCCAGGTCGTGGAACTTCTTGAGCCTCGCGAGCGCGTCCGCGTCAGAAATGCCGTTGCGCGTAAGGTAGCCAAGGCCGCTGCGCTCCACCGCATTGGTCAGCTTGGCCGACGCACCGGACGCCGGATACTCCCTTGCGCGCGCAAGCGTCGTCTTGTAGGCGTCTCTGGAGAAAAGCGTCGGGGTCGACCGATCCTTATAGCTAGACCCGGCGTAGGACGGAATGTCTACCGCGACGAGCGCCACGTTCTTCGACTTCGCCCACGCCTGGAAGCGGTTGTTGCCGTTCGCATCCTCGACTTCGAGGAAGTTACGGTCGGTGTTGGCGCAATCGGGGCACCAGAGCGACCCCTGGAAGCTCACGAGCGTATACGCCTTCGTCGAGCCGACGGTCACCGCCGCCTTGCCTGCCGTGGACAACTTGCCTGCCTTCGTCGCCGCCAATGCCTTGGCCGCGTCGATGTCGGCCGTCCACTCGCCGAACTCAGCACCCTTCCACCGGGGGTTGCCCGTGCCGTTCTCCTTCGCGACAAAATAGATGGTGTTCCTGTACTTCGCCGCGGACTCGCCGTTTATGACCGCGATGAGCTTGTCGCCAGCTGCGAGGCCGGACGGAATCGCCACCGTGAGATCAAGCGTGGTCGCGCCCTTCGTCCAGTTGGCAGTATACGTCTTGACGAGGTTTGCGTCTTTCACCGCACCTTTGTAGAGCTTCACGGAATCCGTTCCCACGACCGACTTCTTGGAACTGCTGCGCGTCATCCTGAGCGCTACCTTCTTCGTCGACGCATCCGCCTCGTAGCGATTCCCGTCCGAAGCGTCCGTTAACTCGAACCACCCGCCGACAGCCGGGGTGTAACCGCTAAGGAGCGCCTCAGCCTTCTTGATGAACGTGGCGGCATCAAGGCCGTTGCCCGTGAACGTGCCGCGCTTCTTGTTGTTGTATGACTTGCCCTTGTAGGTTTCCTTAGACCCGGTGCCCCAGTAGACGCCGACGTACGGGAATTCGCCTGACTTGTCGCGCGCAACCTCCTTGGCAACGTCGGACTCGTTCTTGGCAGGCCCCGGATAGCCGCCGCAAGCGAAGACCATGTAAATCTGGTACTTCTTCTGCCAGTTGGTGAACGTCTTGGTGCAAAGTTCAACCTCCGTGGCCGCACAATGGCCGCAACCGTTGTTCGCCCAGAAGACAAGCACGGGGACGTTCTCTTCAGCCGCCTGCTTCATCGCCTTGTCAAGCTGGCTGGTCCACTCGCCACGAACGATGGCCCCCTTCGAGTTGTAGGGTATCTTAGCCCCCTTTGAATTCTCAAAGTACGAATCAGTCGCCGCAACGACCGTCAACCCCACCGTTGCGGCGAGGCAGACTACCATTTTCTTTAGCATTTCCTTCATTTTTTTCCTTATTTTGTCTTTGTAGAATCAGTTTTCTTTACTTTTCCCTTCAAATCTGCTTTTGTGTTCGGCTTGTCAGCCTTAGGCACTGCCGCTTTCGGCTTATCAACTTTAGGTGCAGACACTTTTTTAGGCGCCGCCACTTTCGGCTTCTTGACTTCGGCACTCTTATTTGCCGTTCCGTTCTTCTTAGCCGCTTCCTTAGAACGCAACTTTTTGCCGGAGTCTACAGCCTTGTCGCCTTTCTTCTTCGCCTTGTTCTTCTTGTTGTGAGCTTTCTTCTTCGTCTTCGGCTTTACGACATCCGCCGCCTTGACAATGGCCGAGATCTCCCTGGCCAGAACCGCCTGCTCGTGCTGCTGGCGCTTCCTCTTTACAAGCGTTTCTTCGTCGACGAGCTCCTGAAACATCGGCAACCGGAAGTAAATGCGCGAAAGAGCATAGTCATCGCCCTTCTTGGAATTCACCTTCAAGATCATAAGGCCGTTGTCGCCCTCGATCGGCGGGGAGAATTGCCCCGGCCGAAGCTTCTGGACCCACTTGACCAGATCCTCGTCAGGCTCAAGCTGCTGAAGGCCAAGCGTACCCCAGTCGCCGCCCTCCTTCGCCTCTCTCGGCACTTCCGAAAACTGCCGCGCAACCAGCTTGAAGTTCTCCTTTGCCTTCAGCTTCTCCCACGCGTTCGTCGCCCGCGCGTACACAGCCGCGTTCGTAAGCGCCATTTCGGCGTTGTACGCCTTGATCCTCTTTATCTGCTCAGCCGCGTAGTTAGGCGGCAGATTCGGCGGATTTTTCTCGAGAATGCGTTGGCGGACGGCATCCTCCATCGCCTGTATGCGAACAAAATCATCCATCACCGCCGCCAGAGACCCTACTTTGCGGCGCAGGTTGTCGTATGTCATGCGCCCCCCGAAACCCGACAGGAATTTCTTCTTCGCCTTTTCAATCGCAGCCTCGTCGATCTTGATATTCTCGCTCTTGACAAACTCTTCGAACGCCACTTCGCGAACGAACATCTTCGGCAAGGCCGTCCTAAGACGCTTGCGAAGCTTCGGTATGTCGCTCAGCGTCATCTTGGGGTTCGCAATCGTGCTCACCTTTACGAGCATCTCCACCCGCTCGTTCAGGTTCGTCGAATGCAATTCACGCCCGTTGACCGTAACGACAACGCGGTTGCGCACCGGCTTTTCGCCCGTAGCCGACTTGTCGGCAGCCGAAGACTCAGGCGCAGCCTCAGGCTGGCCGTTGTCCCAACAGCCAGCCAGCGCAAGCGCCAGCGACACCAGAATATACCACTTGATTTTCATAGCACTACTCTATTATAGATATGCCGTGCGCTGATGACAATGACAAACTTTTTCTAAAAACAAAGAAGGGGCTGCGCTCTCGCGCAACCCCCCCTTTCGCAATCACACAAGTGATTACTCAACGCAGACGCTGCAAGCAACATCCGAGCAAGCGCGCTTGTCGGCGAGCTTGACAGGGGTGGCAGTGCCCCAACCGGTCTTGGCCTGAGCCTCGGTGAGGTTCGTGCCGACCTTGTCGGTGATGCCAGCGTCCCACACGAGCGTCCACTTGCCATAAGCGGCCGTGTACGCGCAGGTGTAGGAGGTGTTGCAGCAGAGATTCCACACATAGTTGCCGCAGACGGTCGACGGCTCGTTGCAGGGACCATTGCTGATCACAGCACCAGCCGGGAGCTGACCAGCGCAGTAGCCGGAAACGGCACCGAGCGTGATCTTGCCGTCGTGGTTGCCGACGAGGCCGAAGCCAGCGAACGTCATCTGAGCGACGTTCTCCTTGCACTTGTAGCCAACCGTGAAGGCCATCTCGGCCTTGTTGCGGTCCTCAGCCTTGCAGCCGATGCGGTTGAGCTGGATGAGCTCAGTCGTGTCAGCGTCGAGGATCATCGGGCCGGCGTTGTCATAATCGAAGAACGCGACGTTAGCCGTATCCTTCCAATCATTGCACTTGCAACCAGTGTCACCGCAGGTACCAGCCTCGGTGGCGGTGGTGCCATAGACCATGCCCATGAAGCGACGGATCACCGGACCACGATAGGTGGCGGTGGTGCACTCATTGCACGCATCCTTGGCGACAACATTGCAGCTGGCGGTCGTGCGAACCATCACCTTCAGGCGATAGCCGAACGGGCAGTCAGTGCAGGAGGCAGCGGAAGCGACACCGGCAACAGCCGTGATCGCAAGCGCCATCATAACCTTCTTCATTGTTTTTTGTTCTTTCTGTTTTTCCATCCGCGCCTTCGGCAAACGGTCCGTCAACGCTTCAGGAGGTTAACCTTGCCTCTTCCTCGGAATCAAGGTAACAGGCACCGTGCCTGAACCCTTCTTCGGTCAAGACACGGGTATCATACCATATTTCCCCATCATTGCGCAAGGGGGTATTTTAAAAAATTTTTTGCACCGCCAAAACGTCTCCGCCTTGTGCTTCAAAGGGCCGTTTTGCTATAATCACCATCGGCAAGCCCCCGCATATAATAAGGAAAGGAAACAGCTTACCATGTCAAGACCTGCAGCAAGAGAAAATGCCGAACGGCGGCACAGCCGCATTGTCGCGCTGGCCGTCACCCTGATATGCATGGCAGCGTCCGGCGGCAAGATGCCCGTCCTAGTGCCTGCCCCGCGGCACATGAAGGTCGGCGAAGGCGAATTCGTCGCCAAGGCCGCCGGCCTTGGCGAAATCTCCGTGCATGAGACGCATGACGCGTCGCTGCCGCCCGAAGGCTACCGGCTCTCCGTCACGACAGGCGGCGTGTCGGTCGCGAGTGCGGACGCGGCCGGCGCGTTCTACGCACGGCAAACGATAAGGCAATTGGCGACATGCGGCAAGGCAGGCGCCGACGGCACTGCCGACATCGCGATTCCATGCGTGGAGGCAGAGGATTCGCCGGCCTATCGCTGGCGTGGCGTCCATCTCGACGAAGTGCGCCACTTCTTCGGCAAGGAGAACGTTATGCGCATACTCGACCTGATGGCGTACCACAAGATGAACGTCTTCCACTGGCACCTCACCGACGACGAGGGGTGGCGGCTTGAGATACCGAAATACCCCGAACTGACCAGGATCGGCGCGAAGCGTCCCAATTCCTGGAAGCGTGGCGGCAAGCCGCACAAGGTGAACGGGCGGAGCGTCATCGACCGCAACACCGAGGCCTACGGCCCTTATTTCTATACGGCGGACGACGTGCGGGAGATACTCGCCTGCGCGGCGGCGCGTCACATCACCGTAGTGCCCGAGATCGAACTGCCGGGCCACGCCGGCGCGGCGGTCACGGCCTATCCGCATCTCGCCTGCAAGCCGGAAGGCGCGCGCGAACGCATCTGGAACGCCGGCTGGGGCAACACCGTCGACGTGTTCTGCGCGGGCAACGACGAGACGATACGCTTCCTGGAAGGCGTGCTCGACTGCGTATGCGAGCTGTTCCCGTCGCAGGTCATACACATCGGCGGCGACGAATGTCCGCGCACCCGCTGGAAGGAGTGCCCGAAGTGCCAGGCGCGCATGAAGGCCGAGGGCCTGAACGATGCAAACGACCTTCAGGCATGGATCACGCGCCACTTCGCCGACTACCTGGAGAAAAAGGGACGCCGCATAATGGGCTGGGACGAAATCCTTAGCGGCGACGTGCCGCAAAGCGCCATCGGAATGAGCTGGCGCACGAGCCAGAAGAACGGCGCCGGCGACAAGCTCACGAGCGGCGCAGAAGGCGCTCAGCGCGGTCATGACATGGTGATGACCCCGCACTTGATCTGCTACTACGACTACAGCCAGGACCTCCCCGACGACCCGTTCCAGTACATCGGCGGACACGTCCCGCTGGAGAAAGCGTACTCGTTTGATCCCTGCGACGGCGTGGCGGACGACGCCCGGACGCACGTGCTCGGGGGCCAGTGCAACAACTGGTCGGAATTCACCTGGAACGAACACGACCTAGCCTGGAAGATGTGGCCGCGCACCTGCGCGATGGCAGAGGCTCTGTGGACGGCGCCGTCGCCGCGCGACTTCAACAACTTCTTGAAGCGCATGGAGGTTCACCGCAAGCGGCTCGTGTCGATGGGCGTGAACTGCGCTCCGTTGCGCTAGCCCGCCGGCGGAGATGATACCGGAACAGGAGGAACGAAAGGTGGAAAGGCAGGACAAGGATACGATCTGGGCCGCGCTGCTGCACTTCGGCATAAACATGTGGTGCGACCAGCCGATAAAGGCGTACAAGGACTACTCTCAGGAGGACCTCGCGATGCTCTCGGCGGCGGACCACCTGCGGTTCGACGAAGGCGTCTGGCGGCGCGTCACCGGGCGCATGGCAGAGGTCGGCATGAACATGATCGTCATCGACGTCGGCGAAGGCATCCAGCTGAAGAGCCATCCCGAGCTGGCGGTCAAGGGCTCGTGGACCATAGACCGCTTCCGCGCCGAGCTGGACCGCCTTCGCAAGGCAGGGCTCGAGCCCATCCCGAAGCTGAACTTCTCGGCTGCGCACGACATCTGGCTGAAGGATTACAGCCGCATGCTCTCGACCCCGGAATACTACCGCGTCTGCGAGGACGTGATAGCCGAAGTCTGCGAAATATTCGACAAGCCACGTTTCTTCCATCTCGGCTACGACGAGGAAAACTGGAAGTGCCAGAGATTCTGCGCATACGCCGTGGTGCGTCAGGGCGATCAGTGGTGGAGCGACTTCCTCAAGATCTCGGGATTCGCCGAGAAGCGCGGCATGCGTCCGTGGATATGGAGCGACTACGCCTGGGACCACGAGGAGGAGTTCTTGCGCAGGATGCCAAGAAGCGTCCTGCAGTCGAACTGGTACTACGGCACGCATTTCGAGTCAAGCAGGAATGCGCACAGGGTTATCCGCTGCAAGACTTTCGGGCGGCTGTCGGACGCCGGGTTTGACGAGATGCCGTGCGGCTCCAACTACGAGAGCGACGAGAACTTCGGCGCACTGGTGGCCTATTGCGGAAAGACCGTCGCGCCGGAACGCCTGAAAGGCTTCCTCATGGCCCCGTGGTTCGTCACCGTGCCGAGCAAGGAGAAGAAGCTCCTCGACGCCATCGGCCAGGTCGGTGCAGTAATCAAGACCCGCGCCTAGCCGCTTCCGCATCTGAGCCAGCTGGTGCAAGTTTTTTTGGTATAATGCAACGTATGAACAAGCTGACATCACGTACCGGAACGATTGTTTCCGCCTTTGCCATGATGCTGGCTCTCCGTGCGGAGCCGGTCAAGGTAATCTTCGACACCGACATGCTGACCGACTTCGACGACGTCGGCGCTCTCGCCTGCCTCCATGCGCTCGCCGATGCGGGCGAGTGCGAGATTCTCGCGACAGTCAGCTGCACGCGCGGCAACGCATCAGTCGGCGCAGTCGAGATCATCAACCGCTACTACGGCCGTCCCGACATCCCGGTCGGCGCGCCGAAAGGCATCGGCGTCCTAGGCGCGTTCGCCGGCGCGGAGGCAAAGGTAGATCCCACGTCTCCGCTTGGCGAGCGCGTTGGCCACGACGGCGGACACTACAAGTACCGCAAGCTGCTCGCGGACTATCCCGGCTGGTACCGCTACGCCGACTCGGACGACGCGCCGGACGCGAACGAAGTCTACCGAAAAGCCCTTGCCGCCCAGCCGGACGGAAGCGTAGTGATATGCTCTGTCGGGTTCCTCACCAACATCCGCCGCCTCCTTGAAACGCAGCCAGACTCCATTTCGCCGCTGGACGGCATGTCGCTCGTCGCCAAGAAGGTGAAACGGTGGGTCGCGATGGCATGCCGGTATCCGAAAGGGAAGGAGTACAATTCGCGATGGGACGCCGAATCGTCGCGCATTGCGCTCGAGCGCTGGCCGACGCCAGTCGTGTTCTCCGACTGGTCCTACGGATTCGACATCTTCGCTGGCAGGGCCTTGGCCGAGTCGGACTGCTCCGTGCGCAATCCCGTGCGCGACGTGTTCTCCGGGAACATCCCTTCGCGGGACGAGGTGCGCCGCGACCCTGCAAAATGGCTGTTGTCCTGCTACGGCATGGGCGGACGCAGTTCGTGGGACGAGACAGCCGTGCTCGCGGCGGTTCGCGGCGAAACGAGCTACTTCAACATCGCGCACGGCACGTACCGCATGGTCGGCAACGACGGAACGAACGAGTGGGCGCCGTCGGAAGGCGGCCCGCACATCCGCATCACGGAAAAGCTCGCGAAGGCAGAGGTCGGCCGCATGATCGACGAGCTCATATGCCGTCCTCCGGCAAAGTCGGGCAAGGCGAAAGGGATGACGGAATGAAGAAAATAGCAGTCTTGGGCTCCACAAACACCGACATGGTGATTTCGGGCAGGAAGATTCCCGTGCCCGGCGAAACGGTGTCAGGCGGGCATTTCATGATGAGTCCCGGCGGAAAGGGCGCAAACCAGGCCGTAGCCGTTGCGCGGCTTTCAGCGAAGCGCGGCGCGTGCACGTTCATTGCCAAGGTCGGCGACGACCTCTTCGGACGCGACACGGCGCGGCGAATGAAGAAGGAAGGCATAGCCGCGCGGCTGGTCGTGGACGGCAAAGAGCCTTCCGGCACGGCGCTAATCCTAGTCGACGCGAAGGGGCAGAACGTAATTTCCGTCGCACTCGGCGCGAACGGGACGCTTTCTCCGGCGGACATCGCTCCTTTCAAGGACGAGATCGCGGGAGCGGCGGCCCTGCTTATGCAGCTTGAAACGCCGCTCGACACGGTTGCGTGGGCGGCCAAGGTCGCGCACCGCGAAGGCGTGCCGGTGGTGCTCAACCCGGCGCCGGCGCGGGATCTCCCGAAGGCGCTATATCCGCTGTTAGACTGGATCACGCCGAACGAGACCGAAGCTGAGATCCTTACGGGCGTAAAGGTGGTCAATGCGGAAAGCGCGGCGAAGGCGACGGCAACACTGATGAAGCGCGGCGTCGGACACGTAATCATCACGATGGGCGCGAAAGGCGCATACTGCGGCGACTGCGGGAAGCTGTTCCCCTGCCGCAAGGTGAAGGCGGTCGACTGCGTCGCCGCCGGCGACACCTTCAACGGAGCGCTTGTCGTCGCTCTAGTCGAGGGCCTTGCGACCGCTGACGCGATAGCGTTCGCGCAGGAGGCTTCGGCAATCTCGGTGACGCGGCGCGGCGCACAGTCGTCCGTGCCGTTCCGCAGGGAGTTAACCGCTGCCCACTAACCGCTATTCACCAACCACTAATCAATAATCACTAACCACTAACCACTAATCACCACCCGCCGCCCATGTACTACTGCAACAACTATCCTCTCGCCGTCGTGTTCTGCGTAGTCACGATGCTCTGCTGGGGCAGCTGGGGCAACACCCAGAAACTCGCGGGCAAGACCTGGCGATACGAGCTTTTCTACTGGGACTACGTGATAGGCGTCGTTCTCTTCGCGCTCGTCAGCGGCATGACCGCAGGCTCGTTCGGCGGCGGAGAGTGGAGTTTTGTCGCCAACCTCAGGCAGGCGTCTGCGGCGAATCTCGGCTCGGCCTTTCTCGGCGGCATCGTGTTCAACGCGGCAAACATTCTGCTGGCGGCGGCAATCTCGATCGCCGGCATGAGCGTCGCATTTCCCGTCGGCATCGGCCTTGCGCTCGTCTTGGGCGTCGTCGTGAACTACGTCGGCGCCCCGAAGGGCGACCCCATTCTGCTCTTCGGCGGCGTAGCCCTGATCGTAATGGCAATCCTCTGCAACGCGATGGCATATGGAATAAAGGCTTCGGCTTCGGACAGCGCAAAAAGCGCAAAGGGCAGCGGCAAGGGAATCGCGCTCTCTGTGGTGTGCGGCGTCCTGATGGCGTTCTTCTACCGGTTCATCGCCCGCACGATGGACATGGACTTCACCGCCGCCGCGCCGCAGTCCGGCATGATGACACCGTACTCCGCGTTCTTCGTGTTCTCGCTCGGCATCTTCGCGTCGAACTTCGTCTTCAACGCCATCGCCATGCGGCGGCCCGTGACTGGCGAACCCATAACGGAGAAGGAGTATTTCAAGGGCGGCTTTCCCATCCACCTTGTCGGCGTGCTTGGCGGATTGATATGGGGTCTCGGCAACGGCATCAGCCTCGTTGCGGCAGGCAAGGCGGGCGCGGCAATCTCCTACGGGCTCGGACAGGGGGCGACGCTCGTCTCGGCGTTATGGGGCATACTCGTCTGGCGCGAATTCAGGGGTGCACCGAAGGGTGCGGCACGGCTAAACCTCGCGATGTTCGTTCTCTTCCTCGTCGGACTTGGAATGATAATCGCGGCAGGCTAGCAAAGCGGCGCTGCCATTCGCCGCGGCATATCTCTTCTCACTTCGTTTGCACGAGGCCGACGGCCTCTTCACCCGCAAGGATCGGCAGGACGGAAGCGCCAAGCCGCAACATCACGTCCTCGTCAGCCTTTACGTCAAGCGACCAGACTTCCGACGGCGCATCCTCACGCTTGCCGGTCAGCGTGGCCGCCGCAGTCTGGCGCGGCATGGACGCAACCGCCGCACCGGCTGCGTTAAGCATGTCCACCGCCGCAGGTTCCTCGGGCGTGATCGCCACGTGCACATTCTTCACCCCGTCCGGCACAGGAAAATAGAGTCGGCAGGTTTCACGGAACAGGTTGAGAGGCGTGTCAGCCAAAAGGCCCTGCCCGGGGCATGGCGAGCAGACGGACACCGTGTTGCCGCGCGTGTCGATCTCAAATCGGCGCAAGTTGCGTCCCGCCGTCTTGACCGTCACCTTCTGCACGGCAGCGGTGATGCTGAACGTGCCAAGGTCAGTCCCCATCATGTCCCGCATCTGCACGGGACAGTTCAGCTTGCGGTTGCCGACGGTCTTCGCCTTGAACGTAATCGCGTACTCGCCCTCCTTCGGCAGATACTGGAGGAACGTGAACTTGCCCCGGCACATCGGCGTTCCCCGCTTCACGGCCGCATCCGGCGCAATCGGGCGCAGCGCACGGTAATCGACAAATCCGCCGCCGAACGCCTTGCGCAGTTCTGGATTCGGCCGGTTCTGCGCGGCAAACGCAGCAAAGTCAAACGGCACGGAGACACCGTCGCGCTCGACCGCAAGCGTTCCACCGATTGATTCGATGCCAACGCCCACGGTTCCGGAGAACTCAACCGCAGGATCTTTATCCACTACAAGGCGGCAATTCTCGAACGCCAGATTCGCGGCATCGGCGAACAGCCCGTTGTTGCTGATGAGGAGGCCGCTCCACATGCCGCCACGCGCGTCAAACATGGAATCCGTCACGACTGCCGATGCCGTCTCGCGCGAAACGCCGTTGATGACCATTGCCCTTGATTTGTTCCCAGCAAACTGGCAGTTCTCGATGCGAATCTCGCCCTTCACAGGCTTGCGCTTGCCATTGGCTCCAACAGTCATCGTGAGGCCGTTCGCCGCGTTGTCGTGCGCACGGCAGTTCTTGATGGTGATTGAAATCGGCTCCGTCGTCTCGTCAAGCTGCGTCAGGTGAAACAGTATGCCGCTGGAGGCGTTGCCGTCAAACTCGCAGTTCTCCACAAGGCAACCGGAAAGACGGTCGGCTGGCTTGTTCGGCTCGAAGTCTATGCCGCACTGCGGCGGAGTGCCCTTCGTTGCAGAAAACCGCGAATCCGCGATGGTCAAGTTGTGGGCGCCAGTGATGCTTATGCCCTGGCGGAAGTGGTCGCGGCAGTCCACGCGGCGGATGTCAACATCCGTACTGCGCTTGCCCACATATATGCCGTCGCCACCCGAATGGCGGAACGCGAGATCGGAGACGCGGATGTTCGTGCTGTTGATGATGTTGAGCGTATGCCGCCATTCGCTGAAGCAGTACATCTTGCGGTCGGTGTAGTCATCGCGCTCCATGCGCAGAAGCGCACTGCCTTCGCCGCGCAGCACCACGTTAGAAACGCCGCGAGCGGTAAAAAGACAGTCGTTTCTGTTCTTGTATGCACCCTTCAGCGCCCGCACAACTACGCCGTCCTCGATAAAGATTTCCTGATTGGAACGCAAGAACACCGGCTCGATGATCCAGTCACCCGCCT
The DNA here is from genome assembly GCA_017514235.1 of Kiritimatiellia bacterium. Lineage (GTDB taxonomy): Bacteria > Verrucomicrobiota > Kiritimatiellia > RFP12 > UBA1067 > UBA1067. The sequence goes on along the minus strand of JAFWKK010000032.1, from coordinate 21,757 downwards.
GCCGGTCGATCACCACCTTCGCCGCGCCGGAGTCAAACGCAGCCTGCAGGCACTTCGTAGCATTCGTCGCGTTCCATCCGAAGGACGACGCTTCCACGCCTTCGCTTGAAACGCGGGCGTATCCCGTCGCCGCGAACATTACCGTCAATGCCGCACCGGCACAATTAAAGAAAATCCTCATAATGTCTATCGTCCTATCATGCGTCAGACCTTGAGGAATGCGCCTTTGCGATACATCCACAGCAGGACGAGCCATTCGATTGCAACCTGCCCAAGCGCATAGACCATCGTCCCCCAGCGTTCGTTGCCGAGTTCGGCGACGCCGGCAAAGAATCGCTGAGACATCGTCTGAAATCCGACAAACGCCATGAGCATGTAGATCGTGATTGAATTCATTCCTATGACGCGGAAGAAGAACGTCCACCGCCGCCAGCCTTTCACGTCGATCACCCAGTAGAATGCCGCCAGCGCGGCAAGCGAATACGATGCGGCGGCGAGAATGAACGTGGAGGTCCACATCTTCTTGTTGACAGGGCACCACGCACTCCACACAAGACACAGCGCAAGCGAAACCACCGCCGCGCCGAGAAGGACAACCGTCTTGCGGTTCCCCGACAAGTCGCTCCTGCGCAGCAAGTCCCCCGTGAACACGCCCAGCATCGCCAAAGCCGATCCTGTCACCTTCGCAAGAAGACCGTCCGCGTCAAAGACGATCTCCGTAAGCCGTCCCGGCATTACGGTGCGGTCGATCCATCCCGCGATGTTGCCGGAGAACGAAAACGGCCCCGTGCCGTATGCCGCATACGAGGCTACGCGTTTGGCCACGGCAGGATCGGTCGAGGCGAGAATTTCTGCCGCGTCCGGCGCCGTGAAAGCCGCGAGCGCAATGAAGTGGGCGGCCAACAGCAATGCAACAATCGCCAGCCTCGTCCAAAAGCCCTTAACGAACAACGTGACAAGCGCGGCGACGCCCCAGCAAATGCCGATGTGAGCGAGAACCGGATCGTACCTGAGCCCTCGGAAATCAAACTTCCAGAGCGCGGTGTACATGGCAAGCCCAAGGAACCACAGCGTGAAGACACGCTTCAGCACCTTTAGGACGATCTGCGCCGTCGTACGCCTGCGCTCGCGCTGCGCAGAAAGCGAGAACGACCACGACACCCCGGCAAGAAAGAGGAAGAGAGGGAATATCGTGTCGTGCTGGCGGAAGCCGTGCCACGCCACATGCACCATCTGCGTCGCGAGCCAGCATTCCTTGCCAAAGCCCAGCAACTGGCAACACGCCACCACCGCGCCGGAGAATCCCATGATGAAAAGCATGTCCGCACCGCGCAGCGCGTCAAGCGACATCAGCCTTCTGTTCGGTTCCATCTTCGATTCCCATATATGTTTCTGTTTTCACAGCCGAGATAAAGACATGTCACCACAGCACCTCAAGTTTTACGGGACCGAGCAGGCCTGAGTCGAGCAGCTTGTCATCCTTCGACCAGTGCTTCCAGCTCGTCCATGTGGTGCGCTCGTCTTCCGGCAGCATGTCCTCGCCGATGAGCCGGTTCGGCCAGCGGTTGGTGACGCGCACCTCTATGTCAAATATGACTGGCTTCTGCGAGCTCTTCGGCGCATCGGTTATGTCAATCCTGAACGGCGGCTTCCAGAGCGTACGGAACTCCTTGCCGTTGACGGTAACCGTGGCGAAGTCCCAGACATCGCCGAGGTCAAGCACTATGCGCTTCTTTGGTTTAAGCGAAGGTGAGTTCTCAAGTTCCATGGCGGAGGACACGTCAATCTTCCTCGAATAGTACGCCGACCCAGAGAAATACTTCAGGTCGCGGATGTCCGACTCGTTCCACTTCATGCCGGGCGTCAGCTCCATGGGCGGCGGTTCGCGTCCGGCGGGCGATTCGAAGCGCACTTTCCACGGACCTTCCACGGGGATCGTCCGAGATTTCGCGTATGTCGGCTGCAACGGCAGATCGCCGCCGCCGTTGCGGAACACGACGAAGGCCGATCCTGCAATCGGCAGATCGACGGACACCACGGTGCGTCCGTCTTCGTAGCGCCAGTTTGCCGCCGTGACCATCTCGCCTGATTCCGGATACCATATCTCCGGCACGCGTCCGACGACGGCGCAGGACTTCTCGACCGTGACGGGATGGTGGTTCGTGGACGTCACGAAGTACCAGTCGGCCAAGGCGTTGCGGCGATGGCAGACGTCGTCCTTCACCTTCATGCCCTCCTGCAGCATATACTGGCAGCGCGTCTGGTAGCGGACGAATTCCGCGCACTCGCGCCACCACGTCTGCGTCCTGTCGAAGTGCATGCCCCAAGGCCCCATCGTCATGCCCGGATATTTCGGCTCGCGCCACGGCTGGTGCGTGAAGCGATGGAAGAAGATGCGGTTGACGCCAAGCTCGTAGACGTGGTCGCATTGGCACTTGAGGGAATACGGATACACCTGCCAGCGCCCCTCGTTCTTGCTCGCCGTGAAGGCCTCCGCGGCGACAATCCCGTGCCCCCAGGCGTCGGCGGAGGCGACCACCTCCTCCACGTTGCCGAGGTGCCATCCCGTCGAAAGCCAGAAGCGGTCCGTTTCCGGGCGGCTCCAGAACTCGCACTGCGGCACGTCGCAGAAGCGCGCGTACGTGAAATCGTCGGAAGGCCCGTTGCCGTACGGCTCGAGGTAGAACTGCAGCCCGTACTCGTGCGACTTGCGCAGCATGGTGCCGGCGTAGTTCTCGGCGAACATGTCGTTGATCACCTTGCGGTAGTCGGCGAGGAACTTCTCGGACTTGTCTACGGAACCGACGATGCGCCCGGTGAACGTCGGCAGGTACGGCACGATGGAGTAGCCCATGCGGCGTTCGAACTCCCTCTCGAAACCATGCGTCCAGTTCTGGCTCTCGGCCTCGAAGCTGTCGTTGAGCACCATCTTCACGGACTCGCCGTCAGGGCCGAGCAGACGCATCAGCTTCCCGACATACGCCTCGAAGTGGCGTTCCACGGCAGACACGGAAAGCTTGTCGACCTCAAGTCCCCGTCCTGCGGCCGTGCCGGATGCGCTGACAAGCTTGCCGTTCGAGTGGTAGCCCACGCGGATGATGGTCCATTCGCCTTCCGGCACGTCCCAGACGAGCCGCCCCGACGCATCCATCCTGTCGGTGAGAACGACCGTCTCCGCCGGATCGGCCACACCCTGCTTCGACGTCGTGGCAAGCGACTTCGCGCAGGGCATCTTGAAGCGGAGTTTCTTTCCGTCGATGTCCTCCAGGCGTGGTTCCGATTCGAGATGGAACTCCTCCAGCTTGATCTTCCAGTCGCAGCGCGTCGTGAAGCGCAGCGCCTTGAACGTCACCGGCTTCTCGAACGTATGGCGCCGCAGGTCGCGGAACTGAGCGTTGAAGTACGACACGTGGAAAGGCATCGTCTCAAGGTGGCGGAATTCCCTGCCGTCGTCGGACACCTCTATCTCTGCGACGCCCGGCAGGTTCCAGTGCCACGGGAACGAGATGCGCCACGAGAAACCAGCCGCCGTCACCTTCTCAGGCGCCGTCACGGTTGTGACGTTCCCCTTTGTCGCCCTCACCGCGAACTCCGCTTCGTCGTGCCTGGACATCGCATCCGGCTCGTTCTCGACCGTAGTCACGTCCGCCTGCATTCGGCGGCCGACGCCCTTCACCGCCAACACCGCTATGTCGGCGTAGAAGCCGTTGTCGTCCATGCGACGCGGCAGGACCGCGTCGAAACGCACCGGCCCCTTGACGGGCGTTTCCGAACACGTGGTGTACTTCATCGACTCCGCCGGCGTCACCCACGGCCCGCCCGAGTTGGCCCAGCCCGTGCCGTTCGCAATGCCCAGCACAAGACCGAGCCGCTTCGCCTCCTTCGCGGCATGGCGCATGCAGTCGAAGTATTCATGCGTGCCGAACGTGATCGGACCCTTGGGGATGTGGCAGCTTGCGTCAAACATCATGGCGCCCGCGAGCCCGTTTCCGGCAAGCGCTTCAAGGTCTGCGGTAATGCCCTCCTTCGTCACGTTGCCGTTCATCCAGTGCCACCACACGTATGGCGCGTACATGCGCGCCGGATTGGCAAACGCCACGGGCGAGATGTCGGCGGCAACCGCCGCCGAAAACATGCCGATTGCGGCCACTGCCGCAGCAACGATGTTTTTCTTCATCAACACAGCTTACCGCGCAACCGCCGGGCAAACGAGACGGAAGCCGATGTCAGGATCATACGACGCAGCTTTGGGCGTCGTGGTGCGCATGCAAGTGCCGCAAAGCGCCTTGTCAGTCCCGTATCCACCGCCCTTTACGACGCGGTAAGTACCTCCATCGGACGCTGGCAATCCTGTAGGTTCGACGGCAGCATTGCTGTAGTATGAATCAGTCCCAGAAGCCCAAGCGTCGAGGCAAGCTTCCGCGACGTTGCCGTGCATGTCGTAAAGCCCGTATGCATTCGGCTTCAGCAACCCCACTTCGTGCACCGAGGCGGTTTCACTCTTGTCGTCTGCCCACATATACTGGCTGCAGACCCCGCGTCCGTCAACGAAAACTCCCTGCGTCCCGTTCCACGAAATGTTGTCATACCAAAGCGTAGTCGAACCTGCGCTACAAGCAAACTCCCACTGCGCCTCTGTCGGAAGATCGAACTCGACACCACCACCGATGCCTCGTATCAGCTTTATGAAACGGTCTGGGGCGTCCTGCACCTCGTGCCCATCACGCGGCCAGTATTTATTGACACCCCTTATGTTGGAGGTAGGAACGTATGCTCTTGGCTGCTTCTCGGTCTGTGGGTGCTCAACACCAGGTATCAGATTCGACTGAGAAGGCCAGACGGTGGCGTATTGCTTCGCCGTCGTCTCGTAGATGGCCATGTAGAAGTCGTTGGTGAATGACACTGAATGCTGAGGCGTTGTTTTCGAGGCATAAGCGCTGTATGACAATGCAGGCTCATTTGGCCAGCCCATCATGAACGTCTCGCCGCCGGCGGGGATGCGGCGCATGACGAGCTTTGTCAACTTGTAGATATCGTTGGCGAGACCGCCGTCCGGCAGGGCGTTGGTGCTGTTGTAGTACTTCCTGTCGCCAGTCGTAAGATCGAGCACAAAGTAGTCCGGCGGATTGGTGAGTGCCCGCGCGCAGACCTTCACCGTCACGCCGGAGTCGATCTTGTGGTTCGGCCAATCCTTCGTCGCCTTCCAGAAGATGTGCTTTGTCTCTGTTGCGCTTGGCGCGACGATTGTATTCACGTCGCCGGAAAGCCGCGTGAAGTTCTGCTCGCCGATGCTCACGCCGTTGGTCAGAACGTCTATCGTGACCACTGCGCTCTCAGAGCCTGTCAGCCTGTATGTGATTACGACATGGCGGTTGGCCGTCTGGGCATACGCCACATCGGAGACGGTGATTTCTCCAGCGACACACGCAGCAGACGTCAGCGCGGCGGCAGCAACTGCAAAAGACTTGATGACATTTGTTTTCGTATTCATGATTGCTTTCCTTGTTACATGGGTTGCGAAAATGGTTACCGTATTGTGAACACCATGCCCAACGGCATGGTATCGAGCGAACCATCATCAGAAACAGCCGAATGTCCAACGGTGGTGTTGACGGCTCCGGCGGAAGACATTGCCGTTGAGTCCGGCGAGCGTGTGACGTCTGCAATCCCTGCAAGAGCCGCAATGGTTGCGACGGCAACTGCCACTACACATATTTCACGCCCTGTTGAGTGAACTGCGATGTTACCCATGATATCACTCCTTCCCTGATTTGTTCTTCGGCACGGTATTGTATATTATGTAGTTTGCCTTGTCAAGTGGGGCAGAAAAATCACAGGCAAAACCTCCTTTTCAATAAAGTCCGCACATTGATCCATTTCAGATCTTCACGTCACCAATGGATAAATGTAGGGTTCATCTTCCATCGCCCGTTGAATGAGTTTGGGCTCGCCCACACGGCGACGCCCTGTCATAACAGTCAATCGAGCCACTCTTTTTTGAGAGTTCCCAATATTTCGTCAAATATCGTATCTCATCTTTTCTGCCGTAAAACTGCATTGCCCTTTCGCCTGCAACCGACAGTTCCGAACTGTTGGTTGCAACGAATTATACCATGCACGCCTTTCTAAATGCCCCCCGAAAATCAAGTGGTAAAGGTTGCGCCTGGGCGGTAGGTGGTGGAGATGGTGCAGTCGATGGGATGTCTGCGGTCGCCGCCAAGCCAAGCGAGGACATGTTCGGCCGCATCGTCGCCCCCAGCATGAGAATCAAGCTCAATCCTTGCGAGCGTATCCCAGAAGACAGGCCCAAGCCCCTTGTTGGCGATTGTGACCACGCGAACATCCTCCGGAATGCGCACCCCTTCATGAAGAAGGGCGGTCAGCGCTCCGGCGGCAAGGAAGTCATCCGTGAAATAGAGAACGTCCGGCAACCAGTCAACCCCTTCCGCCAAACGCCGCTTGAACGCCTCGAGCGCGCTCTGCTGCACTGCGGCCGGACGGCGCCCGGGCAGTTCAGGAATGCGCCACCGCTCGGCCGCAATCTTCGCCTTTCGCAGCAGCGGCACCGCGTCTATCTCGGGCGGCTTCTCCACCTGCAGCACGCTGCGCACCTTCGCCCGCGCGCAGTGCTGCACGAAATCGGGCAAGGCCGCCTCAAGATGCAGGCGCACGTGCCCAACGCAATGCGGGAGTCGGCATGTCTTCTGGCCGATCACCACAAAAGGGACGGCGGCAACAGAGAGGAAATGCTCGATCTGCTGCCGCTTGGCGAAGAGAATCACCAGCTCAACAGGCTGCTTCAGCGTAAGTTCAAGTTGCGAAAGGTCGTAGCGTCCATCGGGATCGTGCCAAACCGCGTGCTGCGTTACAAGATACCCTGCTGAAGAAAACCGCGTGCGCATCCTGCTCGCCATCACGTTTGCCGAATAGACCGTCTCGGAATCCGGCATTATGAACAGCACATGGCCGCGCCACGCAAGCGCCTTGCGCGGGCGCACCACGCAGCCAAGGCCGGGATGCGCCGCAACAAGCCCCTCCTTGACGAGCCGAGTGATCGCGGCCTCCGGCACGCGGATCGAAACGTTGAGGAGCTTCGCCCATTCGAGGATCTTCGGCAGCGACTCCCCTTCTCGGTAGTAGCCAGTGAGGATTGCGTTCCGCAGGCCATCCGTCATCTGATCGGAAAGCCCGCGCGGAGAATGCCGGTCGATGACGAACGGCAACTGCCTAAGCCCATGATCATTCATGCGCATACCCTGCCGGCTCATCGTGTCAAACCTTCAGGAACACGCGCTTCCTCCCGAGATAGAAGAGAACGCCCCAGGTCAGGAGATAGAACGAAAGGCCCTTCGCCGCCATGCCCCATGCGCCGACGTTTTCGCAAAGGCCCGTGAAAGCGAACTTCTGCATCGCCGCCGTCACGCCGGTCAGCATCAGCATGTAGGCGAGGATGGAGTTCTTCCCGACGGGACTGAACGCAACCGTCCATCCGCGCCAGCCCTTCACGTCGACAATCCAATAGAAAACCGACAGCATGGCGAGGGAATAGGCCACCGACGCGAAGACGAACGACACGGTCCACAGCTTCTTTATGATGGGATCGCCCAGCCACCTTACGCTCGCATACGCCGCGGCGGCGGACGCAACTGCGGCAAGCGCCAGGACAAACGCCTTGCGCGCCGGGGCAAGCGCATCGTTTCGCAGAAGTCCGCCGGCGAACGTGCCCATGAGCGCAATTGCGATCCCGCCCGACAGGGAAAAGAGCGATTCCGGTTCGAAACCCTTGCTTAACATGTGGGTAGGCCAAAGCATGCGGTCGCACCACATCGGCAGATTCCCTTCGCACGTGTAGGGAAGCGTCCCCGCCGCCGCGTCCGGCGCCACGAAGAAATGGAGCATGCAATACGTCCAAGCCAGGAGAGCCGCGGCAATCGCCCACCTTATCCAGCTCCACCGCACGCAAAGGCGAATGAATGCCGCCGCGCCCCAGCTCAACCCGATGAAGCCAAGCACGCTCATCAGCCTGAATTTAGGCGAGAAGCGTAGAATCCCGCCGATCGAAAGGCCCAGGAGAAAAAGCACAATGCTTCGCAACGCTATCTTGCGGAATATCTGCCACCTGCCGCGACCCTTGGCTTCCTGCGAGGCGAGGGAGAAAGGCCACGCCACCCCCGCCAGGAACAGGAACAGCGGAAATATCGTATCGTGGTGCGTGAACCCCGCCCACTCCGCATGGCGCATCTGAACCGCCAGCCAGCACCCGTCGCCAAGCCCAAGCGCGGCGCACACTCCGGAAACAAGCATCGTGCCGCCTGTTATGAAGAACATGTCGAATCCTCTCAGCGTATCGAGCGAAAGAAGCCGTTCGCAGGTTCCTGCCTTCGCGTCCTTGCGCTCTGGAGTTTCGGCGAAACGCTTTGGCATCCAGTCGTCCGCGCTGCAACCGCCGCCCGCACCTATCTCTTGCCTGTTTATCTTCAGGATTCTCATGGCGGACATTATACACTTTTATGCGCCATAAGTCATAACTGCCGCACAAAAAACCAACGCCGTCAAGCAATGCCAAGGCCCAAGTCCTGCCGCCAGCGTCTGATGTCGGCAGGGCCGGCCGGCGCCGTCGGGACGCCGGGCGGAACCTGCCTGCCGAACTTGACGTACTTTTCCAGCCCCAGCGTGTGATACGGGCAAATCTCGACCTTCTGGACATTGCGGAGAGAAAGCACGAAGTCCCTGAGCGCGGCGAGGTCGGAATCCGAATCGTTGAGGCCAGGAACAAGCGGACAGCGGATCCATGACTTCGCACCAGCCGCGTCAAGTCGGCGGAGGTTGCCGAGGATCGGCGCGTTGTCCGCACCGGTCAGCCCACGGTGCTTCTCCGCGTCCATGCACTTGAGGTCGTATAGAAAGAGATCGACAACGGGGAGCAACCTCTCGAACGCCGCCCATGGCGCGAAGCCGCAAGTGTCGAGCGCGACGCTGACGCCCTCGGCGCGTGCGGCGCAGGCAATGGCAAGCGCAAATTCAGCCTGCATCGTCGGCTCGCCGCCGGTGAGCGTCATGCCGCCGCCAGACGAAGCGTAGAACACCTTGTCGCGTTTCACCTCGTCCATGACCTCTCCATCGGACATTTCGCGTCCGCAGACTTCATCCGTCGTCACGGTGCGCTCGGCCTTCGGGCACTGCGACTCCGGGTTGTGGCACCTGACGCAACGGAGCGGACACCCCTTTAGGAAGACGCTCGTGCGGAATCCCGGGCCATCCTTCGTTACGCCGCGCTTTATGTCAAAGACAATGCCTTTCATTTCAGCCTGGCCAGTCCTTCTTTCGCAGCACCAAGATGATGACACCGGAGGCGGCGATCGCAAGGGCCGTCGCCACGGCTGCCTTCGCCGTCCATCCGTAGAGCCACGCGCCGACGGCATACATCATGTCATAGACCGCGAACGAGGCTATTGCAGTGAGGAGAACTCCGCGCCCGACGTCGCGTCCCTCGGCCCTCACCGCCGCTCGGAACCGCGCGGCAACCACAGCCTCCGTCGGCTTCGTAAGGAACGTGACGGCGAGCCAGCTTGCGGATGTGGCCGCAATCGTAATGAGCAGCTTCTGCCACGGAAGAAGTTCTGGGAAGCCGAACTGGAGGACGAGCGCAACAGCGAACGACACGCCCATGCCGACGATTTCGGTCCAGGCGTTAATCCTCATCCAAAACCAGCGCAGCAAGAACACCGAGCCAGACCCTGCGCCGATGAGGAGCATCAGGTCAAATGCAGCCTTAGCGCTCTTTAGGTGCGGGGCGATCCAGCATCCGAGAAGGAGCAGCGCAAGCATCGACGCGCGCCCGATCCAGATCAGCTCGCTGTCTTTTGCCTGCGGCCGCACGAAACGCTTCCAGAAGTCATTCACAACGTAGGCGCTCCCTAGGTTGAGGTGCGCGGCGACTGTCGAAAACAGCGCCCCCATCATTGACGCCGCGACAACGCCGAGCCAAAGGTGAGGAACCTTGGTGAGCATCGCCGGATATGCCATGTCGCCATGGACGAGAGACGGATCGACCTTCGGAAACGCCGCCTTGATGGATGCGAGGTCGGGGTACACGATGACCGAGCATAGCCCGACGACGTACCAAGGCCAGGGACGCACGACCCAGTTAAGCACGTTGAAGAAGAGCGTGCCGCCCAGGGCGTGGCTGTCGTTCTTCGCCGTAAGCATGCGCTGCACGATGTATCCTCCGCCGCCGGGCTCGCTCCCCGACTTCCACACGTTCCACCACTGCACTGCGATCGGAATGACCAACATATGCGAAATCCGCGAGAAACTTGCAGGGGTAGCCTCTAAAACCTGTGGGGCTCCCGCGAAACCCTTATAAAATGGGCCTTTGCGCGTTTCGGCGGGACATGAACTTGTGGGGAGAACCAAGCTTCATCCTGCCGCGTGTTCGCGCCAGCCCTTCATCCGCACCTCTTTCGCCCCGCCCGAGACCAGCCAACAGAAACAATGACTTTACCCTTAACCGCCGCCCCGCAATTATGCTTTTCAAGCACTACGGTCTAAGGGCAGAGATTGGACAGACTATGACACCATCAGGACGCCGATATGCATATTCGCCAACAGCAGTCAGCACCATCTTGAATGCGGGACGTCCCATCTTGCTTGTATCTATCAGGGTTTCCAAAGTATTCAAGGTCTGCGCCCCCTCTTCCACAAGCGATCCGCCACCAAGTTTTATCTCGACAAATGCGTATCTGCCGCCACGAATCTTAATGACGGCATCGCACTCACGCCCCTGTTTGTCACGGTAATGGCAGACATCACCGAAAAGAGGCTCTGCATAAACACGAAGATCACGTATGGCCAACGTCTCAAAGAGGAGTCCGAACGTGGCAAGATCGGACATCAAGTCGTCAGGCCCAAGTTCAAGCGCTGCCGCAGCGATGGACGGATCGACAAAATATCGCGTGTCCGTCGTGCGAATCGGAGTCTTGCACCGAAGGTTGGCGCACCATGCCTTTGAGTCCTCTATTGCAAACAGTTTCCTTAATGCCGACAGATATGAGTAGATCGTGTCCTCCTTGATGTTGTCACCGTCAGCATTTGCGACAAGATCGGCCCGCAACGCAGAAGCCGTCGCCTGCGTTCCCTGAAGCCGTGCGTAAGACCGAAGCAATCGACGAGTCCGGACAGGATCGCGCAACGTGCCGTCAACGCGCGAAACATCCCGCTCGACAAGTGCATCCACATAGTTGTAGGCCTGCTGCAATGCGGCGCGACGAGACAACCCAATTGACTGAGGCCATCCTCCACGACAAGTAGCAAAGGCCACATCCGCCAAGGTCATTCCGTTTGAGGCGGCAACAGGAAATTCTCCGCCAGCGAAGATTTTCGCCAGCGAAACGCTTCCTGAAGACTCGCTGGACTCCCAAAGCGCCATCGGGCGCATCTTCATCCAGGCAAAACGACCAGCACCACTATGACTCATCTCCGACTGGTCTGCTGGAACCGATGAACCAGTCAGGATAAAGCGTCCGAGTCCATCTGAATGGTCAACACGATGACGAACGGAATCCCAAAGAAATGGCGCGAGTTGCCATTCATCAATCAAATGTGGAAACTCGCCATCCAACACCATTGCGGGATTAACCTTCAACACATCAAGATTGCCGACCTGTTCCCGAATTTCGTCAATATACACTTTGCTTTTTGCTATCTGCTCTGACGTGGTAGTCTTTCCACACCACTTTACCCCCTCAACCAAAACCGCTCCCGCACTTTCAAGCTTGAAAGCAAGGGTCTGGTCTGAAACTCTCTTTCTATATCTATCCATAACGAACAATATTATCTCATGTTTGCGTCTCGATGTCAACACGACCCGTCAGTTGGCGCATTTTCAACCCGTCAGTTGGCGCATTTTCGACCCGTCAGTTGGCGCATTTTTGACCCGTCAGTTGGCGCATTTTTGACCCGTCAGTTGGCACATTTAGGCTCCGCCATTTTGCCAAGAAGTCATACGGTGCGGTTGCGCTTGCGCCATTCACGCATACACATCCCCGTTCGGGAGATGAATAACTTATGGAGCGCGATCAACATCTTTACCGAATCCGCGAGCGGAATTCCGGCACATACTTCATCTGCACGGAATGCCGTGCGCGGTCTTCGGGCGCAAAGAAACATTCCGGTCAGAAGTAACGCGGAGCAGGGCCTTCTCAGAATTTCTCAAAGTGCTGCCTAAACCCTGCGGTCTAATGGCGGAGAACGACTATGCCGCCGTGTACGTACTAGACCACGCCCGGCGGCAGAGGATACCGATTCCGTCCAAGATGTCCGTCATCGGCGTGGACAACGATCCGCAGCTCTGCGAGAACGCACGTCCGGCTCTCTCCAGCATCCATCTCGACTTCGGGCAGGCTGGTTACCGAGCATGCGAAATTCTTTCAATGCTCGTTGACAATGCCTCTGCAGGACCAATCCGCGAGACATATGGTGCGTTGAGCCTCATATGCCGTGGTTCCACCCGCGTGGGCATCGGCACGTCGCCCCGCGTCATGAAGATGCTTGCCTACATCAGAGAACACGCATGCGAGGGCATCTCGGCAAGGGAGGTCGCAGAACAAATACCCGGTTCACACCGGCTTGCGGAAATGAATTTCCTCCGCGCCACGGGACACACTATCATGGACGAACTGAATCATGTCCGCTTCGAGAATGTCGAAGTGATGCTCCGTATGCCATCACAGCGGATCGGCGCAATCGCGCACCACTGCGGCTGGAAAACCGACAATGCCTTGCGAGCAGCTTTTCTCAAGCGTTACGGAATGTCCATGCGAGAATGGCGCGCCAAGAGCCCTTCTCCATGCATCACGTGATCATCGAACTATGCCGGCCACTCGTCGGCACTACGCCAGTCGTCCGCGCTGCAACCGCCGTCCGCACCTATCTCTTGCCTGTTTATCTTCAGGATTCTCATGGCGGACATTATACACTTTTATGCGCCATAAGTCATAACTGCCGCACAAAAGCCAATTGCTGCGCATCTGCCTTCAACGGACTTCGATTCTCAAACCCAGCTTCTGCCTGTGCAGACGCGTAGGTTCCGCCGCAATCATGTCGAACGTCGCCCAATCAGCGTTCTCTGCGCCCAAACATGGCAGGAAGTCGATCTTTATTTCGTTTTCTCCGTCTCTGAACAAACCAGACTCAGCCAAAACGTCGGTCGTAAACACATGAGCAGTCCACCCAACCGACGAATTCGTGTGGACAGGGACGTCGTTCACGTACGTCACAAGCGAATTCTCCGTACTGCCGAACCAGAGGACATTGTAGCTAAGCCGCATGTCAAATCGCTCGGCAACACCCTGCGGCAGATTCCAGACGATCCGTTTGGCGCGATGGCTTGAATCGTCCGGATTCCGGCTTGTCGCATAGACGAACTCCTTGAGATTCAAAGAATCTGCATACCATGTGTCTGACGCATAGCCACCTTCCAGATAGCCGTTTGACGTACCGTCAGACGTGTCTTCGTCATCAACGCCCGCACTCCAGCTGCCGCCGAGCTCAATCACGTCAAATACGACATTGCCGCTTCCGCCATCTGTTCTCGTGAGCGTCAACACATGGTCGCCTTCGGTAAAGACATCACCATTGATGAAGATCAGGGCCGGCTGCTCGGCCACCCCGACGCCACGCGCCGTCACGTTGAGCGGATCAAGTGCGTTGCCGTCAACAGCAACCGCTATCGTGCCACCCGACGAGCCTTCCTGTGGCACAAACCGGAGCCAGTGCGCCAGACCCGCCGCATACTTGTCAACCGCGAACGGCATGTTGAACGTCGCACCCCTCGTAAGCGTAGTCGGAAACGCCCGCTTGTCGCTTGCGAGCGGGTCAAGAGTGACCGTGTCGCCTGCCGCCGGCGCCGCACCGCCGTACATTTCGGCAGTGCAGCCCTCTTCGCCAATGCGGAAGCGGTTTGGTGCACCACCACCAAACGCCTCGCACACCTCGCGATCGCTCAATGTCCGGTTCCACATGGCGAACATCTGAATGTCGCCACAGAAGTTGTCCGATCCATCGCGGACGCCATATGCACGCGGGCCGCCAAGACTTATCGAGGCGGGGATGAAGTTCGTTGAATAACTGCCGTGGTTCCCCGGGACATAGTAGGTCTGGCTCCAGCGGACACCATTTGTCGTCGCGCAAGACATGCGCCACTTCGGCCCTTCCACAGTCAGGGCGACCTCCATCCATTCGTTTGTCTTGACCGCCGGTATCCCCGTAAACGCCGTGCTGCCCGCACCACCACCTATAAGAGCGCCTACATAATATGGAGACGAGAAGTCCCCCGTCCATCCGCCTTGGGTGAATCCAATGCGCAGCTCCTTGGCTCCGCCAAGATCAGTAGTAGTGATGCCCAAAAGCCAAGACCCGCCCCAGTTATACTGGAAGCAGTCCTCTATGCGGCAGCGAAACAGGACCGACCAGTTGTTTCCCGTGATTGGACAGCCACCGTCAGCGAACAAAGCCATGCGCTGCGAATAGGGTGCATCCGGGTTTCCGCTTGGGGCCTGCGGCAGATACAGGCAGGGCCACTTCGCCGTCCTGTTGCCCCACGCCGTGAAATGGACGTCGTTCGTGCGAATCTGAAAGCCCGAATTCTCGTACACGGTCTGGTTGTCGGTCGCATAGCTGACAACCTGACTGTCGGAGTAGGCGCGTGCGCCATGCCGCGCATCAGGCAGTTCGCTTGCCGCACTTGCACCGTCGCACTTAACCGGCACGGGACTTCCGACATTGCCATTCCACTTGCCGTCGCCATTCAAATCAACCGGTCCGTTCATCCAGAGCACGGCATCCTTCCAGACGCTTGCTCCGAATGTAGTCATGCATCCCATCGCAACGGTCGTCAAGGCGACAGCCGCACGAATGCAAGCATGATTCAATAAGATGAGTCTTTTCATAGTCATTTTCCCTCCTTTAAAGCGTCACAAGTTCTTCCGTCACATTGGCGGCATCTGAACCTCGGCGTACTTCTCCAGCTTTTGCCGGGCTTCGTCCAGAACCGTATCCATCTCGCTGATTTTCGCGGAATCGGGATGATTCTTCCAGTCCTCAAGAATGCGCACCGCCGCCGCCTTCAGCTCAGGCGTCGGCTGCTCGGAGCGCATGATGCGCGTGTAGTCGTTGGCGTTCATCTCCCAGCGCACGTTGCGGCTCTTCACAGGATCGTCCTTCACCGCCTCCGCCGCCTTGGCTATCCAAATGGCGCCATGCTCGAAGAAATCCGTCGGCAATGCGGGGGAATCAATCACGCCCCACATCATCAACGGGCACTCCGTCTCGTCGCGCACCCGCGAAACCGCGTGAAGCTCCTCCATGTACCGACGCATCCACTTCCCCGCCGCGCCATAGTATCGCCGGTAGAAGCGCGACAACAGCGGTTCAAGCGGCTGACGCGGATTCCACAGCAGATGCCCCAGCAGATAGAGCTTGAGCGCTTCGCCCGCCTGATGCCGCGACGGCAACGGCCCCTGTTCAAACACTTCCGACACGCCGCAGTCTAGGAACGTTTCAAGATTCTGCTTCAGGGAGTAGATGTTGGGGAACGCATGAAGCTTGTACTGGAAGTTCATCGTATAGTCCCAGAGGTGAACGCGGTTCTTCGCGATCGCGCACCACGTGCGGAGGTCGTCGACGAAGTACCGCCCGCGCGGACGGAAGCGCGACTCGACAAGCGGACGCGAGAAGTCGCACATGTCCGTGCAGAGGCACACCATCACGTTGTCGCGCGGCTTCAGGTTCTTCGGCGGCTTCACCGTGTACTGGTAGGCCAGCGTCTCAATGATGACGTCGGGATACTTCTTGGCCACTGCATCTGCGACAGCGTTCACGAAAGCGAGATTGGACCCTGCAGGCGACTCCTCCCGCTCGTCAATTGCCGTGCAGCCAGCGCACTCGCAATGATCCCAGCAATCGCTCTGGGACACGCCGAACACCTTTACCTTCGGATAGACCTTGGCGATGCGATCCAGCACGTTCGACGTGACGATTCGCAGCACATCGGGATTGGTGAGGCACAGGTTTACGCGCCAGCCGTTCTTCTTGCGCTCGCCATTCACGAGCGCATAGTACTCAGGATGATCCTTGTAGTACGTCTCCGGCGGCATAAGCCGCATGAACGTGTGACACTTCCACAGGAACTGGTCGAACGGGTCGTCTTCGTTCAGCTTGAGCTTCGCGGCGAAATCCGGCCTCTGGCGGGCGTCAGAATAGTAGCAGTCGCGTATCCTGAACGCCGGCCTGCAAATGCGATCGAGGTTGCGCGGCACCTGAACCACTTCCTGCCTCGGCACGAACTCCTGATCCGGCGTGAGCCAGTCGCAGTCGCCGTAGGTTTCAAGAAAGTCGTACACCCCGAACAGCACCGCCCTATCATCGTTGCCTACGATATAGAGATTCTCTCCGGACGTACGAAAGAGAAAAGCATCATGCCCAAGCCCGGGCTTTACCGCCAGCCGTATCTCGCGGCCCGCCGCCGCGCCGGCCGACACAGGCAGAGCGACGCCCGTAAGCTGTTCGACGTACCGAGACAGTTCCCTGGCTGCATGGACGAGGTTTGACGACGCCCCTTCCGGCACGCGGATAGAATACTCGCCGGCCGCACCTCGCCGCGCCAGCACCAACGGCTCGTCCCCGCCATATGCCGCCATGCACAACATAGCGGCAGACATTGCGAGGGTGCGGACACAGGTGCGTCTCAGCTGGTCTTTGTTGCCCATCCCGATTTTCCCTCCTTGTCGTTTCGCGCATAATTATAGCAAAGCGATTGAGTGCGCGCAATGGGGATAATGTGCCTTTTGTACCATTTGGCGCACGGTTGGGAAACCGTCTGAATTATGGTATAATTCTCACCAGCATGAGCAGTGGAAGAAGCAAGGCAAAGAGCTGCCGACGAATTCAAATGCCATTTGCAGTGGACAGGAACGGTTGCAACAGCCTTTCTGATCAAGTGGCGGAAGGATTCCGAAAGGCGATTCGTTCAGGCCACTACAGGCCAGGGGACGTCCTGCCGTCTCGCACTGAGATTGCGCGCGCCCTTGGCATTTCCGTGCGCATACCCCGCGAAGCCATGGCCATCCTGGCAGCCGAGAACCTGATCCGTCCGCGCCGTGGCGTCGGGTGTTCGGTAATGGCGGCGCGAGAAACCCTGTGGAACGGACGATTCTTCATCGTCGAGCGACACGCCTCAGATGGTTCCTACTTCTTCGGCACAATGATGTCGGAGGTGCGCAAACGGCTGTCTAACGCCAGATTCCTGTATTCATACCTGTCGACAAGCCGCAAGCCGACGCACCGACATGGCCATGACGCAAATCCGATCAAAGAGGCTCTTCTGGACAAATACGATGCGGCCCTGGCCATCTGCCCCGACGAGCCCTTGACGAGACTGCTTCGCAAAAAGTTGCCGACGATAACAGTGGACGGAGCTCCTTCGGACGCCGATGCCATACATTCTTGCGGCGGCAAAGTGCCGAGAGAGATGCTTGAACGCTGCCAGGCCGCCGGCATAAGCAACATCTTGTATGTTGACATCAACAATAGCGAAGACGAGGCAAGGAAAATGCGACGCAGGGGATTCAAGGTGGAGCACCTCAAGATTTGCAGGCAGCGGCATGTCCAAAGCCTTGAGGAGCTTGAACGCAAATCATTTGAATTGTGCGTGGAACGGTTCGCACGCCAGCATCGCCGACCGGAGCTGATATATTTTGGAGACGACTACCTAGCGAGGGGAGGATTGACCGCCTTGCTAGCTCAGCATGTAAGTGTGCCAGACGAGGTCAAGGTGGTCACAATGTCCAACAAGGGATTCGCGCCAGCGTTTCCCGTGACATTGGCAAGATACGAATACGACCCTGTAGCCTTTGGCGCCTATGTCGCGGACTGCCTGATAGCAAAGCGCGAAGGGCGCGCCAAGCCCGAGCCGCCCGAATTCCGCCAATACATTCCCGGCGACTCGTTTCCCGATGCGCCGATGATTTGAATTCCGGAAATGCGCGAACCATGCCGGTCACTCGCCGGCATGGCGCCCGACCTTGCGGAGCCATGCGCCGCACTCGGCGGGAGAGTCGGTCTGGATCATCGTGGCGCCTTGGCGCAGGCACCAACCCCAGCCGCTGTCAGGATCCTTTAGAGACCGCTTGTCGGTGTGGTCGCCCGTAAGGCCCTCCCACATCGTGTTGAGCCACAGGCGCGGAGACTTCTCGCCGAAGCCGAAGTAAGGAAGCGGGCGGTCAGTGCGGCTGTTGGTCACGAACTCGTAGGCGAACGGCCGCACCTTCTGCGCCTCCCACTGGTAGAACACCGCCATCTGCCCTATGCTGTCGGCGTAGATGATCGGCATGAAGAGGATCTCGTTCTTCTCCACGAGCGCCCAGAGGTCCGGACCGAACGCGGCCTTCACCTCGTCGGGCGTCATCGAGCCAGGGCCCTTCATCACGACCTCCCGTCCCACACCTTCGCGCACAAGCACCTGCGCGATGCCGCGGTAGTCGAGCCAGCTCTTGTCGAGATTGACGAGTATCTTGCCCTTCGTCAGGGCCAACGCCTCTTCCAGCGTGACGGGGCGCTCGTCGGTCAGCCTGGCATCCTTGCCGCCCTGGAACTCCTTCAGATGGAGCTGCTTGATCTCGGCGAGGGTGTGATCGGCGATAAGGCCAGTCCCGTCGGTCATGCGGTCAAGCGTCGGGTCGTGGCTGAGTATGTAGCGCCCGTCCTTCGTCTTGCGCACGTCCAGCTCGATCATGTCCGCACCAAGTGCAATGGAACCGAGGATGGAAGGCCTGGAGTTCTCCGGTGCGTGGCGCCAGTCGCCGCGGTGCATGCAGTAGAACACATAGGTGCGGTCCGGGCCGTGGAGCCGCTCCAACAGGGCTTCCGTACGGGTGCTGCCGGACAGCGTCGCAAACGAAAGCGCCGCAACGGCGGCAAGCGTCAGTTTCTTCATCGTTTTCTCCTTAATTCTTGTTTCTTGTTTGAGGTTGAAAGATTCAGGTCAATCCGCCAGACCGTATATGGCGACGTTAGCGAAATGCGTCTTTTCTTCTGCCGACTTGTGCCTCGGCGAAAGATGCAGCATCATCCTGTCGACCCCATGCGGAACGCGCACCGAGATCGTGCCGCGGCGCCAGCCGTCCTGAAGCGGCTTGAACACCGGATATCTCGCAGGGACGTTCCAGTCGTATGCGCCCCTGTTCTGCCACTGCACGCCGCAGCGCGGATCGATCTCGCCCTTTACGTCAAACCCGATCGAATACCACTGCCCCACCTTCACGTTTGGCACGCCGACAAGGAAACATCCGCTCTTCTTCACGCCCGTCGCGCAGAGCGCAACTTTTCCGTCCGCCTGTTCGACCGTCAGCGTTCCGGTGCAGTCCGCGCCCTTCCAGACGCTAAACGCCTTCTCGTTCGCCGCGATGTTGACGAGAGTCCTGTCCTTGCGCTTGGCGGCCAGCTTCTCTTCCGCCCACTTGCGCGGGCTGCGCAAACGCCGCATCACGTCCGCAAAGCCAGGCAACTCCTCCTCCCACGTCTTCACGCCGTTCCACCGCGCGGCATTGCCGTCCCACCTGACGATCTGCCGCCGTTCGCCGAAGAGCCATATGGTCTCGTCTGCGGAGGCAAGTCCCTGATGAAGGTTGTCCTCCAGCCGCGCCAGGCGCGAACCGTTCAGCGGCGGATGATACCAGTGCCCGTCCTTGTTGGAGTAGCAGTCGAGGTAGTGTCCGGAGCTGACCTGCACGTTCGAGCGGAACTTCATGAGGTTCTCCGGCGCGACTAGCTGCACGAGCATCTGCCTCTGGCGCCAGTTGTCCATGATGTAGTCGTTGTTGTCGGCGCGGAAGAGGTAGCCGAATTCGTTGCCGTCCGCAAGGCGCATCTGCGGCGGCAGGGCGTCGAGCATTCCGTTCACGAACGCCGGCCACGGATCCTGGCGCTGGGCGACGATGGCGGCGAGGTCGCTTTCGGGGTCGCCTATCCAGCGCGTGGAGTGCGACAGCAGCCAGAAGAAGACGAGATGCAGGTTGGGGTTCTCCTCCGCCATCGCCGCGACGATCTGCGCGCCGCGCCTGCGGGCGAGGCGCGATACGGTCGCGAAGTCGCCTTCTTCCGGACACGGCTCGAACTGCCGCGTTCCAGAATAGTCCTCGTGATCGATGAAGAAGCCGTCAAGGCGTCCCTCCTTCGCGATCCATGCGAGAATGCCCATGTTATGCGCGGCGCGGTCCCACGCCTCGTCGTCGCTCCACCTGAGGCGCGGCTTCTGCGACCAATCGACCTGAAGGTAGCAGTGCCTGAGCCCCGGCTTGGCGGTAATCTCGCGCAACAATCCAATCTGCTTTGCGAACTCGGCCTTCGTCCACTTCGGATCGACGAACGCGAAGTCTCGCGTCTGCGATTTGCGGGGAATCCCTGCGCGGTTGCCCTTGATGGCGAGCGAAATGCCGTCCAGCCCCGTATCGGCGAACTTGTCGGCGTTGGAGAGAACCGTCTCGAGCGACGCCTCCCCCGTGTCCCAGCCGTAGAGGACGATCTTCTTTTCCGGCATTGCGGCGAACGCGGCACTTGAAGCAAGCAACGAAGCAACGACAGCGGACAGCAAAACCATTGCGTTCTTGCCGCTTCCCATCTTGGTTTTCCCTGTTGCCATGTCCAACTCTCCTTGTCACTCGTTCGATATGACAGGATTATACCAAATCCCCCCGCGTAATGAAAACGTCAGCGCGGCATTCTCAGAACCTGATGCGAAGGCCGACGCCGCCAAGGGTCCAGTCGGCGTGGGCGCAGCGGTAGGAGCTTGCGCGAACCGCCCGCCGCGCATCACCGCCGACGACCTCGTACTGCTCGGCATAGGCAAAGGCCGCGAAGTTCTCCGTGATGCTCCAGCCAAGCTCCAGCCTGAACGAGACGGACGCCACGCCGTCGTTCCACTTTTTCCCGTCGCGCCTGTCGCCCAGCACGCGCTTCATGTCGTGCGAACTTCCGCCTTCGGCGTAAACCGACGGCGTTAGCGAAAAGTCGTCGAGGAACGGGAACTTTCTGCGAACTCCTGTCTTGAAGTAGAAGTAGTCGTTGCCGCGGAAGCACTTTCTGATTCGCCAGAACGGCACAAGGTACGGATTTTCCAGCGACTGGTCCAGCTGACACCAGTGGTACGTCCTGTTCGACGTCTCCGACTCAAAACCACGGTAGATCGTCCACGACCGCGTGAGGTCGTTCTTGAGCCGCCAGCCCTCGGCGACGTCGATGTCGTACTGCCACGTAGGCCCGAACTCCATGTGGTAGAGCGCATGGCGGTGCGCGTCGGCGCGGCGGTCCGTCAGGGAGCTGACGTCCCAGGTGCGGACGCCGAAGCGGCCGAACGCCCCGGCGTCGACACCGACACGGGCGGACGTGATCTGCATCGGACGATCTTCGACGAGCTTCCCGAGCGACACGTAGGTGGAGCGCACCTCGGGCGCAGCCTCAAAGAAGAACGGCGAAAGAACTGACGCGGCAATCAAGGAGACTATCGGGCACACGTCTGATATATTACCATAAATTCACGTCATCTGCCCACCGCAAGCCAGTCCTGGAATATCCCCACCTTTGGGAAACGCTGTCGAGCCCTCGGAAAGGCCCGCGCGGTTTTTGCGGAATTCCGAAGGTTTTGCGGCCATGCTTGTTGCGGAAGCGGTTAAGTCTACCCCGAAAGCAGCTCGAACTCCATCTG
>JAFWKK010000031.1 GCA_017514235.1 Kiritimatiellia bacterium | reverse complement strand
TTTGCCTGACGTCACGGGCATGGACTCCTGCTCCGTCACGCTCTTTACCGCGACATCCATTCCGGCCGCTTCGCAGTCGCTGTTGGCGGCAGGGGAATTTGTCAATGCCGCGCGCAGCTGGTTGTGGAACGTCACCGTCACCGACACGACCGTGACGCTGACAGGACTCAAGCGCGGAATGGTTTTGCTGATCAAATAGGAGGTTGATGACAAAGATGGCGCAGATATTTCTTGCGGTTTTCGCGGCGCTCGCGGCGTCGGCGTGCTTCGCGGAAGAAATCGGCGGCGCAGTGCTGCCGATGTCGGCGCCTCTCCTGAACGGCGACGCCAAGGCGATTGCACAGAAGCTCAGGGCGATCAAGGAACGCGGAGCCATATCGCGTTTTGCGCTTTCCTCGCCTGGGCATTCCGTGCGCATCAACGGCATGATGGGTGTTGATGCCTACAGGAAGATAGGCTGTACCCTGCGTGCGGTCAGGGAGGCGGTGGCGAGCGACGGAATAGATGTCGGCTACATGATGCTTCCCACGATGAACTGCGGCATAAACCATCCGTGGCAGAAGTACACGCGCGAGGACGGGAGCTTCCGCGAATTCACGGCATGCTTCGGCGACGAGGGCTTCCGCAGGGATTTTGCCGCAAAATGCGCTGCGGTCGACGCGGAGGCGAAACCGCCGTTCCACATGTTCGGCGACGATTTCCGCTACTGGGGCTTCGGGTGCTTTTGCGAGGACCATCTGCGCAGATTTGCGGAGCTTACTGGAGTCAAGCGAGACCGCACAACGCTTGTCAAAGGACTTAAGCGCGGCGACAGGCGCGGCGACGAGCTTCGCATGGCCTGGCACTTGTTCCAGTTCGAGGACCTGAAGCGCATGGCCGAGGCGACCGTCGCCGCCGTAGCCGTTGCGTCGCCCGACACGCGCCTTGTCTATTGCGCTCCTGGAAGGTTTCCTGAACGGGAGTCCGCGACGATGGCGACCATCCTTGCCGGGAGGCACAGGCCTGCCATACGGTGGTGGGGAGCGGTCTACGGACATGACTTTCCCGTTGAAGCGTCCGGGCTTCTCTTCTGCGCACAATGGTCGAAGGAGAACCTTGATCCGGACATGGAGACGCTGTATGAGGCTGATCCGTGCCCGCATTCGCGTTTCTACGCATCTGCGGCGCGGATGAGCGCGCTGATATCGGCCACGACTGCGATGGGTTACACGGAACCGCTTTTTGACGCCATCAGCGGCCGCGCCGATGCGCTTGCGACCTCCCCCGATTACCTTGACATGTACAGGCAGGACTCCGCGCGTTTCGCGGCGGTGAAGCATGAGGCGGCGACGGGGCGAATCGTTGGCGTGCAGGTGGCGTTCAATCCCTATGTCCGTGTTGGCGGGGACAAGTGGGACGCGAAGCGTCCGCGCGACGAAAAGGCGTGGTATCGCACGCTGAACCGGCTCGGGATCCCGGTGACGACGGCGGAGTCGCCTGTGAAGCTGCTTGCGGGGCATCATGCGTTCAGGTACATGGACGGTGCCGCGATAACGAATCTGCTGTCCGGCGGTGTGTTTCTCGACGGCGCGGCGGCGGAGGCGTTGACGGAAATGGGCTTTGCAGACCTCATCGGGGTGAAGGCCGTTCCGCGCGACAAGATAGATTTTGCAGGCGAACGCCTCGTCACGGGGGGCGAGCCGGTAACGTTCCCTTGCGCGTTCCACCAGAACTATGGCCTTGACGGATGCGCCGTTTCGCGCCTGTCGCCGAACGGAGCCGAGAATCTCGCCGTGTTTTCGTCAAAGAAGGGGGATCAGCCTTCCATAACCTTTTTCGAGAACTCCCTGGGCGGCAAGATCGCGGTGATGGCGGTGAATCTGGCTGGCTGCAAGTCGCCGAACATATTCAGCTTCGCAAAGCGAGACTTCCTCGTGAGCCTCTTCCGTCGCATTGGCGGAAATCGCGTGGTGCCGGTCAGGGTGATTGACCGGGCGAACGTGATGCTCCTTGCGAACGACGACGGCAGGCGGCTGTTCGCACACGCGGTCAACCTCTCCTGCGACCCTGCCGATTCGTTTGTCTTTGAGGTGACGGAACCGTATGTCGGAGGAAACGTGGAGATCCTTGACGGCGCGAAATGGGTCGCGGCGGACACGAAATGGGACGGCGGGCGCGTTACGGTCAGGACGTCCGCTAAGACGAACGTTTACGGAACCCTCATAATGAAAATTGCGAAATGATGATGAGAAAGGACAAACGACAATGAACATGACGACAGTCAGAACGGTGGCAGCCATGATTGGGATTGCAACGATGCTCTGCACGTTCGCCGACGATCCGGTGTACGTCACCGGCGCGGAGTACGCGATAGAAGACACTTCATTGACAGTCACTTCGGGAGATGGAACGATTGTCAGCCAACTTCCGTCAACATTGGTGCACCTGAGGATCGCAGAAGGTGCGACGCTCAAGCTCGGCATTGACAATCCTTTCGGCGCCGGCTACGTCCTTCACGTTCATGGTACGCTTGACGTGAACGGGAAGACGTTCAGTGCCTTGCGCATCACGAATGCTTCAGGCATGAGCGATGAAAACAGAAGCAACTATGGCCGTATAATCAATACATCGTCAAGTGATTCCGTCATTACGCTGACAAGTTCCACCTCTTCCTACTATTGGGGCACTTTCGAAGAATCGCCCGGCAAGATCGAGATTGCCAGCTGCCTGGACAATCCGTTCAACATTACCGGACTGGCGGCAAGTTCGGCATCGTTTTCGTCGATCACCATGATCGGCTCCTCGCGGTTGCAGGTTCTCGACAGGGCTAACTTCGTGAAGTTCGTGTTCCGGCCGCCGGTTGATGGCACGAAGGCGATGCGTCTTGGCGAAATCAGCGTGACCTACAAAGGTGTTCCGGTGAAAATCGCCAGCGCAACCGCTTCGTCCACGGCATCCCAAGATAATACCGTAGAGAAACTGTTTGACAATCGGGCGAATTCTTATTGGCAGGCGGCCTCAACGGGCGAGCAGACGATTACGTTATCCACATCCGACCTTGCGGCGATTGACGGCTACAGGATCACGCCGTTCGACGGGACGGATCAGGATACCTCCTATCGTCCGTCTGGATGGGACGTGTATGTGAAGCGTGTTGATAACAACGGCTGGTTCCTTGCCGATTCCCGGCGCAACTACCAGTGGTATTCCCGGCAGGCGACGACATCGTCCACCAACATCCTTTTCTCGGCGGAGAGCCGTCCGGGAAATCCGTTCAACGGAAATACGGCGATTTCACTTGGCGTGAGCACAGCATCCCGCTTCTCCAGCACGGAACCGTTGGCTTTTGGCTCGTTGACGGGTTCAGGCGGAATATCCATCGAGGATGGCAGCACGTTTGCACCGGGAGACCTTTCCGGCTATACGGGAACGTTTACGGCTTCTGCGCGCCAAACCTACTTATGCGGTTCACTCGCTCTTTCGTCATCCGTCCATGCGGAGCAGCCCGTTTCGGTCACGAGCGCACAGAATCTGGCCATCGTGAACGGCGGTTCTGAACCCGTATCGGTGCTGTTGGACGACACCCGCGCCGGGGAGCATCTGTTCGGCAAGCTCTCCGATGGCGCGAACGGACAACTCGGCCTCGTCAAGCGCGGGAGCGGCGAGCGCGTAATCGAAACGGAGGATTCATCCTATACGGGGCCGACTGAAGTGCACGGCGGTGCGCTTACAGTCGCCCGCAGACGGACAACCGTCTCATCCGTCACGGCACGATACATCCGCATCACGCCACTTGCCGCTTCTGGCAACGATACATCCTATCCGTGGACCATGAACGAATTCATTCTTTTGGACACGAATGGTGGCACGGTTGCGTGGCCGGCTGGAACAACTGCCAAAAAGATTGGAACTGGCGGAGATCATACGGCCAAGCCCAGTTTTCTTATTGATGGGGATACGACGTCGCGTATGTTGATCAAGGCGGATTCCAGTGGAACGTACAAGTATCCGCCAGTTGAGATTGATACCGTAACCGGAGTCACTTTCGCTTCGTACGAATGGTATCCTGCAACCTCCTACGCCGAAAACCGTACTCCGACATCGTGGAAAGTTGAAGTCTCGGATACAGGTGCCGACGGTTCATGGACGACGTGCGCCATCGGATCGCAAAGCTACTCTGGTTCCAGTGATGCGGCAATGCGCGGGCCGTTTGCTCTGAACGGATGTGCGCAGTCTTCTGGCACGGCATTCAACACGCTTGATCCGTCTCTGTTCGCATCAGGAACGCCACGCGACACGCATCGCAAGATCAAGGCTCAGTACGTCAGGTTCACGGTTTTCGAGACATACGCACCCGACGCGGATGAAAATTCATGGGGATGGCAGTTATCGGAAATCAGTCTCATGAAGGATGGCGAGCGCATTGAATGGCCATCCGCCACGACTGCCTCGCAAACGGGGTCTTCGGTGTTTGCCGGCAATCAGGCGAACCTGTGCAACAATGTCCTTTCGGGCGGCGATGGTTCTGCCGGCAATTCGGAGCGATGCGTCATAAGGGGCATGCCGAGCTATGTCGTGATCAATGCCCATGAAGTGCTGGAGTTCGATGCCTATTCGCTAACCAGCACCTCGCCCAAGAACTCCCAGAACTTCAGATTGCCGAGGACTTGGAGTCTGGAGGTTTCGTTTGACGGCGTCACGTACTACAAGGTGGATACGATGCGGAGCTACGAGCCGACGGAGGATGTGCTGACGAAGAACTACCAGGAGCTGGGACCGTTCTCGGTGTCGGAGAAATGGCCGCTTCTCGACATGGGCGCGGGCGATTCGCTTGGCGACAAGTCGCCGGTCGCGATTGGCGCGGGGGCGACGCTGAAGCTTGCGACGGACTACGAGAAGTTCGGGCCGCTCTCCGGCGCGGGCGCGCTGGACTTGGTGTGGAATGCGGTCGGCGAGATCAACGCCTGCGCGCCGGCGACGTTCTCCGGCAGCGTGACTGGCAGGGGGACGCTCGCCGTCTGCGGCGACGACGTTCAGACGTTCGACGGCGCGACGCTCTCGGGCGCAGAGACACTGGAGCTGAACGGCGGCGCGATCGCGGGCACAGCCTCGTTCGGCGGCAGCGACGTGACGGTGGCCTTCAACGGCGGAGCGACGCGCGCAACGCTCTCCGGCATCGGTACGCTTACGGTGACGGGCGACGTGAAGTATGCTTTGCCTGACGTCACGGGCATGGACTCCTGCTCCGTCACG
>JAFWKK010000030.1 GCA_017514235.1 Kiritimatiellia bacterium | reverse complement strand
GGACTACGTCAGGAGGACATGCCCGAAGCTCGGCCGCGCCCCGTACGTTTGCAACGGATGCGACAGGCAGAACGTCTGCCCGCTCAGGAAGCGCTTCTACGTCGCGGACGCCGCGCAGGCCAACTACCGGGGCATCCTCAGCGGCGCGAGGCGCGGAGCGCAGGCCGACGAGGCCATGATAGCCGACATGAACTCCGCGCTGAAGGATCCCGTCCTGCGCGGAAGGCAGTCGATCCGCGCCGTGATGGCCGCGAAGCCGGAGGCCTTCCACGGGTTCTGCGAAAGGAGCGTCTACAACTACGCCAACTCGCGGCTCTTCGACGTGAGGCGGGGCGACATGCCCCTCATGTGCCGCCGCAGGCCGCCGAAACGAACTCCGCGACTGCATCCACGACCTTCGCAGCCAGGCCCTGGACCAGCGCGACATGAACGAGGCGATTCGCATCGCGCTCCAGCCGCATCTTAACGACGCCAAACTAAATCTGCGGTTCAACGTGCCGCGGGCGCGAATCTCGGACAACACGACGCATGCGATTCTCCGCATCATCCGCGAGCTGGCGACAAACGCCATCAACCACGGACACGCAACAAAAATCGACATTGCCGGCACCATTGACGGCAACCGGCTTATGATGTCGGTCAGGGACAACGGCGTCGGGTTCGATCCCGAGAAACGTCCCGGAGTGCGGGAATGCCATTTCGGACTTCAAGGAATAACCGAGCGCATCCAGCAGTTCAGCGGCACGATGCACATTGAAAGCGCTAGGGGAAGCGGCACAAAGGTAACGCTGACGCTCGCCCACCACCTGGCAAACGACGAAATCGAGGCACATACATGACAAAGCACAGGATAGTGGTGGCTGACGATCATGCCATCGTGAGAACAGGTCTTGTTTCACTGCTTGAGACCGAGCCGGACATTGATGTCGTCGGAGAGGCCTGCAATGGCGAGACGGCGATTTCCATGGCCTTGCGGCTCAAGCCCGACGTCGTCATCATGGATCTGATGATGCCCGATGTTGACGGCATTGCCGCGACAGAACGCATCCTGGCAGCCGAACCGACGATAAAGGTCCTCATGCTTACCACATCGACGGTCTCCGACGACCTTGCCCGCGCATTGGACACCGGCGTCAGTGGCGTCATAACGAAGAATGCCGAATATGCGAAGCTTGTGGAGGCCATCCGGGACGTCGCAGCCGGCAAGATCGCCGTGTCTTCGGAAGTCAGGCGCCTGATCGACGAAGACCCTCCAGCCCCAAAGCTGACAGCCCGCCAATCGGATGTCCTGCATTCGCTGACTCGCGGACTGAGCAATCAAGAGATCGCCAAGCAATTTGGCATCGGCCGCGAAAGCGTGAAGGAACACATCGACAGCCTCTACGCAAAGATCGGCGCCGCCAACCGCACCGAAGCCGTGGCCATCGCCTTCCGCAAGCACCTGCTGAAGTTTTAGGAAGACATTGGAGGGCACGGATACGTCCGACCCAACATAGGGTACTTTGCCCCTGCCGCCTTGTTGTATGCAAGGAACTCGACCTTCGCTCCATCGGCAAAATCAACGAACGCTTCGCGGTCGGCCGCCGAGTCGTTGACGCCAGGTATGCAAGGAACCCTGAAAGCGAACGGAACTCCGTTCCCGCGCAGCCACGCGACATTCGCCAGCACGACATCAAGTTCGCCGCCCGTCCAACGTCTGAACGCATCGGAATCAAGAAGCTTCACATCCTGATATACGAAATCGACCTGCGTCACGACCGACCGATAGGCTTGAGAAGAGGCGTAACCGCTTGTCTCGATGGCAAGATGCACCCCCATCCTCTTCAGGCGTGGAATCAGCTCCATAAGGAACTCCGCCTGCGCCAGCGGTTCGCCGCCGGAAAATGTCACGCCACCGCCGGATTGCGCCATGATGTCGGCGTTGCGCAGCAGCTCGTCGGCAAGCGCATCGGCTGTCCAGTCCTCGCCGCAAACGATCTTTTCGCCGTTCGCTCTTGTCATCGTCTCGGCTTCGAACGACTGTCCTTCTGGATTGTGGCACCATGCGCATCGTAGGTTACACCCCTTGAAGAACACGGTCGTCCTCACTCCCGGCCCATCATGGAGCGTGAATTCCCTTATCTCGAATATGCGCCCTTTCATCCGCCACTAACCGCTACAGCTCCACTCTCTTGATTATTTGATCCTGAAACGGCTTGTCAAGTTCGATGAAGTAACCGCTCCATCCCCATACGCGCACGATGAGGTGGCGATGGCGCTCGGGGTGCTTCTGTGCGTCAAGAAGCGTCTCGCGGTTGATGGTGTTGATCTGCATCTGGTGTCCGCCGCGCCCTATGAAGAACTTCACGAGCTGCGCCACCTTCTCCACGCCATCGGGCATCAAGAACGCCGAATCGTGCATCTCGATCGTGAGCGGACCGCCATTGCAGACAAGCCCAAGGTCCGGCTCCGTGAACGACCGCACCACGCTGACCGGACCTTTCACCGGAACATCCAGTGCCGGCGCCCAGTTCGCGGAAAGCGGCTCGCCTTTGAGCCGTCCGTCCGCAGAGGCCGGCACATCGCGCGCGTGCCAGATGTAGTACATCGCGCTTCCCGTCCCCGGACGGAACACGCCGCCCCTGTCGTTCCGCCTTCCGTCGAAAGCATGTCCCCAGAAATCTATGACCCGCTTGGCTGTCTCGTCCGCCCTGGGATCGGCATTTCCCATCTTCGGCGCAGCTTTCGCCGCCGCAAGAACGTCTGGACGCCCGGCAAAATCCGTATCGAGCAGCTTCACCAGTTCCGAGAGCGAAACCAACTTCTTCTCGAAGACAAGCTCCCGCACCGATGCAAGCGAATCCACAGCCACGGCAATGCCCGTGCCATGAATGCCAAAGTTGTTGTACTTTGCACCCTTGCAGATGTCGCGGGCGTTCTCGATGCATCCTGCGGACATCACCGACACGAACGGCCCCGGCAGTATCTCCACATGCCCGTACTTCACAACAAGCGCATCCGCCCGCCTCTGTATCTCCGCAAGAAACTCCGCTTCGACATCTTCATACGAGATCGTCTCCGCATCTCCGCGCCCCCGAGTAAGATTTCTCAAAGCGGCATCCAACGCCCCCACAAAGCTCACCGCGTCGATGTTGTTGATGTCCATGCCGCATCCGGGAACCAGGAACTCCCAGCATGCGGCAACAGAGTAGTCGCGGGCATCCTCCAGTTCATAGCCCCACCTTTGCAGAGCAGGAATCACCACATCGTCATTCGCGTACTGCGGAAAGCCGAGTCCCTTTGCCGTCAGTTCCGTGCCAAGCTCATATACCTCCAACGGCGTCGTCTTGTCGACCCGCAGGTTGATCTTCGGATCAACAAGCTTCAGCTCTCCGCATGCCTTGAGGCACAGGCGCGAAAGCGCGTTGAACGCGGGCTTGCCGTCGCGCGTGACGCCGCCAAGCATGACGGACTGCCCGTTGTCGCCCTGCTGCACGCCGATGTATAGATCGCTGTCTCGGTTGCAGGCGATGAAGAACTCCTCCAGTTCCTCAAGAGCCGTCTCGTCCGTAAGGCGCCCCGCCTTGACGTCCCCCTCGTAGTATGGGTATAGATACTGGTCTATGCGTCCGAGTCCGCAATGGTATTCTCCCTCACACCACATCGCGCAGTGAAGTATGCGGAGCGACTGCAGGGCCTCGTGGAACGTGCGTGCTCCCTTGCGCGGCACCTGCGCAAGTGTCGCGGCGATTTCGGAAAGCCCCTTCTCCTCGGCGGCGAGGCGGTAGCGCTCTACGAGGTCCAGGACGGCTCTCACAGAAAGGATCGCGTTTTCTATGAACTCCATCCCCTCGGCGTCATCTTCGGCGCGGCACTTCGCAAGGCGCGACTCCATCTCCGCAAGCCGCGCGTCAAGGCCGTCGCGTACAGTCGGCCCGAAGTCGGCCGTGAGGTTGAACACGACGCCCTTCTCGCCAAACGCTACTCCCTGTGCGCGACGCGCATCCATCTCTTCCTCGGAATGGAGTTCTGGTATCTCGCGCACCGTGCGCAGAAACGCAAGACGTTCGCCCTCCATGAACGCTGGCGTCTCGGCTTTTAGCATCTCCTCAAGCCCAATCCGCGCTCGCGCCTCGTCGCCTATGCCATCGGCGACGAACCGTTCCAGAAGCGGCCTCCAATCGACATCCCGCCGGAACTTCTTCTGTTCCTTCTCGAATGTCCTCTCCAGCAAGCTCTTGATTCTCTCAGTCATTTCTCCCTCCGCTATGCACTGCCCACCATGCGCTAACCACCAATCCCCAGCCTCTTCTCTATGTCTTCAATCGTGCCGCCCTTCGTCTCCGGCATGAAGAAGACAGCCCACGCGAGCTGTACCGCCATCATGAACGCGAAGAACGCGAACGCCCATGTTCCGGCCCTCTCGGCGACCACCGGGAACGCCCACGAAATGAGCGTGCACATGAACCAGTGCGTGAAGCAGCCAAGGGCCTGTCCCTTCGCCCTCACGGCGTTCGGGAACACTTCGCTGATGTACACCCAGATGACGGCGCCGGACGAGATGGCAAAGAAAGCGATGAAACCGAGTATGCCAGTTACGGCTATCGCGGCGTCGGGCGACGGCAGAGACAGCTGCCAGGCGACAAGGCCATGCATGAGGATCATCATGGATGCCCCGCCTATGATCATCACGCGGCGCCCGAATCGGTCGATCACAAGGAACGCCAGTATCGTGAACGTGAGGTTCACGGCACCGACACCGATTGTCCCGGCGAGCGCCGCGAGTTCGCTGCCCTCCCCGAATATCATCTGAAATATGCGCGGCGCATAGTAGTTTATGGCGTTGATGCCGCTCACCTGATTGAAGAACGCAATCAGAAACGCCAGCAAGATCGGCTTGAAGTAGCGCCGCTGGAAGAGCGCGACGTCAGCACCGCCCGCCGCCTCCCGCAACGATTCCGCAATCTCTCCAAGAGTTTTCCGTATCTCAGGATAGCCAATGCGCTCCAAGACGCCGCGAGCGTCCTCCGTGCGTCCAGCTCGCACAAGCCAGCGCGGCGACTCTGGGATGGTCGCCAGAAGAGCCATGAACAGCGCGATCGGCACGCACTCCACCCCCAGCATCACGCGCCAGACGACACGTGGATCGACATTCGGCATGAACCGCGCCACCAGATAGTTCGAGATGTAGGACACGAGAATGCCGAAGACGATGTTCAGCTGGTTCATCGCAACGAGACGCCCGCGACACTTCCCCGGCGAGACCTCCACGATATAAAGCGGCACGACGACAGACACGCCGCCGATGGCAAGCCCGCCGATGAAACGGAACCAGCCGAGCAGATGCGGTCCCCATGAGCCGTCATGCGGCGTAAGCGCACAGCCAACCGCTGAAACGAGAAAGAGAACCGCCATCAGCCACAAGGTCGGCTTGCGCCCCCATCGGTCGGACGGGCGCCCAGCCGTGAACACGCCGATGACCGTGCCGATCAGCGCGCCAGAGACGATCAGCCCGTGCCAGAACGCCGACAGGCCGAATTCATTCTGTATGGCCTTCTCACAGCCGGAGATGACGCCTGAATCGAAACCGAAGAGGAATCCGCCGATAGCGGCAACGACAACGATGTAGAAGAGTGACTTGTTCATTTCTCTTGACGATTGACGGCTAGTAATTGAGTGAAAGCAACACCGTTGCGGCATTCTCAGTTTCGAGAGTCACGGCGAGGATGCGGCCATCATGCTCGGTTGTCGTGGCGATCTTTGCACCAGGCGCGGCAGCGTACTTGAGCGCATATCCTTCAGGAACGGCAATGCGAATCGTCTGCGGGAAGCCGCCGACAGTCTCTACGGAAAGCACGAGAGTGCCGTTCGTCCACCGTTGATCGCTCAGTTCGACCGAGCCCTGCGTTATGTGCCGGTCGCTCGTGAGGAACTGCGGATGGCCTGTCTGCGGCTGCAGGGCGACAAGCCTTACGCTTCGCGGGGGGACTGCGACAGACATCTTTCCTGAAAGCGTGCCGAGATAAGTTTCGCCCCAGAACTCCCAGCCGACAAAGCGACGCTCCTTCGGCTCGCCGATTTCGTCCCAGCCAAAGCCGATGTGCGCCTCGGCGTCACTCCAGTTGAACAGCGCGACGACATGCCAGTCGCCAAACGGACGCGCGACATGCAGGTCCCAGACAGGCAAATGTCCGAACTGCGGAAAGAGCTTCGCGGGCTGCGTCGGGCAGACGGGAAGAGCCTGTTGAACGAGCTTCACGCGGTCTGGTGCAAGTTCCGCAAGCTTGTCGCCCGCGAACGTCTGCTGGCCGGGCAACGCGACGACCGTCGTCTCCACCTGCGCCTGCTCACGCGCAAGCGCCGCTTGATTGACGAGCATGCAGTCCGGATCGGACCAGAACACGTTCGCGTGCGCAAATATCTGATTTACCGTGCAACGTGCCTGGAGGAGGATGTTCGACCATTTCACCGGCTGGTTGGGATGGACTATGTCCGCACCCGTTCGGCTCGCATCCGCATACGCGGCCTCCGCCCCTGTGAAATGGCCCTGGCAGGCAAGGAAGATGCGGTCGTCGCCGATGCCCTCGCGGAACGCCTTCACGCAAAGCTCGAACGGATTCGGGCACGACGGATCGTGGAACCGCGCACGGATCTCGGGGCGCTCGTAGAGATGTGCGCAGTAGCCGTGGTTGCGTCCGGACATGCCGTCGATCTTGAAGAACTCGTAGCCCCAGTCGTGCGACGCCTTGTCGAAGATGCGCTTCAGGTGTTCGCGCGCCTCCGGCACGGTAGGATCGAGCGTAAACCTGCCGTTCCAGCAGCGGATCGGCTTGCCTGCCGCATCATGCAGAAACCAGTCCGTGTGCGCCTTGTAGAAGTTCGTGCTGCCCGTGCCGAACGGCGCCATCCAAAGGCCGGGCTTGAAACCGAGCTTGCGAATCTCGCCAGCCAGCCACTTCATGCCTTCCGGGAACTGAACGGCGTAAGTCTCAAGATTCATGTTATGGTAATTGCTCACTGGCAGATGCGGCGAATTGTCCTGCCACGACTCAATGTTCCATATCTCCATGCCGAACGGCTTGAACCATTTGGCGGCGAAGCGAGCCTCGTCAAGATTTTCCTTCGAGCCGGCCGTGTCGAAGTAGGTGTTCCAGCTGAGCCAGCCCGTTGGCGCGTTAGGGGTGCGTTTGCGGTCAAGCGGACGCCAATACGGAACCCAG
This sequence comes from Kiritimatiellia bacterium, assembly GCA_017514235.1. Taxonomy (GTDB): domain Bacteria; phylum Verrucomicrobiota; class Kiritimatiellia; order RFP12; family UBA1067; genus UBA1067. Next base: position 18,689 of record JAFWKK010000030.1, on the reverse strand, counting down.
CGGCTCTTGTACCACCCTTTCACGACCCTGAACAAAAGCGTATTCGCCGTGTCATCGGCGATCTGAAGCTTGGCTGAAAGCCGGTGGTCGGCAACTATCCTGCCGCCGACCATCTGCAGCGCCTCGTCCGTCGAAGGCGAATACAGCGCGTCATCGTTCAGCGAAACGGCGGGACCGCTTTTCACCGACAGAACGCGGTCGCCCTTCACCGGCGTAAGCGAACAGGCGTAGGCATCGTCGCGGTAACGGATTGCCGCATCGAATGTCAGCGTGCCTTCGTAGGCAAACGCGGTGCGATGGTAGAGGAGGAACGATACGCCTTCGCCTTCCTGTTGAAAAGCGATGTAACCGTTCACGTTGTCGCGCGCATCGACGAGTGCAAGGCGGTTCGGCACGCCATCGCGCGGCGAAACGACTCTCCACTCACACATCGTCGAATCCTTACCGACTCCAGCACCCGTCACGGCGGCCGGGCCTTCAAAACGGAGCGGCCCCTCTACCTTCGCTGCGCCGTCGGCATGAGCCAGCGCAAGCCGCGCTCCTTCATCCACAAACGAAACATGCCAACGACCGACATCCATTGACAAGTCGGCAAAGACAGTCGTTGACCCTGCCACAGCCATGCTGACAAATAGGCATATTCTTCGCATATGGCCTATTATACCAAAAAAACACTTCTCATAGCGCAAATGCCATGTCAACTTTTCGGACGGGTGCACCGAGACTTTTATGCACAGAAGCACGGCATGTCAGCACCGTCGCGACTCCACATATACGGTTCCACATGTGCCAAACGATCCGATTTGCGCTACGCGCGACCACGAACGCCTGCGAACGGCGCGTTGCCATTCCTTCTGTCGGTCTGGTTTTTTAGCCGTGTAGATCGTGTAGGGTTCTGCACGTTCTACACGTTCTGCACGGTCAAAATTATCCCCCACGCGTCGCGGCACACGAAATCCCGCGAAATGGAGGCGAGATGCGGGGTTTTTCGTGTCGTTTCGTGTCGGGCTTTAGGCCCGCCGAGAATGCCGCGCACCATGCAATGCGACACAATCGGAAGTTGTGCTATAATCCCTGCAAACGATTTGCGGACGGCATGCATCTAAATAGATAATAGGCCAGAATGGAAATAGAGACCGAGATACTTGTACATCCCGAAACAGGCGCACGGCGAATGCTTGCCGAATACGGCGACCGACTGTATGACGCCGCCTGCCGTCTCTGCCTCGACGAAGAGCTGGCAAAGGACCTCGTGAGCCGTACGCTCGTGCGCGCCATAGAGCGAATCTCGCTCTTTCGCGGCAATTCCACGTTCTACACATGGCTATATTCCATCCTGTTCAACTTCTGGCGCATGGAGCGGCGCACCCAGCGCACGGAGCGCGTCACCTACACCGACGACTTGCCGGACCTGCCGGACGAAAGCCCGAACCCTGCAGAAAGGCTCGCTGCGGAGGCCGACGCTGCGGCGATACGCGAGGCCGTCGCCGCGCTGCCGGCCCACTACCGCGCCGTGACGGTGTCCAGGTATTTCGAAGACATGAGCGTGCCGGAAATCGCATGGGCGCTCGGCCTGCCGGAAGGCACGGTGAAGTTTCGGCTGCACAAGGCAAAAAGACTGATGCGGAGGCATCTGGCGCAAACGATTGGCGCTCAGGTCGCATCTAATGGAAACGGAGACAACAGACAATGAACTGCATGGAGGCAAAGGCGCTCGTTGAAGACGCGCTGGACGACTCGCTGGCGGGCTGTCGCAAGCGGGCGCTGGAGTTGCATCTCTCGCGTTGCGACGACTGCAGGGCGTTTTTCGCCGCCGAGCGCGAGGAACACCGCCGCTGGTTCCAGGCAATGAACGAGAGGAACGCGCGACGCCACCTGCCGAAAGACTTTGCGGACGAGTTCGTCGCCGGAATCCTCCGCGAACGCACCGCGCCACAACGCCGCTGGACGCTGTTCGCCAAGATTCGCCGCGTCGCCGCAGTGCTGCTGGCCGCCCTGTTCTTCGCAGGGCTGTCATACGCGACGGCCGTTGTCGTGAACAAGGCGATAGAAACGCACGGCGAGAAAGAGTCGATCGCGACAGAGGAGACCGAGGCGACACGCTCCGGACGTGCGGAGGATTCATCGTTCGGACCCGCTGCCTCTGACGCGCCTTCATCCCCTTCCATTCATTCCGATTCCGAGCTTTCAACCTCACCAACAGAAGGAGAATCAACCGTGAAAAAAGGAAGAGCGGCGGCAGCCGCGCTGACGGCGGCTATGGCCGCATCGCCGCTGGCGGCGGCGGACGGCGATGAATACCAGTTCATCGACCCGGCCACGTACCCGGCGGCAAATGTCTCGCATTCGGCGAGTTCTGACGCGATTATGCTGACCGCCGGCGCAGTTCCGGCCTTCGGCGGCTCGGACGACCTGGAGGCGCGCTCGCGGTCTTCCGATTCGTCAGTCGCAATTGCGCTGAACACGACCAAACCCCAGGCGACCATGATCGTCATCAAGTGATGGAGACGACTACACGCTTGTCAACTTAACAACAACGAACAAACAAGGGAAACAATCCAATGAACATGAAGTCACTTCTGTGCGTGGCGGCCTCTGCAGCCACGGCATTCGCCACGGCGTCAGACACACCTGAGGTATCCAACGTAACGATGTCTCAGTCGTCCGCCGGACGCAGGGTCACGATCACATACGAGCTGAACAACGCGCCGAACGGCGCAGTCGTGACGCTTGACGTGCAGACAAACAAGACTGGCGCGGTCACTGCCAATGATGCCGACTGGGTTTCCATCGGCGGCGAAGCGGTGTGCAACGCGCAGGGCGACGTCTGGAAGAAGGTGCCGCAAGGCAGCAGAACGATAACGTGGCGTCCCGACAAGTCATGGGAAGGACACAAGGTCGAGTTGGCGAACGGCGGCGCGCGCGCGAAGGTGACGGCATATGCACTTGACAACACGCCGGACTACATGGTTGTGGACGTCTCCGCTGCCGCTCAGCCGAATACGCAGAAGTACTATCCGGCGGTTGATTTCCTTCCGGGCGGTATTCTGGGAAATCCGGACTATCGTACCGGCATGTTGGTTCTGCGAAAGATTATGGCAAAGGATGTCACTTGGATGATGGGTTCAACCACGCTGGAGGGAGGGGCGGCGCGCAACGCGACACGCGAGGCGACACATCAGGTCACGCTCACGAATAACTACTATTTCGGCGTGTTTCCCGTCACGCAAGCGCAATGGGATCTGATGCAGCCGAGCCGCCTCGCACCATCTTACTACAAAAATGTCGTAGACCGTGCGATGCGCCCTGTGGAAACAGTGAGCTACAACGAGATCCGCAGCTCAGCCAACCATTCTGCCAATGCCGCCTACAACTGGCCCGCCGCCCCGAATCCGAACTCTTTTCTCGGAAAGTTGCGGACAAAGACAGGCATCGACTTCGACCTTCCTTCCGAGGCACAATGGGAATTCGCCGCTCGTGCGGGTAATGGCGATACGAAGTGGGGTGACGGCTCAGGCGTCCTGAACAATGACGCAGATGCTAACTTGAATCAGTTTGGACGTTATATGTATAATGGCGGCAAGGTGCAGAACGGAACGTCCTACGCCCAGCCAGCCGCGATGTGCGGGGCGACGAACGGTACGGCAATCGTTGGCTCGTACGCTCCGAACTCTTGGGGAATCTACGATACGGCGGGTAATGTGTGGGAGTGGTGCCTTGACTGGTTCATGGAAAGCATCACTGCATACGGCGGCAATGTGAATATCAACCCTGCTGCACCTGCCAACACCCTGTCCGGAGCGGCTGGCACATCCCGCGTAAAGCGGGGCGGAAGCTGGAGCAACGCGGCTGGCTATTGCCGACCGGCGTTTCGTGATGCTGATGTGCCAACGAACTACGCCATTAACTACGGCTTCCGCGTCATTTGCCCAGTGGAATAGCCAGGGCACAATGATAAAATCAGCAAATATGACAGATCAAAACATGGAAAGTGGAGAGTACAAGGAGGAGAGAAAATGACAAGGAAAGAGTTTCTGGCAATTTCGTCGGCACTTGCGGCGACAGGGGGAGTGTTCGGAGATGGTCGGTCACCTTCGACCGCTGCAAAGGTGCGTGGTGATGCGCATCCATCCGAACCTCGCAACCGGCAACCCTATCAAGGGATAGACTGGACGACTGCGCACCAGATACGTGGCACGACGCACGTTCACTGTACGACACAGGCGGATCTTGACGAAATTCTGAAGCGGATTGAGTTTATCACGCTTTCCAACTACTATCCGAGTGCGCCGTGGTACCCGCTCGTGAAGATGACGGAGAATTACTATCGTCTTCATCATGACTTCCCCGTCATGGTGAACGGCAAGCGCGTGGAGGGTCCGTTCGACTGGAACAAGATCGTCGGGCAGTGGATCAAGGATGTTCCGCCGGAACTGCAGAAGGAGTACCCGTTCAAGGAAGGCGGCAAGATCTTCAGGCCGTTGCCGGAGGGGGTGCTGGAGGCGCCGAACGCCGAACACCACGCCTTCCGCCATTCGGATGGCAGTTCCACCGGCGGTCTGCACATGAACTCGCCCGGCTCCATGTTCGGCTCCGGCACATTCGACCAGGGGGTGAAGGTCAGCTTCCTTACGAGGACGCGCGGCGGCTACAACCATGGCTCCGGTGAGCTCTGGAGCGCGGCCATTGACCACATGATAGAGGGGCTTATCTATCCTGACGGCGGAGGCGTGACAATCAACCATCCCGTGTGGTCGGGGTATGACCGCAACTTTCTGCTGAAGATTCTCGACCACGATCCGCGTGTGCTGGGCTTGGAAGTGGTCGAAGGAGGAAGGAACTGTGGCGGAGAAGGCTACTGGGACTGGGTGCTGTCGACAGGACGGCAGTGTTTTGGGTTCTTTGTGCCGGATCATGAGATCCGCAACAAGGATGGTTCGTTCGGCGTGAACGTGATCGTCACGCCGGAGCGTAGCGCCCACGCCTGCCTCAAGGCGTATCGAGACGGGAATTTCTACGGAGCGAAGCGCGGGTTGAACGAACTGAAGTTCACGCGCATCGCATTCAACGGCACGACGGTCGAGGCTGAAACCGACAAGCCTGCGCGGCTTGAGGTGATCACGGCCCTTGGTGTCGTGAAGAAGGTTGAAAAGACAACCTCCATCAAATGGACGATGGAGGGCGTATATGAATATAGCGCTCCCCGGGCAAAGGCGCACATTTTTGCGCGCGTCAAGGCATATGCGCTCGACGGCTGCGGTGAAGAGCTTTTCTCCCAGCCGTATATGCTGGTGAGTTGAGGCGTAAAGGATAGGAAATGACTTTTGGTCTGTTGATACAGCGCGGCACCAATATGTGGGAGCGTCCGGGCGCGGTTGCGGATCATGTGCGTTGCGACGAACGCATCTGGAATGAGATAACCATACGGATGGCTGAGCGCGGAGCCAACATGCTGGTCATGGATCTGGGCGAAGCCCTGTTCTATCCCAGCCATCCGGAACTTGCCGTCAAGGGGACATGGAGTCCAGAAAAGATGCAGTCGAATCTGGCACGTCTCCGAAAGATGGGGATTGAGCCGATACCAAAGCTCAACTTCAGTTCCAGCCACGATCCATGGCTGGGAGAGTATTCAAGGATGCTGTCAACGGAAACGTATTACCGTGTCGTTGCGGATCTCATCAAAGACACGGCGGAAATATTCGACCATCCGCGTCTTTTCCATCTTGGTTGGGACGAGGAGACTGCTAAGGGACAGGGAAACTATCAGTATCTGGCCGTCCGTCAGGGCGATCTGTGGTGGCACGACATGTTGTACACAGCCAAGGAGGCTGAACGGCATGGTTCCCGCGCCTGGATCTGGAGCGACAAGGAGTGGCTTCACAAGGACGAATTTCTAACGAAGTGTCCGCGCTCGGTGTTGCAGTCGCCGTGGTACTACTGTGACGGATTCGGTTCTCAGTGGGAAAAGCGCGATGACAAGAGAATGCGAGAAGGACCTTACGCCGAGCCGTACACGCTGTGCGCATTCAAGGAGTTGGACGAAGCGGGGTTTGACCAGATTGCCTGTGGTTCCAATTGTGGATACAAGACGAACTTCCCCAGACTTGTCGAGCATTGCCTGAAGAACGTGTCGAAGGAGCATCTTCTTGGATTTCTCCATGCGCCGTGGTGCGACGTGACGAATGCTGATGGTGGAAAATACCGACAACGGTATCTTGATGCCGTGGATCAGCTGGGCGATGCCGTCAAACGGATAGGATGAAGACGATGTTTTGGACTTTGTGGGGACAGACCCTTTGTTTTTGGGGGACAGACCCTTGCGGCGGTGTGCGGTAAGTGTCACTTTTATGTGATGTAGAAGGCTGATGCGTAAATAGTGTTTCTCTGAGCCATCTACCCTCACCCTCCAAGCCTGCTACCCTAATTGCGCGGGGACAGCCCTGCGGATCCCCGTGGGGACAGGTCCTTTGCCGTCGCGAGGATGGGGATAAAGCACCTCCCCACATTGACATGAAGGCTGAAAAGTGGTATATTCTTACTCGTCTTACATGAAAGGAGTTTGTGGTGTACACGATAGAAACGGCAAAGATGTCCTCCAAAGGCCAGGTGGTTGTGCCGGATGCATTGCGGAAACGCTATGGTTGGCGTCCTGGGACCACCTTGCTTATGCTTGGCGCAGACGGGGGCGTTCTGCTGCAGTCGCTCCCTGTCCCTGACGATCAGGAGGTTGAACGGACATTGGCTGCGTCCAGAACGGTGGCATCGACAATCAAGGTTCGCGTGAGGAATGCAAAGCGGTCGCTTGACCGGCTTTCCTCGCTTGCAATCTCTCTGCCTTTAGATGTGGAGCGTGGTGAAAGCCGGCGAACACTTGTCGAAAGGCGTCACGCATGAGGGTTATGCTTGACATAAACGTGGTTCTTGACATTGTAGGCGGACGCAAGCCGTTCTACGAGGCTTCCAAGGCTGCGTTCCTCAAGGTTGTCGAACTGGGTGAAGCTCCGTTTCTGGCGGTTCATGCCTATCCGACGATCTATTATCTTCTCGGTTCTGCTGCCAACCGTAGCCAGCGCGATGGTGCGATGGAATGGGTGTTTGATTCGTTCAGTGTGGCGGCCATCGGGCAGAGTGAAATCGCCGCTGCGCGTGGTTTTGGCATGGCTGATTTTGAGGATGCGCTTGTTGCGTCAGCGGCGGTCTCGGCCGGATGCGAACGTATCGTTACCCGAAATGTGGCAGATTTTGCCGCGTCACCAGTGAAAGCGGTATCCCCGGCAGATTTCATCGCTTCGTGTTGAGTTATGCAGATTGGATCCCCGTGGGGACAGACCCTTGCGGCGGTGTGCGGTAAGTGTCACTTTTATGTGATGTAGAAGGCTGATGCGTAAATAGTGTTCTCTGAGCCATCTACCCTCACCCTCCGGAATCCTGTGGGTTTGGCAGTCGCAGAGACCGCGACCGTTCTGCTCTTGGAGAGGCGAGATGAAGAGCTGACGAAGGGCAGAACTGCTACGGAGGGTCGTCTGATTGCGCCAAACTACCGAACCGTGACACGCCTCCAGTCCGTGTTGAACAGAGTCTGGCAGGAAGGCGAGGGATTCACGTCCGACATCCTTTCTCCGCTTACGGCCAGATTATGGAAATGGACCCTAGGTCATCGCCAAGTTCGGCCTCGAAGCGCTTGACGAGCGGCTCCCAGTCCATGCCCGAATCTTCGATCTCCCCGTTAGCCGCGTAAACCGCATACGTTGTGCCGCGGTCGTCGCACGAGACCTCTATCCGCGACGCCGACTCCATGTGTCCCGCCGTTGTCAAGAGGAGTATGGCCATCCTTATCGCCGCGCCGATCTCCACGTTGTCCTCTTCCTGCGACGCCTCGTCCGACAGGACGCGAGCGTACGGGATGCGGAAAGATATATCGAGCTCCGGATCGCTCCATTCGAACTCAAATACGCGGCTCTGTATGCCGTGCCCGCCGACAAAGCGCATCAGCCCCTCGCCAGACTCAAGTTCAGCGAAAGCAGACCTCAGCTCCTCGACCGCCTCCGTGCGCCTCGCCTCTATGTCTTTCTCGTTTTCCATTGTTCCCTCCTGAAAAGCATGCCTTATACGGCAGATTTGGGCTTATTGAACATCAGGTGCATATAGTCGCGCTTGAAGTACGATGGACAGTCCTGTACGAGGAAGTCGTTCACGCAATCTATGCTGCGATTGACCGTGACCACCGTCTTGTCGGACTTCTTGATCGTGAGCTCGGGCTCAATCGGGGACATCCAGCGCAGATTCTTATTGATCTTCCACTGTTCCGCGTTGTACACTTTGCCGTCCTGCTTGAGCTTCTTGGCGTGCTCGATGGCCTCGTTCAGGCGGTTTTCCGTCGCCTTCAGCGCCTTCGGCGATATTCTGGACGCGAGGGAGCCGAGGTACGCCTGCTTCTTGGCGGGATCCCTGTCCATCTCCATGAGCTTGTTGTAGAAGTCCTCGTCGATCTCCTCCGGCAGCGCGACGCTCTGCATGCCGAGCGTCCTGATGATCGCCATCTTGACTTCCGGCGACTTGACTTTCGCGAAGTCAATCGTCAGGGATCCGTCTTTGGCGTTCTTCACGATGCCGGGATCCTTCGACACGCGGACGTTGAATTCGTTCTCCCATTCTTTGCCGAGGACGTTCTCGCACACTTTTTTCAGATTCCTGCCGAATCTCGCAACCGTGTTCCTGTCTATGACGTATTTCTGGAGGCCGATCTTCCACGCGGCGAACGATGCGTCGTTGTCGATCGCCTTGACAGTCACGTCGTATTCGGCGTTGCCGTAGTCGTCTTTCTTCTCTTCGTTCTTTTCGACGTCGACGAAATAGTTGTCCCAGTGGCGGTCGCCCTGTCCGGTGATGAGGTCAAGCCACATCAGCCTGTTGAGCTTCTGTGCGATCGCGCCTTGGATGTTGACCTGCTCCTGGCCCGGCGGGACCGTCTTGTGCATGCTGGCCGGCGCAATGCCGTTTCCGCCGTCGATCTTGCGCTTTCTCGAGAAATCGCCGCCAGAGTAGCCCTTGGCCTTCTCCATGAAAAAGCCGAACTGCCCGGCGTGGCTGCCGACGGAATACTTGACCACCAGATCCTCGCAGCCGAACGCCTTTGCGGTGTCCTGCGTGGCGAGGTTCAGGTTCACCGTCTTCTGCGCGTCCCTGTAGGCACCGTTCGCGCCGAGCAGCATGCTGCTCATGCCGATGCGGCTGTCGAACTCGGACTTGAACACAAGCTCCTCGCCGGACTTCGTCGTCAGCAGATAGGTCTTTCCCGCCATTCCGGAGCCGAGCGTCTTGGAACTTGCGATGTTCGACTCCTCGGTCGCGGGATCTACGTCGCCTGGCTTGAATCCGCGGACCTTCGCCTCAATGACATTGGAAATTCCGACCTCGCCGAGCATGATCCTACGCACGTCGATCGTCGCAAGCCCGGGGTCCTCCCCGCCGTTCTTCAGCCGCTCGCTCGACTCCATCAGAGCCCTGAACTGCGCCTTGACAAGGTGAATCCCCTTCACAGCCTTGGCAACGCTCTTCGAGGTGGTCTCGTCGATGCCTACCGAAACCAGGGCCGTCTCGAGATTGGCGGACACCTCGCGGAACTTCGCGATGCACGCGTTGAACGTGCCGTCGAACTCTTCCATCGGCAGCTTGCCGAGCGCGAAATCGCGTATCAGCTCGACGAACTCCTTTCTTACAAGCTTGAAATCATACAGGATGCCGTTGCCCGTTGCGGGGCCAGATGACATTGCCTTGTCGCCGCCGAGCGCGTTTTCTGGCGAAAGCATTGCCTTCACCTCCTCCAAGAACATCTGCCGCGACCTCTTGACGGAGACATTCCTCGCGTCAGCGATCTGATTCGAGACGTCGGCAAGCAGCTTCTCCATCTCGTCGAGGAGAGACGAATCGACTTCAGTCATCTTCTTGATCGCAACGCCGTTGTCGTCGAGAAGCTCCATGCCTTCGTGGCTTGTCATCACGGTCTCGTTGATGCCGTTCCTGCGCACGTTTTCAAGGGCGCTCTTCATCTCCTCCATGTCGCGCTGGAGCGCAAGTATCTCCTCGTTGCCCAGCACCTTGGAGCCGTCTGCCGCGAAGTCGTCCAGTTTCTCTGCGAGCGGACGCATCTTTTCGCCAAAAGTCTTGTTGACCAATTCGAGCGATTCTGCCGTGCCGTGGCTCAGGATCACCTCGCGCGGCATAAGCTCCTTGAACGTCGCATTCAAAAGCGCCGTGATCTGGGGGTCGGCATCGACCTTGTCCACGACGTCCTGCTGGACGAGCGCATACATCTTGAAGACGATGGAGTCTATCTCCGACACGCGCCTGTCGCACTGGAACTGCACCTCGGTAAAGGCATTCTGCAGTTCGGCACTCACCTTATCGCTCTTGGCTATGCGTTGGCCAAATTTTTCGATGGCCTCCGACAGCGCCTGTTGCGACTCGATCGCATCCTTCACCGCCTTGGCAACGGAGTTCATGCCCCAAAAGCTCTTTCCCCAGACGATTTCGCCCGACTTGTCCTGCATCAGCGCCTTGGCGAGCTCCCTGCCGGAAAACTTGTCGAGTGCCTTGAGCTTTGCCGTAGCGTTGTCGGCGAGACTTTCGAGCTTGGAAACATCCTTTTGGCTCAGCAAACCAATGTCGACAAGCGCTTTGCCTGTCGCCGTGACGTTCTTCGTGACGTCCGCAGAGACTGACTTGCCCGCCGCGTTCAGCAACAGTACGTCCAACTCCCGGACGACGCTCTTGGCCTCGGCCTTTTCTGGCGGCGCGTTCTCGGGGACTGCGTCAACTTCCAGCGGGGGCTGGTTGGTGTTGCCAGTGTTCTTCACATCCGGCCCGATTACGGGCCGAAAGTCCACACTCACGTTGTTGAGTCCGCTTAAAGAGTTTAGTCCGCTCATTGCATTCGCTCCTTTCTACTTTGTATACAATCCACGCGGCAAAAGGTTACAGCTCCTCGCCGTTTCAGCTTTGCGACGTGCACACTAGTTCAATTATCGCAATCTCGCCCATGTCGTAGACGTGCATTATGTTCTTCAACATCGTCGTTTCCCCTGTTTTGCGAATTTTTTGCGTTAGCGCGAGGCGATGTTCACGAGGTCGTCGAGAATCTCCGAACCGCCGATTTCGTCGGCGTTGAACTGGCCGGTGTATATCTCGATGTCCTCGCCGAAATCGCCGTCGAGCGCGACATCAATGGCTCCCTTGAGATTGGCGATGTTCATCATGTGGGAGCCCGCCTCGTTTTCGAACTCGTTGGCTACCTCGCGCTCAAGCCCCTCGTTCTGGTGCCCGTGCGAGATGTCCTCGTAGAGCGCAAGCATCTTGCCTGGAATGTCGCCCTTGAAGGCACCCTGCATGGCGCGGAGCGTATTGGCGCCGCAACGGCCCATCATAACCGCGGCAAAGAAGTTGCGGCACGCCTGCTTCTCGTTCGGACCGCCCGTCGCCTCTTCGGCGCCGCTTACCGTCATGGCATGCACAAGATTGTCACGGAACTCCGTGACTGCGCGGTGGATTTCGACACCAGACGAACGGGGCGAGAGCTTGCGGATGGCGTCCAGCTTCGCGTTTGACGCCTCCGCGATGAGCTTGGCGATTATTCCCGAAGGCAAGGTCTTGCCGTCCATGCCCACCATCATGCGCCTGCCAGCCTCGTAGATGGCCGGATTGCCCTTGGAAAGCTCCCGGAGCTCCCTGAAGTTGGCGGCGACTGCGTCTATCTTCTCCTTTATCTTCTCGGTCGTGCGCAGCTGGGCGGTTGCGGTGATGCTCATGTTGGCAATGCGCTTCGCGACAACCTCCTTGAGGTCGAAGTCGTCGCCACAGTACGCGAGCATCTCCTTGACAAGTTTTTCGGCTGCCACCTTGTCTCTGCCGGGCATCTTGTCCGCGATCTCTTGCACGTGCTTCATTGCCTCGGCCTCGTACTGGCCGTGGTCGAGGCGCATCGGGGTGGAGACGCAGCTGCCATCGACGCCGACGGTGACCGTCCAGTTGAACTTGACGGGGAAGTTCTCCGGCTCCTTGATGAAGATGGAGATGGCTCCGGTCTCCTGGTTCTTCGAGATGGTGTACTCGACCGGGATATGCTCGTTGACGAAGAGTCCATGGTTGAAGAGGCACTTGAGCTGGCCGAGCTGCCCCTGCCCGAGGGAATAGGCGACGACGTCGAGCTGATTCGGGTGGGCCGGGGTGCAGAGCTCGCGGAGCTTGGCGGAGATGCGCTCCATCACGGGCTTGGCGTCCGCCTCGGAGGTGCAGCCACATTCTAGCGTTTCGTCCGCGAACTTGAAGACGTAGCGGTTGCGGACGCCCTCGGGCTCCTTGCCGTTAGCCGTGAAGGTGGGCATCGAGGGACGGTGGATGTCGCCGCACATGGACTTGATGCCGCCCTCGCCGTTCAAGCCGAAGGACGCAAGGGACTTGGAGACGGTGGACACGTGGGGGGCCAATGGGAGGGCGATGTTCCTCGCCATCGCGTTGAGCACTTCGTCCAGGGTTGCGCCGGTTTCCGCGAGCATATGGATGGCCCTGACTATCTGACCGCTGTCGGGCAGGCGCTCCATGAGAACGTCCTCGACGAGGTTTGCGGCCTCGGCGTCGCGATTGCCCTTTTCGGGCAGGTCGGAATAGAGCACGTCAAAGGCGGTCTCGCGCGTGAGATTGCCGGCGGCCTTGAGGGCGGCGAGTTCGTCGGCGTGCTTCAGTACGCGCCCGATGAAGACTCCGCCCTGGCCAATTTCCGTCCCTTTCCGTCCGCTCGGGTCGAAGGGATGGAAGAGGTCGTTGACCGCGTAGAGAAGGTCGCGCTGCGCCTGTGGCATCTGGGCCAGCGTGGCGTGGTGCGCGTCGGCGACTCTGCTCAGGGCGAAGCGGGCCGCGGGGTTTCTCTCCATGCCGAAAACCGCCTCCTTGTCCTCGGATTCGAGGGGGATGCTTTCGTTGACGGCGATTTCATCGAAGATGAACTTCTCGGCGCCCCGCGTGTAGGAGGTGCCGGTTATGGAGGAGTTCATGCACTTGGCCGTCACGCCGGGACCATTGCCGATCTCCGCGCAGACATTGGCGAACCACCCCTGGAAGTCCTCCATGAGGGCGAGGCCCTTCTTGAAGTTCTCCGCGTTCTGCGTGAAGCGTCCGCCGCAGTCGAAGAGGCGGCGCGCCTTCGAGCTCGGGTCGAGCGCGGCGGCCTCCGCCTCCGCGTCGGTGCAGCCCGTCGCCTGCTGGTAGATGTTCGCGACACGCGCGAGCTTCGGCAATTCGGAGGATACATAGCCCATCGACGTAGCCCTGCTGACGCTCGCCGCGTCCGTGAACTTGCCGCCGCCAAGCGTGTCGATGGCGACCCTCACCAGATTGATGCGGCGTGCGGTGAGCGGCCTGCCCTTGCCGAAGTCCTCGAGCTTCATGTTGTCGCGCACGATATCGGGGATGAACTTCTCGCCGCCGAACATGTCCGCGACTGTCTTGCGGAAGAGGTCACGCACCTGGTCGTTCGCCGTCTTCATGTCCGACGTGCGCCAGAACGACGCAAACGTGCCCTTGTAGTCGCCTCTCGGCATTCCCGAGAAGCGCGCGACCGTATCCTCGCCTTTCGTCGCGTATGCCTTGTTCGCGAAATCCACGAACTTCTGGAAGTTGGCGCTGTAGTTCGAGTTTACCTGTGCCAGCATCGTACTGTTCCTTGGATTAGAGTTGATTTCCTAGTTGCTGTGACATGCTGTCTACACGCGGACGGCGGAAAGGTTACACATGAAAAAATCCGCTTGAAAGCATTTCTTGGTGCGAATCGCTCGCTTCCGGGGCCGTGGACTGCACAGCTTCGGCCTCGCGAAGACCCGAGAGCACCTTGCGCCAGTTTTCCGTCTGGTTGACGAGCGATTCCAAGCCGGAGGCGAGTGACTCGACATCCGCCAACGCTAACGGGAAAGGACGGACGAGAGCATATGCGCCGGTCTCTGGGTTCTGGCAGAGCGTCGAGCCCTCCGTAGCGCACAGCAGGAAATTGGCCTGAAGCATCAAGGCACCGAACGCACCGTTAGAGTCCGGGGGCGGGTGTCCGATCTCGGCGCAGGCAACTATGCTCCGCGATTGCGAATCATTCAACAGCTCCAAGCGGATGCCTTCGACGTCAAGCTCCACAACGTCGTCGGCGCCGTCGAGGCCTTTAATTCCATATTTCGCGGCAAAAGCCGCAAGCAATTCCTTGAATTCCATGCCAGTTTCTCCTGCTGATCCTGCTATGTTTAATTACCTTGTTCCACATTATAGCATTTTCTGTCGGCGATGCCGATGAAGTCGAAACAGTGAGAAATGCGGAAATTGTCTCTGCCTTGTCTACACGCCGCGCGGCGAAAGGTTACATGTCCGCATCGGCGGTTCGGAAACTACATGTCATCGAGGGAAAGTCCGAGAATCCGGCGCTTGAGACGGCGTTTTTCCGGATGCTTCTCGAAGAAGCGCACGGACTTCGCCTCCAGTGCCGCAAGGTCTATCGCAGACTTCTTGCGCTTTATCTCGTAGAAGTCAATAAGCCCTGCCGTTTCATCCTCGCAGACAAGGTCGATCTCGTTTTCTCCCCTGCGATCCCACCATCCGCCCATGCACGTGTAGCGCTCCTCCTCCGTGAACTTCCACTCGAAGTACCGTTCAAGGGCATGCCCCGAAAAAACGTCGAAATCCTCGGCCACAAGCGCCTGAAGCCGTTCGAACATTCCCCGTTCGACATAAGGCGCACACTTGAATACGTACCGGAACCAGAACCTGAGGAACGGGTCGTCAATCCGAAATACGGCGTTCTTGCTCGCGGGCGGGGCGAAGACAGGGTTGACCTTGCGGATGAGGCCGTAGTTCCGATCCAGATTGGAGAGATACGCGCCTACATCCGAGCCTAGATCGTTCTTTATTTCCGCAAACTTCGTGTGGCCGACGGCAATGGATGTAAGAATCGTGAAATACGTGGCGGAATCGTTGCCGAACTCCTGCATGAGGATCGAGCGCCCCTCCTCTAAAAAAGGAGATGCCTCGGAGAAGAAGAGGTCGATCATCTTCTTCCTAGTGAAGGCGTGGGCGTCCATGAACAGCGACACGTACCGAGCGACGCCTCCAGTCATCGTCCAAAGGGAAAGAACGTCGTCTTTCGAGAACTTTCGGGAATGGGCGTACAGTATCTCCTTGAGAAGAGATGCCGGGAAGGGCCTGAGCCTGAGATGCGCAGTGTTCCGTCCGTAAAGAGGCTCTCCGTAGCTGAAGAATATCTTGTTCATCAGGCGGTTGACGCTGCCGCTCACAACTAGGTTCAGACGGACTTTCCTGCTGAGCTCGTCCCAAAGCCCCTGAAGCTCGCCGTAAAATCCCGGATTTATCCTGTCCATCTCCTGAAACTCGTCAATCGCAAGAGTCAGCGGACGCTCCTCCGCAAGGCGCATGATCTCCCGCAAAAGATCCCTGAGCTTCTGGCATGTTCCGTAGATCTTCAACCGTCCTCCAAGCGCACGGATCGCTTCTTCCTGGAGCGATGCCGTCAGGTTGCGTTCCGTCTGCCGCGTCAGGAGAAGATAGACGTAATCGCCATGCCCGTCGTTCAGCGCCTTGTCGACAAGCTCCGTCTTCCCGACACGTCGCCGCCCCGTCAGGACGGTAAACCGCGAATTCTCCATCGAGAGGCTGCGCTCCCGCCTGAGTATCTCGATCTCCTTTTCACGGCCGAAGAAGTTCATTTACTTAATCTCTATTTACTTAATTCAGTTTAAGTAAAGTATAGCAAATGCAGCGGCCGCCGTCAATGGCAGGCGCATGCACGAACAAACGTCAACTGCAGGGTGCACGTCCTACTTGGCGAACCGGTGAACGTGCGGCGGAAGGTTACATGTCGTCATCGTTGCCGAGGATGAAGTCTTTTAACGCCCCGAAGGAAAGGTCGAACTTGTCGGCCTTCCTGTCGATCGCGGCGAATTCCTCGGCGGCGTCCGGCTTCGCGGCGATGAGCTGTGCGCGGCCATAGGTAAGGCCGCCGTCCTTCTTATCAGTGGACGAATCGTACATGTCGCGAATCATACCCCCAGGATTATCGTCGCCATGACAGTTTCGCCGATCTCGTCAAGGTCTTCCTCCCTGACCTCGCGGACGACGGGCTGGCCGTTGAGGTCAAGGACGGGCTTGTACTTGACGTTGGTAATGTCGCCGTCTTTGTCCCTCGTGACCTCGGCGGTGCAGATCGGGCGAACCTCGCCGACAAGCTTCTTCTTGACCCTGTCCGCGACATTCTCCCAGGTCTTCTTTGCGTCGTCCTTCTCGTCCTGGATCAGCAGCTGGATTTCCTTGCCCATGCACGTTTCAAGCGACATTGCCGTATCGTGCAAGGCCGCAGGACCCGATTCCAGGAAGTAGGTGCACTTGAAATTCATGAGGTCCTCGATCTTTGCCTCCATGCATGCGCCGCCGATGGCATTGGGGTACTTTTCCTCCAGGCCTTTCGCCTCTGCCTCGATGTACAGGTCCAGCGACTCCGACACGAACGTCTTGAGGACCTTGCCCACATAGTCCAGTATCTGCCGCCATGGATCTTCAAGGCCGTCAATAGAGACATTGCGCTTGCCGCTGATTATGTTGTCGTTGATATGGAGGCTTATGCCCAGACGGTCTTGCAGATAATTGCTGACATCGTCTATCTTCAACAGCGGCTCGATGTACTCCTCGCCGTTCTTGTCGAACTTATGCACATAGCCCGCCGGATTCAGCTCGCTTACCTTCTGATTCCGATCAAACATGTAGTTGTCGGTGATGAGATTGGGCAGCTCTGTCTTTATGAAGCCCATGATCTTCCCCACCAGGGCGAGGCGCGTGCGGACACGCCCGCCTTCCGGCAACGACTGGGTCTTTTTGTCCACATAGTTGTACTTGAACTGCATGGCATCGCAGTTGTAGTCTTTGCAATCGCTCTTGCCGACGAGCGTGGCCCGGTCGAGAATGGCCTTTATGCGGCGCTGGGTGAGCGGCCTTCCGGACTTCACGGTGCCGTCGGGGGCGATTCCGAAATCGTCGCGATTGAAGGCTGGGCCGAGGAGTTCCGAAAGCCTGTCCATGAACTTTTGCGAGAACGTCGTCTTGCCCTCGTTGTTGTTGCCGACGCCCTCAATATCGAACGCCCTGCCGAGAGCGCACAGAAGCTCCGTGCGGACGGCGTTGTTGGCCTTCTTTGCGCCGGACAGGCGGAATATCTTGCCGACCCAGGTATAATACGTGTTCTTCCTCACGATTCTGCCACTGCCGTTGACATTGGCGATGGCGTTGTCGCTGGTGCCAAGTCTGGCGTCGCTAAAGGCGCTGAGTTCTGAAATCTTGAAGCTCATGGGTTTTCCTCCGCTTTGCGATTGTTTGTTTTCTATCCTGTCTACACGCCGCGCGGCGGAAGGTTACACGTTTAGCTCTGCGGCGAGGTAGTACTTGGCGAGCAGCGGGAAGTCCTGCGGATTGTCGCGGATGGCGTTTTCTATGCGGTTGGCCATTTCTGCATCCGGGATGTCGCCAAGTTTATCGGCGAGCAGGCGCGCCTCGTTCACCAGCTTCCGGCATTGGCGAGCTTCGTGGACTTGGTCAAGCCCGTGGAAAGCAGCTTGTCCGTGCAGAGCTTCGTGAGGTCCACCGCCACGTCGCCAACCTTCACGACAGTGTGCGAGCCCATTTTCTCGTCGGCATACGTGACGAGCTGGCTGACCACGCTGGCGGAGAGCGGACGGTCCGCCTCCACGAATTCCTGCAGCGTGTTGCGGGCCATCTGCCCGAGCGCCGCGCCGTAGTGCGCCTTGTATGCGTCCAGAAACGCCTGTGTAGCCGCCTTGAACGCCATGATGTCGCGCGAGCCCTGGGCCTTCGTGGACTTGAGGCTGTCGCCATGAACGTACAGCAAGTCCGTCCCGTTCGCCTTGGAGGATATCGCACGAAAAGCGTTGATGTCGATTGGCATGAGTCCGCTCCTTTTTGCTGGACGACCTTTCCAACTGTCTACACGCGAAACTCCTTGATGTTACACTTGGATTTCGAAACCTGACGCAGCAAGCCCCGGTCCTCCGCCATCTGCCGACGCCTCCGCTTCGCCGGCCAGTCGCTTGTTCCAGACGTTCGCCGTCCTGACAAATTTCTCCATCAGTTCGACGAAGTGCCGCTCATCCACACACTCGGGGTTGACGAGCGACTGGAGGAGCACGAACGAGTCGTCTGCGTCAACGCCGAAGCTGAAGCCGCACGACTCGGAGAAGCAGAACTGCGCGTGAAGCAATTTGCCGAACACGTGCTCCCTCGCCGTCTCATCCTGCGGCAACACTCCGATTACGGCGCAGGCGAAGATGGCGGGAGCTTCTGCGTCCGCAGAGAACACGTACGGGATGCCGTCCACCGCGAACTCGGCCCGCGAGTCGGAGACGTCGGGCAGGTCCTGACGCATCGCCTCGGCGAGTGCGCCCATGTATCGCCTGAATGTGTCATACACGGCATGCATGCGTGGGCGTTGTATCATAACTTTTACTGGGTGGCTGATTGACGGGCCTTGCAGATTGTGATACCATTTCAGGCATGAAAGCGACTACCGAACATCCATATCCGAAGAACTTTGAGGAGTTCCTTGATTGGTTCTCAACCGATCAAGACTGTGCAGATTACCT
>JAFWKK010000029.1 GCA_017514235.1 Kiritimatiellia bacterium | reverse complement strand
TTACGCTTGGATTTTTGTTTGAACCTTTTCCGCATTAAATTCTTATTCTCACGCAGAACACTAATCTCACGAATGAATAACCCCAAATTCTTTTACGACTTCAACAGAATTATTCCGCACTAAATTCTCATTTTAAATTCCCTGTGTGGCATGCACTTTCCAAAATGAGAATTCTATGCGGAAAATTCTTGTTGGGTGACTGGACGCCCCTTCTGCAAGTGGCGCAATCTCTTAACTGCGGGCTGGTTTCAATCGTTGGCGAAGCAGAGGATAGTCCCCCCCCCCCGCTGGTTTTTGCATCGCCGTGCTTGAAGCAGGGCGCGGTGATTTGGTATAATTTTTAGCGTTCTGTGGGGAACTGCGGACACTTGATCTTTGACATACCGCCCGGTTGTGAGCCGAGCGGACGGTCGCCACGAAGAAAATGAACAGTTGACTTCGGAGCGCGACAAAGAATCCTCCTTCGCTGCGAGAGCAGCTACGGAGGACAAGTCCTCTATAGCTGAGTTTATCCACCGTAGCCTCATGCGAAGGCGTAAAACCGGCGAAGGGGGAAACGTACGCAACAGCGTATGACGCTTCCGAGAAAACCGGAAATTTTCGATAGTAGAAGCGAAATACGACTGTGCGCACGTGTGGAGTATCATCCACGCGGCGCACTTTCTATTTCTTGTTTCTACTTGGGCTCTTTCCGGTGCCTCTCGGAGATGGGAATCTTGAGAGTGCGCCGCTCATCTTTTGCCGCCGACGCTTCTCTCAAACAACAAGGAATGCGGCAGAAGGAGAAGTGGTACTATGAGAAAACGAGCCCTTGTCGCTGCGCTCATGTCCATCGTTGGGCTATTGGCGGTCGCAGACACCGAGACGATCAACGACATCGTCTGGACATACGAAAAATATGGCGGCGTTGCCACCATAACCGGTGCGAAAACGACGGCCGGTGTAAGTGTGTCTGGTGCTATAGTAATTCCAGGGACTCTTGGCAATGTCACAGTGGAGAACATAAATTATGGTGTGTTTTATGGGTGCGAGGGTATAAGTTCCGTTGCTGTCTCGGACGGTGTAAAATTCATCGGTGACCGCGCGTTTACTGGTTGTACTGGGTTACAAAATGTGACATTACCCAGCAGTACAAAGACGATTGGCAGTGAAGCTTTTCAAGGATGCATTGGTCTAAAAACAATTGATATCCCATATGGTGTTGTAAGTATTGGCAGTGGAGCTTTTCAAGGATGCATTGGTCTAGAAACAATTGATATCCCATATGGTGTTGTAAGTATTGGTGGTTATGCATTCAGTGGATGCATAGCACTGCAAACAATAGATTTACCTGACAGTATCTATGAAATAGGGGCAGGCGCGTTCTATGGTTGCAGTGCGGCGACGAGTCTTCATATCCCTGCACTTTTGTCTGGCATAAGCGAAAGCACTTTCAGAGAGTGTAGTAGCGTTGTCAGCGTATACATTCCGGACAATGTGGCAAGTATTGGAAACTTGGCGTTTGCAGATTGCTCCAAATTGCAGGATGTGAGAGTTGGCAAGAAAGTTGCGAGCATTGGTTATAGTGCTTTTGGAGATTATTATTATGGCGGTTGTCCCAATCTTGAGAAAATGATTTTCCGCGGCAATGCTCCAACGATGCGCGATTATGTGTTTGCATATGATGGCAACACTCACTACCCAAATTGCACGGCGTATGTGAAGCGCAGTTCGACTGGGTGGGGTGTTTCCATTCCCGGCACGTGGCAGGGCATAAAGATCGACTACAGCAAAACGATGACGTACATGGTATCGTTCGATGAAAATGGTGGAACAGTTGTCTCTGGATTGCGACAGTGCTATATACGGGAGGGCGAAAGGATTGGAGAATTTCCTGTGGTGACACGGGAGGATTACGACCTTGTCGGTTGGTACACGGCAGCAGAAGGCGGCTCCGAGGTCACCGCTGACACAGTTGTTGATGACGACTTGTCCTGCCATGCGCGATGGACGCTGACGCCACCGCCGGTTTCGCTGGATTTCGCGACGTGGATTATCTCCGCGGGCTGTTCGCGGGAATTTACTGCGCGGGCCACGCTTGAGGACGGCAGTAAAAGGGAGGTCGCGGCAACTTGGCA
Organism: Kiritimatiellia bacterium; assembly: GCA_017514235.1. GTDB lineage: Bacteria > Verrucomicrobiota > Kiritimatiellia > RFP12 > UBA1067 > UBA1067. Next base: position 6,626 of record JAFWKK010000029.1, on the reverse strand, counting down.
AGTTGTCGGGGACAATGAGTTCGGCACGATTACGCCAGATGGGCAATTCACGGCGGCAAAGACGGTTGTTGACGGCTCGGTGACGTTGAAGGCGTCATACACCTCGCGCGGCAAGACCGTAACCGCGACTAAGGCGATACAAATCACGCCGAAAGAGATTCTTGTCCATTTCGTAGGGAATGGAGGCGTCCCCTCGGTTTCGAACGATACATTCATCGTTTATGGGAAGTACGGGACCTTGCCAACGGCAACCTGGCCAGGACACTCGTTCGACGGGTGGTACACGGCGGCAGATGGCGGCACGAAGGTGTTGGCTGATTCGGAGGTGACGGACGATGAATGTCTTTACGCCCACTGGTCCGACCTTGCGCCGAAGGCATTGGCGATTGAGGGTCAGGCGTCAGTTTCCGCAGGCATGACTGCATCGTACATTGCGAAGGCGACTCTGACGGACGATTCACAAAAGGAGGTTTCCGCCGTTTGGAGCATAATCAGTGGGACGGATCTCGGCTCAATCGACGGAGACGGGCAGTTCACGGCAGCGGAGACGTCGATTGCCGGGCAGGTGACGCTAAAGGCCGTGTATGCTGCCGCAGGTGCCGAGGCGGCGGACACGATCACAGTTTCCGTCGTACCCAGAATAGCCACGGTCACGTTCCATGGGAACGGGGGATCGGTCTCTGCGACGTCTGCGGACTATGCGATCTACGGGAAGTACGGAGAACTTCCGTCCGCGGAGCGTTCCGGATTTGTATTCGCCGGTTGGTACACGGCTGCTGAAGGCGGAGAACTTGTCGGCGCCAACAGCACGGTGACTGATGTAAGGAACCTGTATGCACATTGGAGGAACTATCGACCTTCGGCTATTCTCATAGGCGGCGCGGACTCAGTGCTCGCTGGCGAAAGCGTGAGATTTTCGACCTTTGTCATTATGGAAAATGGCGAGACAAACGATGTCGAGGTGACGAATGTGACGTGGGAGATTGTCGCCGGGGATCAGTTCGGTATCCTTGGTGAGAGCGGCGAGCTTATAGCCTCCGGCATTCCCGAATCGGGAGAAGTCATCGTAAAGGCGACATATGAGGCTGAGGGGAAGGAAGTTTACGAGACGAAGACTGTTATGGTCGAGAAGAAGACAGTTCTCGTTTCGTTCGAGGGCAACGGAGGTGATGCGCCGGATGCGCAGACGTATGTCGTTTACGGCTTGTACGGCAGTTTGCCGTCTCCCGTGCGCAGAAGGCATGCTTTCGGCGGTTGGTGGACCGCCGCCGACGGAGGGTTGGAGATTACCTCAAACTCTGTCGTGGAAGCGTCCGCCTCGCGTCTCTTCGCCCGCTGGACTCCATATGAGGTTGTGTTCGATGCAAACGGTGGAACCGGGGTGATGGGGTCGCAGAGTTTTGTGTCGCAAGCCACGCAGCAGTTGGAGGCGAATGCATTCGCAAAAGACGGATATGAGTTCCAAGGATGGGCTAGGTCACCGGATGGCGATGTGGTTTGGCAAGATTGTGAGCAGATTACGGTTGATTCGCCAATTACCTTGTATGCCGTGTGGAAGGTGACGTACGCCGTTACGTACAGTCCCGGAGCTTTTGGCATGGAGCCGGAGCAGACTGCGACTAAGACCGAGGGCGTCGCGCTGACGCTGGCGGATGCCATCTTCACTCGTCCAGGCTACGTGCAGGCGGGTTGGGCAACTAAAGACGGCGGCAGCAAGGCTTACGTTCTCGGGGCGCCCTACACGGCGAACGCCGCGCTCACGCTCTACCCGTACTGGAAGGCGGCATACACGGTGACGTACAAGCCGGGGTTCTACGGCACGGAGCCCGAGCAGACGGCGACGAAGACTAAGGACGTCGCGCTGACGCTGGCCGGTGCGATCTTCACTCGCGCCGGTTACACGCAGACAGGATGGGCCACGAGCGATGGCGGGACGAAAGCTTATGACTTCGGCGCAGCCTACGCCGTCAATGCCGCGCTTACGCTCTATCCGTTCTGGACGGCGGACGTGCCGCCGCCGCCGGTCGTGTATGCCGTCACGTACAAGCCCGGCGCGAACGGCACCGGATCCGAGCGGTCGGTGGTGAAGACTAAGGACGTCGCGCTGACGCTGGCTGGTGCGATCTTCACTCGCGCCGGCTACACGCAGACCGGCTGGGCGAAGAGCGAGGGTGGGTCGAAAGCTTATGACCTCGGCGCAGCCTACGCCGTCAACGCCGCGCTCACGCTCTACCCATACTGGACGAAGGACGCGGCGCCCGAGCCGCCGGCACCGGTAGCGACGACCTGTACCGTCAAGTTCAACGCCAACGGCGGCAGCGTGTCGCCCACGTCGCGGAAGGTGGCGTCCGGCACGGCCGTCGGCTCGTTGCCCAAGGCGACGCGCAAGGGCTACACTCTCAAGGGCTGGTACACGAAGAAGAGCGGCGGAACCAAGATAAAATCCACGACAAAGGTCAAGAAGAGCATCACGTACTATGCGCAGTGGACGGCGAACAAGTACAAGATCAAGTTCGACAAGAACGGCGGCAAGGGCACGATGAAAACGCTTTCCGCAACTTACGGCAAGAGCGTCAGGCTCACGGCCAATGCGTTCAAGAAATCGAAGTACAAATTCACTGGGTGGTCGAAAAAGAAGGGCGGCAAGGTGGCTTACAAGGACAAGGCGAAGGTGAAGAACCTGACGTCCACGAACGGCAAGACTATGACACTCTACGCTGTGTGGAAGAAGTCAAAATAACGATGGCTTAGATCCCTGCGGTGAACTTCGGGCCGTCTTCTCGCCAGTAGAGTGCGCCGCCGACACCCCGCGCCACCAGTCGGCGCCCTATGATTCGCGGCCTCGGCGTCGCGTCGACTGCCCCGCTGACGCTTCTTTCGCGGAGCAGTCTGTGGTATAATCTCGGCATGGAAAACCTTTTGTACCTTCAGCCATCCTTGGCTGCCGCGAGCACCGAAGTCTGCCTAAAGCGATGAGTTCGGAACGGCTTTTCGGCGTGAAGATGCGGGCCTCGCAGGAAGGGCGTCACGTCTCGGGGGCGGAACGCATCGTGCCCGCGTCGCGGGTAGCGCAGACGCTTGCCGCGCTTGCCGACCGTGCGCTTCGCCATTCGAAGGGTGAGCCTGACTTCATCAACCTCAAGGCCGATGCCGTCGGCGAAGTCGTACGCATTCCTTCGTTGCCTGTTTCGACGGTGGAGGTCGCCGATGCCGCCGAGGGCTGGGCCAGGGCCGAGGAGATGCTGAAGGCTGCAGGCGTCGCGCGGGCGCGGGAGGTCTGCGGGCTCTTCCGCGAGACTTACTCCATGCGCGGTGCGATGCTTCTGGACGCCGACACGCTCGAACGCTTGGAGCCGAATCCGGAGCGCGGCGTCCGCGCCACGAACATGGACTCCGCCGTGTCGTCGCCCGCGAACGTCAAGAACCATTTCGCCGAGGCGCTGGTGCTCGCATCGAAGGTGCTGTCCGCGCCCGGCATCGTCGGCGAGGTCTGCATGTCCGACGACCCGAATTACGTTACCGGCTATGTTGCGACGCGACGGTTCGGTTACTGCCGCATAACGAAGCTCAAGGAACCTGGCGACGAGGCTGGCGGACGCATCTTCCTCTACCGCGGCCGGCGCGAGGACGTCGCCGCGACGATAGACTACCTTGAGCGCAGGGCCGTCGTGGTGGAAACCCCATCGCCTGATGCAAACGCCGCGCCGCGCCGTTTCGATTCCCTGGAACGCGAGCTTTCCGAAATCGCCGCCGCCGGACTGCGCCGCGAGACTCGTATGGTTTCCTCCCGCTCGGGCTGTCATATCGCAGTCGGCGGCCGAACCCTGGTGTCGTTCGCTTCGAACGACTATCTTGGCTACGCCTCGGACGCGGAGGTCGCCGAAGCGGCGGCGGACGCAGTGCGACGGCATGGCACCGGCAGCGGAGCCTCGCGCCTCGTGACCGGAACGTTGACGCCTCATGTCGGCCTGGAGCGTCAGATCGCCGCGTTCAAGGGAAGTGCGGACTCCATAGTCTACGCGACCGGCTATATGGCGAATCTCGGTACGATCGCTGCGCTCGTCGGCCGCGGCGACGTAGTCCTGTCCGACGCCCTCAACCATGCGTCTATCATAGACGGCTGCAGGCTGAGCGGCGCGGACGTCGTGGTCTATCCGCACCTCGACATGGACGCGCTAGATGGCCGGCTTGCGTCCTGCCGGGCGTACAGGCGGCGGCTTGCAGTTTCGGACGGCGTTTTCTCGATGGACGGCGACATGCTTGACCTGCCCCGTTTCCTGGAAGTCTGCCGTCGGCACGATGCGTTCTCGATGGTTGACGAAGCCCATGCGCTCGGAGTCGTAGGGGCGACGGGACGCGGCCTGAGCGAACGTTTCGCTTGCGGACACCCCGACCTGATGATGGGCACGCTGTCGAAGGCCTTGGGCGCCGAGGGCGGTTACGTCGCCGGCAATGCCTCCGTCGTGGAATACCTGCGCCAGCGCGCGCGGCCCTTCATGTTCAGCACCGCACCCGACATTGCCGCAATGGCAGGCGCGGCGGCAGCACTTGCGCGGCTTGACGGCGACCCGTCGCGCGTGCGGCGCCTGCAGGCCAACGTGAGGACGTTCGTCGCCGCGCTGGCGGAGAACGGCATCGCCGCCAAGACCGATTCCGCGATAGTGCCAATCCTGATCGGTGACGAATGCGAGGCGATGCGCGTGTCAGGCGAGCTGGAGAAGCGGGGCTTCCTGATTCCGGCGATACGCTATCCGACGGTCGCGCACGGCGCTGCCCGCCTGCGGGCCGCCGTGCGGTACGACCATGGGGAGGAAGACCTGACCGCCGCCGCGGCCGCCGTCGCCGCCGCCGTCCGCCAGCACGACGATTGATTCTGCGGCGCAACATGTGATATAATGGCAAAATAACAAAAGGAGGTTGTGAAATCATGAAAGCGAAAGCAATGCTTGCAGTGTCCGTGGCATTCGCCGGGCTCGTCCTTAACGCTGAATTCAAGGCGGGGTTCTCCCGTGTCGACTTGACGCCGCCGCTCGGCATTCCGATTCCTGGCTATTTCCGCATACGCGTAGCGGACGGCGTGCTCGATCCGCTGTGCATCGAATGCGTCGCCATCTCGGACGGAAAGAACTCCGCGCTGATCTATTCCGTGGATGACGTCCATCTCACGAATCCGTTCTTTGAGAAGGCGTTCCCGGCGATAACCGCCGCCACCGGCATTCCGCGCGACCGCATCTTCGTGCACTCCACGCATACGCATACCGGCGCCACCGACTGGCCGCGCGACTACTACTCCGAGGAGCAGAACAGGCTCGTGAGCCTCTTTGCCGACATCCGCATCGCGAAGCTCGCCGATGTCGGACGCTTCGCGCTCGACGACATGGCGCCGGCTACGATCGCCATCGCCAGGACGGAATGCAAGGACGTCTCGTTCATCAGGCGCTATCGCATGAAGGACGGCTCCGTCCGCACGAACCCCGGGCTGACGAACCCCGACGTAGATGGTCCGCTCGGAACGCCCGACGAATCTCTGCAGCTGATCCGGTTCAAGCGCACGGGCGCGCCCGACATAGCAATCGTCAACTTCGGCACCCACCCAGACACCGTCGGTGGCACGAAGTATTCCGCCGACTGGCCGGGCGTCGTGCGCACTACGTTCGAGAACGGCATCGGCGGCGGCGTGAAGTGTCTCTTCCTCAACGGTGCGCAGGGCGACGTGAACCACCACAAGCGCTTCCCGTCGCCGGCCCGCGCCGCGCTGTACGCGGCGAGGACGGCCGGCCGGAGCAAGGCCATCGCCGAATTCATGGGGCACGCCGTGGCCGGCGCTGCGATGTCCGTGTGGGACATCTGCGAGGACGTGCCGGCCGGCGCCGTGCGCGGCGAAGTGAAGGCATATGCGATGCCGGCCAACGTGCCGACCGCCGATGAGATCAAGTGGGTGGAGCTGTACGACGCCGGGCGCAAGGCCGAGATTCCGCTTGGCTCGATGGAAATCAAGACGCTGGTCAGCAAGGGATCCCGTGTCCGCAAGCTGAAGAACGGTCCGGACCATTTCGACCTGCTGGTCTCGTCCGTCGCCATCGGCGAAACGATCGCATTCGCCGGCCTGCCGTGCGAGCCGTTCGTGGACATCGGGCGCGACATCAAGGCCCAGTCGCCGTTCCGCATGACGTTGGTCACATGCCTGACCAATGGCAGCGAGGGGTACATTCCGTCGACCAAGGCCCACCACGAAGGCGGCTACGAGGGCCTGTCCTCGCGCTACGCCGAACCTACCGGGAACAAGCTCGTTGCCGCGCAGGTCGGCCAGCTCAAGGAACTGGCGAAGGCGAACGCCGCCGAGTGACCTGGCAAAAGCAAGGCGGGGGCGAGAAGCCCGCCCCCGCGCAACTGCCGGTCACAGTATCGCGCCGACGATTCCGCCGATGACCGCGCCGATGAGCGCGAGGCCTCCGCATTCGTGATGTTCGTGATGCACGACGACCGGCCTCGGCGGCGGGGGCGGCGCGTGATGCACGACGACCGGCCTCGGCGGTGGGGGCGGCGCGTGATGCACGACGGGCGGTCGTGCCGGCGCATGATGTGCGGGAGCGCAGTGGCGGGGCGTTGCCGCGCGAGCGGGCGCC
>JAFWKK010000028.1 GCA_017514235.1 Kiritimatiellia bacterium | reverse complement strand
GGCTACAAGATCGGCAGCGGCGGCGGCGGCGGCGGCGTCTTCTACAGCAAGTCGTACGGCGTCACGACGAACACGACATACTTCATCACCGTCGGTGGCGGTGGCATTGCCCCGACCAACACCACGACCGCAAGTTCGGTTGGCATTGGCGAATACTCCACGTTCTCGCTTGACAGCGACCACGAGCATCCGCTGATTGAAGTTCCCGGCGGCGGCGGCGGCGGCAGCTGCAGCACGACTGCGAATGTCGTGACCGGCGGCGACGGCGCTTCCGGCGGCGGCGCGGGCGGGCGCGGCGACACATCGGCTACAGGCATGTCCGGTGGTTCAGCCTTGTCGGTGGCGGGCATTGTATACGGCCACAACGGCGGCAACGGCAACCATCAGCAGAAAGGCGGCTCCGTGGGTGCGTATGCGGCCGGCGGCGGCGGCGGCCAGCGCGCGGGGCTTACCGCCAGTTCCGATACCAACTTCGGTGGCGGTGCAGGCGGTTCGGGCGTTGCCTGCAACATGCTTGGCGAAGAGCTTTGGTTCGGCGCGGGCGGCGGTGGTGGATATGCTTACAAAGACGACGGCAAAGGCGGCTACACCAAGCCGGGCGCAGGCGGTTCCGGCATCGGCGGCAACGCGGCGGACGTCAGGAACGGGACGCTTGCGACCTCCGGCGTTCCCAACACGGGCGCGGGCGGCGGCGGTGGCTCCATGACTTATGGTAACAACAACAATAAGACCTACTGGCAGGGCGGCAACGGCGGCGACGGCGTGGTGATCATCTCCTACGAGGTGCATGGCCGCGACCCTGTCGCCGAAGAGCCGCGCATCTCGATGACGCGCTGCAACTACGTGGAGGAGGTTAACGAAGAGGCGGGGGACAATGTCGCCGGCATCGCCAAGATCGACTACCGCCTGTACTGGGCCGGCATGCAGAACGACCTTGCCGACATCTACGTCCACTACAGCACCGTCAGCTCCAACGACCTTGACACCGCCGATGGCGGCGAATGGGTCAAGGTCGCGGAAGCGTCAGTCGGCATCGGAAGCCTCGTGTTCGTGCCGCCTGCCGTGGGCTACACGTACTGGGTTCGCCTCGTCGCGCGCAAGAGCGCGAACTCGTATGCGTTTTCGGACGAGATCGCCTCGTTCACCGTGCCCGCGATTTCGCTCACCGCCGCACAGTGGACGGAGTCGAAGACCTTGCCCGCCGAGGACTATGCAACAATCACCTACAAGCTCCACGACACGAACGAGCTGACGCACGTCTACTGCTATTGGAGCGAAGACAGGTCGAAGCTTGAAGGCGACGAGCCGCCGTCCGGCGAAGGCGTGTTCCTCCTCGACCTCGGCGCGAATACCGGAACCGCCCTTTCCTCGAAGACAACCTTCAACGTGCCCGCTACCGAGGGTCTTGAACGCAACAGGACGTACTACTTCCGCCTTGCGTCCGGCGACGACCAGGGCATCGAGCTCTTCCCCACGGACGAGATCGTGGAGCTCGACACGAAAGAGACGCCGAGCACCGTTCTCAACAACGCAACGTGGGATAACAGCAACGTTGCCACGGTCAACTTCACGGCGATCGTCGGCAAGCTCGACCCAGAGGAGACGCAACTTGTCGCGCTGTACTCGCGCGTACAAGGCGACGTGACAGGGAAGGATCCGGAAACGAAGGAGTCGGTTACGACCGTCAGCCTCGGGTTCTGCTCCGATCTCGGCCTGGACGTCCTTTCGCCGTCCGCGACCTTCCCGCTCTGGTCGGAGGTGGCTACCAACTACTATGTCCGCATTGCGTTGGCGACGAACGTCGTCGTTAATGTACCTTACAGCGCCGTCACGAATGTCGTCGAGGATCCGGAGGGAGTCTTCACGACGAACATCGTCGAGACTGCGGCGCACGCTGTCACGAATCTCGCCGTCATTGCCGGCTCGTATTCGCAGGCGACGAAGATGATCACCGTATCCGCCGTCGAGCCGCTCACGCTCCTCTACATCGTGACGGCGAATCCCAAGGTGATGTGTTATGGCGACGAACCGCTACCGCTTGACTATGGCTTCAAGTATGCCGGCCTGACGGAAGGCTGGGGGTGGGAGAACAAGTATGATCTCGATGGCGATATCGCCTGCGAGGTCGCTTCCACATCGGCTTCCGGGAACTATCCCATCACGATAGGGACGCTGGTGCTGCATAACGGCGGACAGGAGCAGAAACACACCGATGATCAAGGCGTGGAGTGGAAGTACCAGTACAAGCTGACCTATTCCGGTGCGACGTACACGATCACCAATGCCGTGTTCACGGCGACCATCGCAGATGTCGTCACCAACTACACGGGCGATGCGTTCGACGCAAGCGGGCTCGTGAAGGCGATCTCCGGCATCCGCAACGAGCAGCCCGTCACGTATCGCTACCGTGCGGACGGCGCGGGCGACTGGGGCGAGATGCCTGCGTTCACGAACGTGGGGAACCACCTCGTGCAGTTTGTGGCGTCGGCTCCGAACCATGACGACGTGCGCAGTTCGTTCAAGGTGACGGTTGTGCCGGCGCCGCTGACGGCGACGATCGAGGGCGTGACGGTGAATTACACGGGAGCCGCCATAACCCCGGCCGTCGTCACCAACGTGACGGGACTTGTGCGGAGCGACTTGAACCCGCTCAAGTGCGAGTTCCGCGACGAGGCGGGCGAATGGCAGAGCACCGTGCCGTCGTTTGTCCTGCCCGGCACGTACAAGATATACTTCCGCGCGTCCGCGCCGAACCATACGACCTCCGTTACGAACTGCACCGTCGTGATCAACGGCTGGGACTTCAAGGTCAACATGGACAATATGACCGGGTATGGAACCCCGATCATCATGGGCAAGCCCGAATGGATCGTAAACAACAACCTGTCTGGAAAGACGGGCGTGGAGCTTGCGGACAACGACACTCGCTATGGCGCGCTCGACGCGATATGCGAAAACGGGCTTCGCCTGTGGCAGAACTACGTCATTGAGCGTACGGACTTCTCCAAGAAGGTGGTCGCCACGATCATGCAGCAGGGGAGCGTGGTGAACCCGAACTCGTTCGTGGTGCACTTCCCGAACATCGAGCCGCTCATGGGCACCGGCCTCAGGGTGCAGTACCGTCTCGACAAGAAGCTCAGGCGCAATCATCCGACGAATGGCGAATTCGCCGCCGCGAACTTCGAGATAGGCGAACTTACCGGCAAGTACGAGACGAACATCCCGCTCGCGCCGGACGACCCGACGGGACTTTACGTGTTCAACATCGTGTTTTCGCCGACGAACACCGAGCTAACCGGCCAATCGGTGATCGCCTCCTGTAACACCATCGGCGTCTTGCGCGTTTCGAGCGCGCTGACGAACACCGTGACTGTCGCGCCGTGGATGTCGATGGCCGTCGACAGTACGAAAAAGATCGAGATCGCCGTTGCTGATGCGGTCAATCCGTTCAGCATCGGCGGCGGCGATGGAATCTATGCATACGAGACCTCGAGTGGCAAATTCCGCGCCTGGGAACGCAAGAAAGACGGAGGTTGGACCACCAATGTAACCGTCACCGTAGAAGGCGTTTCCGAATGTCCGGCGGCAGAAGAGGCCACCTTAGAGCCAGGCAAGGCGTTCTGGCTTGTCCGCAATGCGCCGGATCCGTACATCTACCTTGTCGGCCGCTACACCGGCGATGACTACGAGGTGGAGCTTGCGGGCGGGAGTGCCGACAAACCCGGTCACACTCTCATCGCTAACCCGACTATGTTCGACGTTGACTTGAATGACATCGAGTTTGTCGACGGCGAAGGCAACCCGGCGACGCCAGATGTCGGTGACCGTATCTCTGTGATGAGCATAGCCGGGCTTCAGACGGTTTACTTCCCGAATCAGAGTACCAAGAGGTGGGGCCGCAACGTCGTCACCAAGGTGAACGGGCGGACCAAGCAGGTGTGGACCGAGGGCGGCACGATCCCGGCGGGTACCGGTTTCTGGTACCAGCGCAAGGCCCAGAATGCGCTTCGCATCAAGTTCAAGTCGGATAATTGAGCGAAAGGGCAATGCGTCGGGAGACCTCCAGAATTGTTCTTCTTGCCGCAGTGATCCTGACGTCAGTCGCCAGGACCGCCGTAGCAAGCGACGTTCTGTATTGGATGGTTGACAGTTCCGCGACTGTCATGAAATCGTCCGGCGAGACGGTGAACATCACCGCGTTCATTGATCCGACGACGGACTATGCAGCGCGCGTCCGCGTGGTAGGCGAGAATATCACTGAAGATACGTTCCTTGACCTTTACTATCCTGACGGGACGATTGAATCCGGTGAATTGGGCGTGGACTTCACCGATGGCACGGGTGGATCCGGCTACTGGGGCGCTGGCGTGCCGACCGGCAACCAGTCCCCGTCCGACGGCTACGCCGCAGGGTCGCCGGAATACAGCTTCGTCGTGGAGCTCGGAAACATAACGTGGGACGCCGACAAGGGCGAATGGTCGTGGACGACGGTAGTGCAAAGCGCCACTATGGCGTATTCTTCGCTTGGCACCTATATCCATCAGTCGTTCGACATCAATCCGCCGGCCGGGACAGTTTGGGCGCCGACTTTCTTCGCTGTGCCGGAGCCTTCAGGCGGGATGCTCATGGCGATGGGGCTGGCGTTGTTGGCGTTGTGTAGGAAGAGACGCGCCGAAGTGGCGTGACGGCCCATGGCTGACGGCAGGCTGAAGTTCCGGGATTGCCTTTACGTGCTTCTGCTCGGAGCCGCCATTGCCGCGTTAGCTTGGGCATGGCAATTCGAGGCCCCTCCGCCCGACCTGGCGGACAGTCTTGCCGCTGCCGCAGGGCTACGTCCGCCGAAGGAGCCGTTCTGCTTGCTCTGGCATTACATAGCCGCCCCGATCTGCAGGGATTTTGGCTTGCAGGCGGCGTGCAAGGTCCTTAGGATTGCGGGACACGTCTCGCTTGGGATCCTCGCGGTCTTGATAACGGCGCTTTTCAGGATGATGCTCCCGAAGACCTTGAGGCGCGGCGAGCACATCGCGTTGTGGTGGCGTGTTGCGGTACGTTTCGTGCTGTACCAGGGTACGGTGCTTTTCTGCTGCTCCGAACCAGTCTGGACCGCCTTCCGCTGGTTCTCTCCATTATCGCTCCAGGTGCTGATTTTCGTTCTCGCGGCGATATGCTACGTCGCATACCTGAAGACCGAGCGCAAGGCGCCGCTTTTCGTGGCCTATGCGTTGATGGGCGTTGTTTCTGCCGACACGCCTGCAGGCTTGGTGCTGCTCGTCTTCATGTCCGTCGGCCTAGCCGTCCGCCGGTACATGCGCAATGCAGGTCTTGTCGCCACATCGGAGGAAAACCCGTTCGCCGCTGCGCTCATGTCGTGGCGCCTCACGCTCTCGTTCGCCGTCGGCGCTATTGCCGGCATGACGCTTGAGATCCGAGCGTTCGATTCGCTCGACGGCCTTGCTGCGTTCGGCTGGACGCAGGACGAGCGCGCGTACGAATTTCCCATCGCATATCTCAAGGCCTTCCTTTCCATGTGTTCTCCGGCAGGATTCGCGATTGCCGTTGCCGTCGTGTTTCTTCCGGTCATTGTCGAATTCCTGCTCGTCAGGCTGGCGACCGACGACGAGAAGCATCTCGCGTACCTCCACGGCGTGATGTTTCTGGGCGCAGGGCTCGTTGCCTTCTCCCAGCTCACCGGCGCGGAGTCGCTTTGGTTCTGGACATGGGGCGGCGAGGAAAGGTGCCTTACGGACGGCCTGCTGAAGTGCTTCGCCATGTGCCTGTGTGCGACTTCCGTGTTTTGGGCGCTTGGCGTCTTCACGACCGAGCTTTATCTGCGGAACTTTCGCCGCATCGAGACGTTGCGCTTCCAGGACGCGGCGGAGACGAAGGGTGCCCTGGATGCGCTCGCCCCGATGACGCGGATGCAGCGCATAGTCCGGGCCTGTCTCCTGGCCGAGCCGGTCCTTGCGCTCGCTTGCGTCATTCCGTTCAGGGCTCAGGGCATGGAGCGCGCGATGCTCGGCATAATCGCCGATGCCGCGAAGGAGACTGCCGAGGAGTGCAGTGGAGTCGAGTATCTGTTCACGGACGGCGGCATAGACGCCATCGTAGAACTGGCGGCGGCCTCCGCAGGGCACAGTCTGCGCACGCTTTCGCTGATGGGGAGTGCCGAGGACGCGCGGGAGACGTATCTCCGTACGCGCGGCGTCAAGGACGCCGAGGATCTGGCGCTCCTGAAGAGTGGCGCGGCCGACGCGCTGAGGACATGGGTGCGTTCACGCCCCGACAAGACAGGCTCTTACGCGGTGCAGATAGGCTTCGAGCTGTGGCGGCGCGACGGAAGGCCTATGCCGGAATGCTCCGGCCTGGCGGCGCGTCCCGACGGATTTCCCCCCGGAGAAGCGGAGCGCGGCGCTGCGGCGGGGCGTGCGTTGTCCGAAAGGCTTCTTGCGCTCTATGACGATGGCGATCCCGACGAGACGCTTGACCGCTCGTTGCGTGACGCTTTCCTGTTCGTGCAGTGGCGGCTAGCGGTTCTTGCCCGGCACCGCGCCAATGCGTACGACGGCCGGGGCGAAACCTCGCTGGCGATGGAGGAGACGCGCATCGCCGATGCGCTCGACAAGAAGAACGGTGCGCTAGACCGCATTCGCATGACCATGGCATGGGCCGGACGGAGGAAGTTGGAGAGGATGACTCCGCAGGAGGGCCTGAGGCTCGGGCTCGCCAGGGCTGACTTCGCGCTTGCCCGCGTGTTCGCGCTGCGCGTTCTTGACATCTCGCCAAACGACCCGGCCGCCAACTTTGCGCTCGGCATGGATTTCTTTGTGCAGAAGCAGTACGCCCGCGCACAGGCGTATCTGGAGCGCTGTCTCGAACGCCGTCCCGACGATCCAGCTGTCCTCAACAACCTCGCCCAGTGTCGCCTGAGGCAAGGCGATCCCGCCGGAGCGCTGCCTTACGCGGAACACGCGCAGGAGATCCTTCCGGACTCGCCGGAGATCAGGCGTACTATGGAACGCATAAGGGCCGCCCTGAAGGAATCAGGAACGGCCCGTTGATGCGCGTTGCGCTGTTTGCGTCGCGTCAGTCGAGGCTGCGCTCGTAGGTTCCGGCGGCCAGTTCCTCCGTGACGCCGCCAGGCAACCTGACGGTTGCCGTCGTGTTCGCCGGAATCGTGAACTTCCAGCTGCACTTGCCGTCGGCCCCGTACGTCCACGCAGAGCGGATGATGCCGTAGGGCGAGTTGAACGACGCGTCAACCTTGCCCATGCGGCGGTCGGGTATCGGCGCGAGAGTGAAGTGCTTGTAGCCGCCGGCTTTCGCGTCCTCCTGTATGCCTGCCATCGTGCCGTACATCCACGCGACGACGGCTCCGTAGGCGTAGTGGTTGAACGAGTTCATTCCGGCCGAGGCGAAGCCGTCGGCCTTGGTGTAGGAGTTCCAGCGCTCCCAGAAGGTCGTCGCCCCCTGGTCGACCGTGTACAGCCAGGACGGGTTCTTGTGCTGCAGCAGGAGCGTGTACGCCATTTCCGGCGCACCGACGTCGTAGGTGACGGTGTCCATCAGGATTGACGTGCCGAGGAAGCCGGTCTGCAGGCAGTCCCCGTGGTCCTTGAAGTTCTTCAGCAGCTCGGCCTTGGTCTTTGCGACGGCGTCTCCCTTGAGCAGCCCGAGCTTGAGCGCGAATAGCGCCGGGGTCTGCATGTCGCGGAAGATGTCGATGAGCATTCCGCTCCCGGCGTCCACATAGCGGCTGCGAAGGTCGGCGGCGACCTTTTCTGCAACGCTCCGGTATTCCGCCTCTGCCGCAGTTCGGCCTGTCTCCTTCGCCATTTGCGCCATCATCCGCGCGTCCCAGAGCCAGTAGCAGTAGCCGAGGTATTGCCAGTACTTGAGCGCATCAGCCTTGACGGCGCGGCTTCCGTTCGCCAGCGTCTCGTATGCGGCCCCGCTCCACGACTCAAGCTTCTCGTAGGAAAGCCAGTCGGCCCACTGGTGGGTCGTCGCGTCCTTGGACTCGTACTTCATCGAGGCGATGCACTTCATGTACTTCTCCATCGATTCCCAGTTCTCGTCCACGATGCGCCTGTCGCCGAACTGGTGCCAGATGACGTAGGGCACGATGATGCCGGCGTCGGCCCAGCCGAGCTGGTGGATGTTGCCGCCGTACTGCGCTGTCGGCGCCACGCCGGTGAACGAGCCGTCGTCGGCCTGCGTGTCGCGCATGTCGCGCATCCACTTCAGGAAGAAGCCGTAGGTGTCGGCGTTGTATGACCCCGCCTCGGTGAACACCTGCGTGTCTGCCGTCCAGCCCAGGCGCTCGTTGCGCTGCGGGCAGTCAGTCGGCACCGAGAGATAGTTGGAGTACTGGCCCCAGATGCAGTTGGAGACAAGCCTGTTGACGTCAGCCACGCCCGTCTCAAGCCGTCCCGTCTCGGTGGACTTCAGGATCGACGTGACGGGGATCGAGCGGATCTTCGCGATCTTGACCTTGCCGGTCGATGTGATTGACGCGTAGCGGTAGCCGAAGAACGTGAAGTTCGGGCGGTATTTCTCGACGCCCTCGCCGGCGAACGTGTAGTTGAGCGTTGTCCTGGCCTTGCGGTAGCTCTGCCTGTAGATCGAGCCTTCCGGGCCGTCGCAGTTGCGGCTCTTGGAGCCGTTGCCGTCGTTCAGCATCTCGGCAGGGTGCATCGTGAGCGTCGTGCCGGCGTCAGCCGAGAACTCGAACTTCGGAACGGCCGCCGCGTTCTGCGCGAAGTCAACGATGAGCGTCTCCCCGGCGTCCAGCTCTATGGTGTCTCCGTCCTTGTAGGAACGCAGCTTCCTGACCGTGCCGAAGCAGTCTTTGCCGGCGCCGTCGATGCCTTTCCAGACGTACATCTCCTTGGGGGCCAACGCAAGGTCGCACCGCAGCGCTATCGGCGCACCCTCCATGGGAACGATCTCGCCCTTGAACTCGTCGTTCGGCTCGGACGCCTTGAAGCCTTCCGTCGACTTCCCATCCAGCCACGCGCTCTTGATGCGCGCGTCATAGTCCTCGCCGTCGAAGATCGCCGCGCGGATCACGGGCCCGGCGATACCGGAGAGCCACGACGTGTCGGTGCCGACCCTGGCTTCCGTTCCGTCCTCGTAGCGCATCACGAGCTGAGCCCGGAACGCTGGCTTTACGCCGAAGAAGTTCACGATCTTGTCGCTCCACCACCCGTGGGAGACTTCAGCCGCGAACGCGTTGGAGTCGCCCGCGCCGGTCTTCATCAGGTGGGTGACGTCGTAGGTGAACGAGTGCTTGGTCTTCCTGTAGTGGGTGAAGCCGGGCTTTAGGAAGTTGCGGCACTTCTTGCCGCTGCACTTGCAGAAACGCGAGACGGGCTGCCCGTTGACGTACGCCTCGAAGACGCCAAGGCCAGTTACCGTCCAGAATGCCTCCTTCACGGCCTTGCCGTTCGGAACGGTCTTCACGAAGCAAGACGTCCCGTCCTCGGCCTCCTGCTTGCCGTTGCCGTGCTCGCGCGGGTCGGTGCGCACCTTGGCGTCCTTGGCCGAGATCCAGGCCGAGCCGTTCCAGTCGTCCTTCGAGAGAAGGCCTGTCTCGAAGATGCTTCTTGCGGGGGCGAGCCAGTTGCCTTTTTCGTCGCGCGCGCTGACCTGCCAGAAGTAGCGTCTTGCGCTCTTTAGCGGCGCACCCGCGTACGGAATGCCGACGGACACTCCGGAGATGACTTCGCCGGAGTCCCACGTCACCGTGCCGTCAGGCGTGCCTTCGCGCACCTCGATGCGGTAGGAAGCCTGTGCCGCGCCCTGCCGCGCGGATTCCATCTTCCAGGAGAAGGAGGGCTTCGCGTCCACGTTTGCCGGAGCGGAAAGGTGATTGACCCTTGGTTCGACCGTTGCGTCGCCGCCTCCGAAGAAAGTTCCAGCGCAACCCGCAGCGATGGCGGCAGCGCATGCCATTATGATGTTTCTCATTTTCATGATTGGAAATTATACCAAAAAACGAATGCGTCGCGCTACTGCCTAAGGCGCTGGGGACAGTCCCCGCGGCTAGAACGAGACGTCCAGGCTGAGGGTTGCCGCAGGCAGCCAGGTCTTGGCCCAGGACACGTCCCTGTTGCGCTCGTGGACGCGGGCGGCGTGTTCCACCAGGTTCCAGTTGCGCAGCCGCAGCCGCGATGCTATGAACCGGGAGAACTTGTAGAGGAATATGACGCCGAATTCCGTGGCCATCGGGCGAAAGCCGCAATAGAGTTCCGTCGCCTCTACGCCGTATTTCATTTTCAGCCGCCGCCGGTCGCCGTTTATGACTTCGGCGTATGGTGTCATCGACAACTTGCCTTCGAAGACGCTGAAGTTGTGGTTCAGCCCGAGCTTCAGCACTTCGTTCTGGTGCGGCCAGTATGCGCCGAGGAACCTGTAGTACGGCGTGACGATGGGGTTGAGGAAATACTGCGCGAACAGGACGCCGTGATACGTGGAGCTGCGCTCGTACCAGCCGGGACTGGGGCTCCAGATATGGTCGAAGTAGAAATAAGCGCCGAGTTCGCGCGTGAACCACCACGTGTAGTCGTACTCCGCGCCGTATTCGAAGCAGTCGAAGGCGCGGCGGCGGTATTCGTCTTTCTGCCCGGACAGCAAGCTCCGCGTCCAGGCGTAGCCGCCGAACGCGCCGAAGGCGCCCGTATCGTACCTTCCGCTCAACATCTGACAGATGTTCGGGCGCGTTTCGCCGGTGCCGCCCGACGTTCCGGAGATGTAAGCCGTCTGGAACTCGTTGCGGAACTTGAAGTCCAGCTCTGGCAACGCCACTCCGCCGCTCGAAGCGAGCGGCAGGCAAATGCAGCAGGCGATGGCGAATCTCCGGGCAGGCGTCATTCCCGCTCGCTCAGCCCTCCGTCGCGAAGGCGTAGGCGTTCTGGAACATTCGCATCCACGGGCCGTTCTCGCGGAACGAACCGTCGTTGTAGCTGAGCTGGCAGGCGCGGAAGCCGCGCTCCGGGTGAGGCATCATTATCGTGGCGCGTCCGTCTTCGGTCGTGAAGGCCGTCTGGCCGCCGACAGACCCGTTCGGGTTGAAGGGGTAGCGCACCGTCGCGTTGCCGCGCCCGTCCACGAAGTGCGCCGCGCATATGGCAGGCGCGAAGCCATCGGTCCACACGCGCCCCTCGCCGTGCGCAACGGGTATCGGAAGCCGCGAGCCGTCCATGCCCTTGAAGAATATGGACGGCGACGGCTCGATCTCTATCGTAGCGAGACGAGCCTCGAACTGCTCGGAGAGATTGCGCACGAACTTCGGCCACTTGGCCGCGCCGGGGATTATGTCCTTCAGCTGCGAAAGCATCTGGCAGCCGTTGCAAACGCCGAGCGAGAACGTGTCGGGACGCCCGAAGAACTCGGCGAACATCTCCTTCAGCCTGTCGTTGTAGAGGATCGAGCGCGCCCAGCCAGAGCCGGCGCCGAGCACGTCGCCGTAGCTGAAGCCGCCGCACGCGACGAGCCCCTTGAAGTCGGCGAGGTCGGCGCGGCCCGCCATAAGGTCGCTCATGTGAACGTCGCGGCAGTCGAAGCCGGCCTTCGCGAACGCGGCCGCCATCTCGATGTGGCCGTTCACGCCCTGCTCGCGAAGTATCGCCATCTTCGGGGCGGGAGCTTTCGATTTTCCTGGCTTTCTTGGTGCCCCTGGCGTGCCCTCGGGATCGAACGTCAGCCTGAAGCGGAGCCCGGGATCCGTCTCGTCGAGCGCGTTGTCGTATTCTTCTTTCGCGCAGACGGGGTTGTCGCGCAGGGCCTGCATTCTGTATGTGGTCTCGCTCCAGCAGCGGCGCAGGCACGTGATGTCGGTCCTTATCGCGACGCGTTGCCCGACGCTGATCTCGAACCCGCGTCCGGAAGGCGTCACGTCGCCGATGACCGTGGCCTCTATGCGCGCGGCCTTGAATGTCTTCAGCACCTTCGCCAGGTTCGAGTTCTTAGGATCGGCCCTGACGCCGTCGGTCACCTGCAGCACCGCGCCGGGCTGCTCGTTGAAGAGCTGCTCCAAGGCGTCGCCGTCGGGGAGTTTCGCGACTATGCCGCGTCCGCCCGTCATCGCCATTTCGGCGAGCGTCACGGCGATGCCGCCGTCGGAGCGGTCGTGGTATGCGCGAGCGAGCCTGCCGCGCACTATCTTCTGCATTGCGTTGAAGAACCGCCTGACTGTCGCGGCGTCAGCATCGGCGTGCGTGTCGCCGAGCTGTCCGTAGACCTGTGCGAGCGCCGTGGCGCCGAGCGGAGCCTCCCCGGACTTGCCGAGGTTCACGTAGACGAGCTTGCTGACCTCTTCTCGGCCGTCGGGCTTGAGGTCGGGCGTGAGAGTGAGCCGCACGTCGTTCACGGGCGCGAACGAGCTTACGACGAGCGAAAGCGGTGCGACCTGCTTCTTCTGCTCGCCCTTGGAGTCCCGCCATGTCGTGTGCATCGAGCAGCTGTCCTTGCCGACGGGTATGGAGACGCCGAGCTTCGGGCAGAACGAGAGGCCGACTTCCTTCACGGTGTCGTAGAGCGCCGCGTCTTCGCCAGGCTCGCCGCACGGGGCCATCCAGTTCGCAGAGAGGCGTATCTGCGAGACGTCGCCGACGTCCGCCGCCGCGAGGTTCGTAAGGGCCTCTGCGATCGCAAGGCGTCCGGACGCCGGGCCGTCGAGAAGGGCGACCGGCGTGCGCTCGCCCGTAGCCATCGCCTGGCCCTGGTGCGTGTCGTAGCCCATCGTCGTGACGGCGCAGTCGGCGGCGGGCAGCTGGTAGCGGCCTACCATCTGGTCGCGGGCGACACGGCCCGTAACGGTGCGGTCGGTGATCGTTATGAGGAACGTCTTGTCCGCCACGGCCGGCAGGTGCAGCACGCGGACGAGCGCGTCGAACGGCCTCACGCCCTCGAAGTTGGCGCGGACGTGGCGCTTCTTGGCGTGCTTCACCTTGCGGATCATGCGGGGCGGCTTGCCTAGAAGCACCCGGATGTCCATGTCGATCGGCCTGTCGCCGAAGTGCGCGTCTTCCAGCACGAGCCGTTCGTCGCCGGTCGCGACGCCGATGAACGCTACCGGGCAGCGCTCTCGCTCGCACAGGGCCTCGAAGAATCCGCGCGCTTCGGGCCTCAACGCCAGCACGTAGCGTTCCTGCGCCTCGCAGCACCAGATCTCCATCGGATTCATGGAAATCTCCTCGTTGTGCACCTTGCGCAGCTCGAACTTTCCGCCGGTGGCCTCGACCAGCTCGGGGCAGCCATTGGAGAGTCCGCCCGCGCCGATGTCGTGAATGGCGAGTATTGGGTTGGCCCTGCCGAGGTACGTGCAAGCGTCGATCACGCCCTGGCAGCGGCGCTGCATCTCGGCGTTGCCGCGCTGGACGCTGTTGAAGTCGAGCGCTTCGGAATTGGTGCCGGTCATCATCGACGACGCCGCGCCGCCGCCGAGGCCGATGCGCATCGCCGGCCCGCCTATCTGCACGATGAGCGCGCCTTTCTTCACGGGCTTCTTCAGCACCTGGCTGCGGCGAATTACGCCCATGCCGCCCGCCAGCATTATCGGCTTGTGGTAACCCCTGAGCTCGCCCGCGACCTCGCCCTCGTACGTGCGGAAGAAGCCGCAGAGCTGCGGACGCCCGAACTCGTTGCCGAACGCCGCGCCGCCGATCGGGCCCTCCGTCATTATCTGGAGCGGCGTCGCCAGCCGAGCCGGGAAGTCGGCGAACAGGCGCTCCCACGGCTGCGGGAAGCCGGGAATGCGAAGGTTCGACACCATGAAGCCGCAGATGCCGGCCATCGTTCGCGAGCCCTGCCCTGTAGCCGCCTCGTCGCGTATCTCGCCGCCGACGCCTGTCGCTGCGCCAGGGAACGGCGAGATGGCCGTCGGGTGGTTGTGCGTCTCGACCTTCATCAGCTGGTCGAGACGGTCTTTCCTGAAGCCGTATGCGTTGGTCTTCGGGTCGATGGCGAAGACGCTCGTCGGGAAGCCGGCGACGACCGCGGAATTGTCCCTGTACGCCGAGAGCGTGTCCTTCGGACGCTTCTGGTGAGTGTTCTTGATCATCTCGAAGAGCGACTTCGGCTGGCGCTTCCCGTCGATCGTGAACTCCGCGCCGAAGATCTTGTGGCGGCAGTGCTCGGAGTTCACCTGGCCGAACATGACGAGCTCCGTGTCGGTCGGGTTGCGCCCGGCCTTCGCGAAGCTGTCGGCCAGGTAGCGCATCTCATCCTCGCTGATGGCTAGACCGATCTCCTCGTTGGCCTCGCGTATGGCGGCTACGCCCTTCGCCAGCACGTCGTAGGTGCGGCCAGGCTTTGGCGCGCCCTCGGCGAACAAGTCGGAGATGTCGTCGTACACGCCCTCCGTCATCTTGTCGTAGAGCGCGGCGAACGCCTTTGCCGGAAGGGCTGGGCTCGTGCGGTAGCGTATTCCGCGCTCTACGCGGGCTATCGACGAGAGGCCGCAGTTGCGGAAGATGTCCGTGGCCTTGGAACTCCACGGGGAGATCGTCCCCTTGCGCGGCGTCACGAAGAAGTCGGCGCCGTCGAAGTCGCCCGCCGCGTTAAGTAGCGTAGCGGCGCGGGCGAGGTCCTCCTTTGAGATCGCGTCGCCCTGCGGCTGGAGGGCGTAGACCCATTTCGCGTCGATTGACACGGGGCCGAGGGAAGGGGCGAGCCTTGCTATCGCTTCGCGAAGAGCGTCGAGGCGGAACGGTGAATATGCGTCGGATCCTTTCAGAATTGTCACGGCTGTTCTCCTTGAGAAGGCATTTCGCATATTATACCAAAAAACGATGGCGGCGGCGTCGCCCTGTTCGAGTGACGCCACCGCCATCCAGGCACTGCCTTGCCTTAGAGAATGTCGATTTTCTTGGGCTGCGTTTCGGGACGTTTCCGTATCGTCACCGTCAGGACGCCGTTCTCAAGTTTCGCGGCGAGGGTCGAGGGATCGGCCATCTCCGGGAGGTCGGCGCTCATGGCGTAGTTGGTGCGCTCGAACTCCGCGGCTACCTGCCTGAACCCGGCGGGGTTCTGGTACTTCGAGTGCGTCTTCAGCGTCAGGGTCTTGCCCTCGATGTGAAGCTCGGCGTCAGCCTTTGCGATGCCGGGAATCTCGATTTTCAGCTCGTATTCTGCGGGCTTCTCGGTGAAGGTCGCAGACGGCACGGTGAATTTCTCTTCGTTCATGACCTTTTCTCCTTTCTTCTTTGCGTTGTTTCACCCCTGGATTGCGATGTGGCGCACGCCGGCCGCCTCGGTGCGCGGCAGCTCTATGCGGAGTATTCCGTCGGTGAACTTCGCGTTCGCCTTGTCGGCGTTGACCCTGAAGGGCAGCTCCAGGCGGCGGCTCCATGCGGGGCGCCTCTCCTCGGTCTTGCCGGTCTCGGCGTTCGCCTGGTCCGCAGGCTTGTCAGCTATCACGACGGCCTGCGGCTCCAGCGTCAGCGTCACGGCCTTGGCTGTCTTGCCGGGGAGCTCCAGGTCGATGAGTATCGCGTCATCGTCAAGGTACACGTTCACGGGCGGGTACCTTCCGGCGGCGCGGGCGCGCATGTTCCTGAACGTGCGGCTGCCGCTGTCGAGCAGATCGTCCAGGAAGCTCCACGGATCAATGTTCATCAGTGTGTTCATGTTTTTTTGCTCCTTTCTTTTCCAACGCCAGCCAACGAGCAAAGGCCGTGCCAACGCCCTGCCGGGGGTGTTTTCGTCGAACGGTGCGTCAGAATGGCCCGGACCGCGACAGAATGGACCGCCCGCCGCGCCCGCTTGACCGCCCGCCGCTACATTCGCTCGAATTGCAAGAAGTGCGGATTTTGTGTATACTACGCACATGAAAATGAAATACGCATTTCTTGTGTCTGCGCTCGCCGCCGGCACCGTGTTGCATGCCGTCGAGCCGTGGGAAGATCCTTCCGTCAACGAGATCAACCGCCTTCCGGCACGTACGGTCTCCATACCGTGCGAGACCGAGGAACTGGCTTTTGACGTGCTGCGGATGGACCGCCCGAAGGGCGACTCGCGCTGGGTCATACCGCTCGCCGGGACCTGGGACTTCAAGTGGAAGCGCACTGCGGCTGCGACCGAGTGGGAGAAGACCGCGCAGATTTCCGTGCCCGGCTGCTGGCAGCTTCAGGGCGACTTCGACCCCCCGCTTTACACGAACATGCGCTACCCTATCGCGATGGACGCGCCGCGCGTGACCGCGCCCCCGGCCGACACCAACTGGACGGCCTACGCCTACCGCAATCCGGTGGGGCTGTACACGACGACGTTCTGCAGGCCGTGGCGCTGGTGGTTCCGCCGCACGATCCTCCGCTTCGACGGCGTGTCGTCCGCGTTCCGCGTCCGCCTGAACGGCAAGGACGTCGGCTATGCGGAAGACAGCCGCCTGCCGTCCGAGTTCGACGTCACCCCGTACCTGAAGCTGTTCGGCTGCAACAAGCTCGAGGTCGAGGTCTACAAGCACTGCGACGGCACCTATCTTGAGGATCAGGACTTCTGGCGGCTCTCCGGCATATTCCGCGACGTCTGCCTGATTTCCGAGAGCAAGAGCGCCCCCTACGACATATTCGTCGAGACGAGGCTCTCAGACGACATGAAGAGCGCCAGCTTCACGGCTTTTGACGAGAAGGGCAACGCCCTCAAGGTGCGCGAGGTTCCCGAAGTGAAGCTCTGGAACCCCGAGACGCCGTATCTTTACATGACGCCTCTCGAGAACAGGTGGGGCTGGATGCCGTTCGATTCCAATCGCCGCTGGTGGATTTTCGGCGGAATCGACTACCGCGCTGTCACGTTCGGCTTCCGCCGGATCGAGATACGCGACGCCGTCATGTACCTGAACGGGAACCGCGTCGTGTTCAAGGGCGCGAACCGTCACGAGATGGAGCCCGCCAGCGGCTACACGGTGACGCCGGAGGGCATGGCGAAGGACATCGCGCTCATGAAGTCGTACAACATGAACGCGGTGAGGACCTGCCACTATCCGGACGTGACGGAGTGGTACGACCTCTGCGACCGCGACGGCCTGATGGTCGTCTGCGAGGCGAACGTAGAGTCTCACGGCTACGGCTACGGCAAGGAGTCGCTTGCCAACAGGAAGGACTACGAGGCGAGCCACGTGCAGCGCAACGAGCGCATGGTGAAGACGTTCCGCAACCACCCGTCCATCGTGATGTGGTCGATGGGCAACGAGGCCGGCGACGGGCCGAACTTCGCGGCGGCGTACAAGGCGATAAAGGCCATCGACCCGACGCGTCCGGTTCACTACGAGCGCGCTGACGGCTCCGACCACGTGGACGTCGACAGCCAGATGTACACGCGCCCGTGGGACGTCGAGAAGCGCATGAAGGCCGGTCCGAAGCGTCCGTTCATGCTCTGCGAGTACACGCACGCGATGGGCAACTCCAACGGAAGCGCGGGCAAGTACATGGACCTCGCGCGAAAGTATCCGTCCTTCATGGGCGGCTTCGTCTGGGACTTCGCCGACCAGGCCCTGTGGAAGACCGACGCCCGCGGCAAGTGGCTCGCCTACGGCGGCGACTTCGGCGACCTGCCGAACGACGACAACTTCAACTGCAACGGGCTCTTCGACGCGCTTCGCAACCCGCACCCGGGCGCCAACGAGCTCAAGCACGCCTACAGGAACATCTTCTGCGAGTCGTTCGACTTCGCGGAGGGCAAGGTGCGCATACGCAACGGCTACAACGTGCTGACGCTGGACGACTTCGACTGCCGCTGGCAGTCGCTGAACGCGGACGGTTCGCCGGCGGCGAAAGGCTGGATCGAGCTTGGCGAGCTGAAGCCGGGCGAGACGCGCGAATATCCGCTAAAGGATTTCTCCGGCGATGCCGTCTCGTTCACGTTCCATGACGGGCGCTCGACAGTCGCCTGGGACAGCTTCGCGAAGCCGTTCGCGGCTGTCGGTGCGCCGGCAGCGTCGGGCGACTCCCCGTTCAAGTCTCGCATCAGGCTCAACTTTTGGCGCGCGCCTACCGACAACGACCGCGGCTGGCAGATGCCGAGCGTCTGCAAGGTCTGGAAGGACGCCACGGAGTCGCAGAAGCTCCCCGACGGCGTCACGAGCGACCTCAAGGTTCTGGCGGTTGCGGACGGTGCGGCTCTGGTGGACTGGACGCTCACCGTGCCCAAGGGGCTGCCGCCGATTCCGCGCGTCGGGCTCTCGTTCACAGTGCCGAAGGCGCCGTCCGTCTCCTGGTTCGGCCTCGGTCCGTGGGAGAACTACGCCGACCGGGCGGATTCCGCGATGCTCGGCTGCTACAAGGCGTCCGTCGGCCTCGTGTCCGGCATTGCGGACGCCAAGACCGGAACCATCGCCTACCCGAACGACCGCCTCAACCCCGACAACTACATCGAGCCTGGCGAGCAGGGCTACCGCACCGGCTGCCGCCGCCTGGAGGTAGGCGACGTCAGCATCGACGCGGTGAACGCGCCGTTCGGCTTCAACGTCTGGCCGTATCCGCAGGCCGCCCTTGAGGGAGTCTCCCACCAGTGGGAGATAAAGGAGTCCGACGAGCTTACGGTCAACGTCGACGCGGTGCAGATGGGCGTCGGCGGCGACGACAGCTGGGGTGCGCGTCCGCACGACGAGTTCATGCCGAAGGACGGCGTCTACCGCCTCGTCTTTGTCGTTCGGGGATTCTGACCGTGTCGAAGCTTGCGCTTGGCGTGCTCGGCTCCGGTGCGGGCTCGAACATGCAGTCCGTCGTGGACGCGATAGCGGCTGGGACGCTTGACGCAGAGGTCAGGATCGTCCTTGCCGACGTACCGGACGCGAAGATCCTCGACCGGGCACGCCGCCATGGCATTCCGTGCCGCTATCTCGACTGCGCCCCCTGGAAGACGAAGTTGGAGGGAAGGGCGGAGGACGAGTGCATTCGCCTGCTGAAGGAGGCCGGCGTAGACACCGTCGTGCTGGCCGGGTTCATGAGGATCGTGAAGCCGGGGCTTCTCGCGGCGTTTCCGAACCGCGTCGTGAACATTCACCCTGCGCTGCTGCCGGCGTTCCCGGGCGTTCACGGCTGGACGCAGGCGCTCGACTACGGGTGCAAGGTCGCGGGCGTCACGGTGCATTTCGTCGACGTCGGCACCGACACCGGCCCGATCATCGTGCAGAAGTCCGTCCCCGTGATGGAGGACGACACGCCTGAGACGCTTCACGCGCGTATACAGGTCCAGGAGCACATCGCATACCCCGAGGCCCTGCGCGTGATCGCCTCGGGGAAGTACCGCATCGAGGGCCGCCGCGTCCTGATCGGCTGAGGTTTTTTCGCGGAGACAATTTCGTTGTCAGACAAGGAGACATAACAATGGCAAGTTCACTTGACGCATTGACTGCGCTTTGCAAGCGGCGCGGATTCGTCTATCATTCGTCGGAGATCTACGGCGGCATGCCGGGCTTCTGGGACTATGGGCCGCTCGGTTGCGAGCTGAAGCAGAACGTGAAGCAGGCGTGGTGGCAGTTCACCGTGCGCGGCCGCGAAGACGTCGCCGGGCTCGACGCCACGATCATCATGCACCCGAAGATATGGAAGGCGTCGGGTCATCTCGACACGTTCGCCGACCCGATGACGATGTGCAAGGCGTGCAAGAAGCTCATGCGCGCCGACCAGATCGACGACATACGCGCCGAGCTCGGCAAGAAGGCGGCTGCGGTCAACCCGGCGTACGCGCTGTCGTGTCCGCACTGCGGCGGGGAGATGACGGAGCCGAAGCCCTTCAACCTAATGTTCAAGACCGTGGTGGGGCCGATAGACGACCCGTCCAACGTCGCCTACCTGCGCCCGGAGACGGCGCAGGCCATCTTCGCGCAGTTCCAGAACGTGCTGTCGACAAGCCGCCAGACGGTGCCGTTCGGCATCGCGCAGATGGGCAAGAGCTTCCGCAACGAGGTGACGCCGCGCAACTACACGTTCCGCAGCCGCGAGTTCGAGCAGATGGAGCTCGAGTTCTTCATCCGCCCCGACGAGGCGGTGGAGATACTCCACGGCCATGTCGTCACGCTGGCCGACGGCCCGGACCTTGGCGGCCCCGTCCAGGATGACTGGGGCTGGGAGGTGTGGCACAAGTATTGGGTCGAGCAGCGCAAGAAGTTCCTGAATGCGGTCGGGCTGCCGACCGAGAAGTTCGTCGAATACTGGCAGAAGCCCGACGAGCTCGCCCACTACGCCCGTGCGTGCGTCGACATCGAGTATGACTTCCCGTTCGGCCGCCAGGAGCTGGAGGGCATCGCGGCCCGCAGCGACTTTGACCTGTCGCAGCACCAGAAGTGGTCCGGCGAGTCGCAGATGGTGTTCGATGATCCGCTCAAGCAGGCGGCGAAGAGGATGGACGCGGCCGCGCGCGCGGCGTTCGTCGCGAAGACGCAGGCCGATTGGACCGCACGCGGCAAGGACGCGGCGGCGGCCGAGAAGTTCTGCCTCGACCTTTTCGACGGCAAGTACGTGCCGCACGTAATCGAACCTTCCGCCGGCGTCGACCGCCTCATGCTCGCCTTGCTCTGCGAGGCTTACGAGGAGCAGAAGCTGACGGACGACAAGGGCAAGGAGGACGTCCGCACCGTCCTGCACTTCAGCCCGAAGGTGGCCCCGATCAAGGTCGCGATATTCCCTCTCGTCAAGAAGGACCCCGACCAGGACCGCATCGCACGCGACATCTTCACGAAGCTCCAGAAGAAGGTCAACTGCATGTGGGACGTATCCGGCGCCATAGGCCGCCGCTACCGCCGCCAGGACGAGGCCGGCACGCCGTGGTGCATCACCGTCGACGGGCAGACCGCGCAGGACGGCACGTTCACCGTGCGCGAACGCGACTCCATGGAGCAGACGCGCATGACCTACGCCGAGTTCCTCGCCATGATGTACGAAGCGCTGGAGTTCTAGGACCATGAAAGCGCGACTGTTCCTTCTGGGCGCGGCGGCAGCTTCGGCGTCGTCGTTTGCATTTGCAGCAGGCCTGCCGGCGGCAAGGGCTGCTTGGGACCCAGGCGAGCCTGTCGTGTCTTACTGGGGCGGACCTGGCTGGATGAGCGGGAATTCGCAGTGCCCCCCGCTGAACGAGACATGGGTGAAGCAGCTCAAGGAGGGCGGCTTCAACGTTGCGTGGGCTGCGACGCCGGAAGACCTCGACCTGCTCGCGAAGTACGGGATGCGCGCCATCTACAAGCCTAACTTCATTAACTACGGGCTGGAGTTCGCCGATCCTGCGAAGGAAAAGGCTGCGATCGAGGAGCTGCGCCGCACCAAGGACCATCCGGCTCTCTATGTCTACCAGCTGCGCGACGAGCCGTCGGCCAAGCGATTCGTCTCTGTTTCGAGGGAGGTGGAGTGGCTGCGCCGCGTCGACCCGAAGCATCCGGCGTGGATCAACCTGCTGCCGACGTACGCGAACAACGAGCAGCTTGGAGTCGACGGGGACATCATCCGAGCGTATTGGGAGCACGTGAGGCTTTTCGGCGAGATGGTGCGCCCAGATTTCATCACCCACGACCACTACCAGTTCAAGCGCACCGGCGACGGCCGGAACTACTTTCTCAACCTGGGGATCATACGTCAGAGTGCAAGCGCGCGGCGTATTCCGTTTTGGAACGGCGTGCAGTCGTGCACGTGGGTGCCGGGCAAGCTCGCCTCGCCTCGCTCCCCTCGGGTCCCAGGACCTGACGAGATGCGTTTTCTCGTCTATACTACCGCTGCGTACGGTGCACAGGGCATCTACTACTACGTGTACAGCAGAAGGGGGCACGACGGCGCGATCGTTGAGATGGACGGAACGCCGAGCGACAAGTACGAAGTGCTGAAGACGCTAAACAGGGAGTTCGTCTCGATCGCGAGGATCCTGTCGCGCCTGAAGTTCACGGGGGCGTATTTCCAGGGACGGCACCCGCCGGGCACTACGCCATACTGCGACCAGGCGCTCCTGAAGATAACTCCCGAAACGCCGTATGCGGAGCTTGAGGACCTGCAGGACCTTGCGGACACGACGCTTGTCACGAGGTTCGAGGTGCCGGGAAGGCTGCCTTGCCTGATGGTCGTGAACTGCGACTACAGAAAAGACCGCACGATACACGTTGCCGCGCCTGCGCCGATGTTGCGATTCGACGCGCTCGCCCGCACCTGGTCGCCCGTCGGGTCGGAGTTCGACCTCGCGCTCATTCGCGGCAGCGGCGTCCTGCTGCGCTTTGAGCAAAAGAAGTGATTTCGGAAATACGGAATACACGAAGCACGCGAAAGGGTCTTTTGCAAAAGGCATTTCGTGTGCTCGCGGATCGCTCGGTGATGTTATTGTAGTGTGTAAGAGGGCGGAATTATGGTATAATGCGTGGCATCACAAGGGAGGATTGACATGAAGATGAAACTGTCCGTATTGTTCACGTCCGGTCTTTTGTGTCTTTCGTCGTTTGCCGGCAATGAGACGGTCAACATAAATGGCATAAACTGGTGTTATTATTTCTCGATAAATGGGAATACCGGCAGTCGCGAAACTGGCATCGGCGATATCGGCAATTCGTGCGTGATCATGGGCGTAGGAACTCCATCCGGGAATGTTACGGTACCAACGAAGGGGACGGCGATCGACAAGGCAACGGCGGGCGCCATCATCATCCCTGTTATAGGTTCGGAAACCCAATCGTGGACAGGCGAACACATTGCCCCCTATGCGTTCTACGGCTGCACAAACATCACGAGCGTGACGGTCCCCGAGGGCGTGACCGTGATCCACCCCTACGCCTTTCAGGCGTGCAGCAACCTTGTGAGCGTGACTCTCCCCTCAACCCTCATGTCGATCTCCTGGCGTGCGTTCGAGGGTTGCGTGAATCTGCGCGACGTCAACTTCCATAACGGCAGTTCGCCAGTGCTCGGGAGCGGTGCGTTTTCGAGATGCACGGCGTTGGAACGCATCGAGCTGCCGGTGAGGACGACGTTCACAAAACAGGAACGGACGACCACGGGCACTTATTTCACCGGCATTCCTCAGTTCGAAGGTTGCGCTTCACTGCATGAGGTTCTAACCCCATGCACGTTCCCGGCTGCGACCGAATATTCGGACAGCGGTTTTCGGCAGGTGTTTGGAAGCGCTGCAAATACAATCACAAATGTTTCAATCGGCTCGGGAACGGCCGAAGTCGGCGAGCGGGCATTCTACGGCGAGACGAATCTCGTCGCCGTGACCGTTCCTGCGAGCGTCACGAACATCGGCGTTCGAGCGTTTGCAGCCTGCCGCAAGCTCGCGGACGTTTCCCTGCCGGAGGGACTTCTCTCTATCGGAACGTCGGCATTCGCGTCCTGCGAAAGTCTGGCGGGCGTGACATTTCCCTCGACGGTCCTGTCTGTCGGCGAGTCTGCGTTTTCCCGTTGCACGGCACTGCTGGATGTCATCGTTCCGTCTGCCGTCGCTTCCGTCGGCTCTCGTGCATTTGAAAGCTGTACGTCCCTGACGAACGCGACCGTTGCCGGCGGCGCGGGGGCGCTCGGCCCGTCGCTCTTCGAGAACTGCCGTGCCTTGAGGCGGGCGTCGCTCCCTGCGGATGCTGTGACTTTCGGCTATGGCACTTTCAAGGGATGCAGCGCTCTTGTCGGCGTAGTCCTTCCGCCGGGCCTCACGGCGGTTCCGGCGAATGCCTTTTACAACTGTTCCGCGCTCGCCGACATCGCGATTCCATCCGGCGTCGAGACGATCGGCGAGTATGCATTCTACGAGTGTACGGCTCTGGAGCCTGTTGCGTTGCCCCCCGCCATCAGGACGATCGGTCAGTATGCCTTCTTCCACTGCGCCTCGCTCTCGGAATGCGATCTTGTCGAAGGTCTTGAAACCATCGGCGCGATGGCGTTCTACAACACGGCCATCACGACGGTTGAAATACCGGACAGTATCGTCTCGTTGGGCTCCGCTGCATTCGGGATGTGCCCGATCCGCTACTTTGACACCGGCGACACGGTGGAAAGCCTCTCGGGTTTCGGCGGATTCGTCGGCGGCAGCCTTGAGGAGGTCGTCATCGGCAACAGCGTGGCGAACATTCCAGCCGGGATGTTCCAGTCGTCCACGGCCCTTCGCTCGATTGTCATCGGAACTTCTGTCGGTAGCATCGGCGACAGGGCGTTCTACGGCTGTTCCGCATTGCGCTCGGTCGACTTTCCGGATGGGGTGACGAGCATCGGAGACGAGGCGTTCTGCAATTGCAGGGCGTTAGAGTCGTTGACAATACCCGACAGTGTGACACAAGTAGGGGTGGATGCGTTTCGCTCGTGCACCAGCGTGAAGTTTGCACGGCTCGGAGCCGGCGTGACCTCCTTGACCCCGTTCTCCTTCGCTGACACTCCGCTTGAGTCCATCGTGGCAGGAATCTCCGTGACGAACATTCCGGCAGGGGCGTTCCAGGGCTGTGCGGCGCTTACGAACGTGACGATGGGCGCATCGGTTGGCGATATCGGCAGCAACGCTTTTTCAGGTTGCTCGTCTCTGGAATCAATCGCCATCGGAGCAGGCGTCACAAATATCGGCGCAAATGCGTTCAACGGGTGCCATTCGCTATGCGATGTAACTGTTCCGAATGGCGTGGTCTCGATTGGCGACTACTGCTTCAACAACTGCGCCGCGCTGGAAGAGATCGCGTTCCCCGGCACCTTGGCGTCCCTGAACACGTCGGTATTGAACGGCTGCCCGAACCTGAGACGCGTCGTCATCGGAGCCGGCGGTACGGATATTTCCAACCTTTCGTTCAGCCTCTTCCACAACCTTGAGGAAGTCGTCTTCGGTCATGGAATCACTGCGCTTGCGAGCAATCCGTTCCTGGCCTGTTCGGCGCTGACGAGCGTGACGCTCCCCGATACGCTCCTGGAAATACCGGAGAATGCCTTTTACAACTGCTCTGCGCTTAGCCGGATCGACATCCCGGACAGCGTATCAGCGATAAGCCGGAGCGCATTTAACGGGTGCACGAGTCTTGCCTTCGTTTTGCTCGGCTCAGGCGTGCAGACCATCGGCCATCAGGCTTTCAGCGGTTGCAAGAACCTTGCGGACGTTTCATTCCCCCCGAACGTTGTTTCCATTGGTGACATGGCTTTCTCCGGTTGCACTGGCCTCACGAATCTTTCGGTCCCCTCGAACGTTGTTTCCATCGGAGCCTTGGCGTTCCAAAACTGCACTTCGCTCGTGCATGTGGCGTTTCACGAGGGGCTTCGCAGCATCGGCCATCAGGCATTCACAGGCTGTTCGGCCTTGGAAGAGGCAGAGCTTCCCGATTCGCTTACGGGCATAGGCCAGTCAGCTTTCGATGCCACATGCGCGGGCATAAGGCGCATTGCGCTCGGTGTCGGGTTGGGTTCGATCTCGGTGTACGGCAGCGGCTTCGGATTCGCTTCCTTCAAGGACAACTATCCGCTGCTTGAGGAAGTTGAAGTCCGCACCCCGTCCGTCGTTGACGGCGTGTTCCAGGGGTGCACCAACTTCTCGTCCGTCGTCTTCGGAGCGTCCGTGACGAACATTGGCAGTGATGCGTTCAGCAAATGCACGTCGCTTCGCGACGTTGAGCTTCCGGAGAGTCTTGTCACGATCGGATCCTGCGCCTTCGAGCAGACTTCCCTCGTCAGCGTGGAGATCCCCGACAGCGTGACGTCTGTCGGCGGCAGCGCCTTCCGGCAATGTCCGGCTCTTGCCAATGTCGTGATGGGCGCTGGCGTGAAGTCCATCGCGCCAATGGCCTTCTTACGCTGCCCGAACCTGGTTTCCGTGACGGGTGCCGTCAATCTGGAGTCCATTGGCTACTGGGCGTTCTACGAATGTCGCAGCCTGGCGGAGTTTGAAGTTCCCGACAGCGTTTCGAGCATTGGCGACAACGCGTTCTACGGTTGTTCCTCTTTGCTGTCGGTGCATATTCCGGCCGGTGTCCGGGTTATTGAAGAACAGGCATTCTGCGGATGCGGTTCGCTCGCCTCGGTCACCGGCGGTGCAGGTCTTTTGGCTATCGGTGAGTCCGCCTTCCAGTCCTGCTCGAGCCTGGCGGCATTTACCTTCGCGAACGGCCTTACGAACATTGGAGCCAGGGCGTTCGCCTACTGCTCGGCGCTGCAAACGGTGTGGCTTCCGGATAGTGTCGTTTCCGTCGGTACGTCTGCTTTCGACGGATGCCGTTCGATCACGTCCGTGCGCACAGGCGACGGCATTACGTCCATGAACGGATTTTCGCTGTCGCAGACAACCAATCTTACGGAGGTTGTCATCGGGGGCGGCGTGCAGTCGATTCCGGGCTCGGCGTTCGCGGGCTGCGAGCTGCTTCAGACGGTTGTGATCCCCGACAGCGTGACGAGCATAGGGGCGAACGCCTTCAGCCGCTGCACGGGTCTTCGCACGCTTGTCATCGGAAACGGCGTGACCAATCTGGACGCATTCGACTTCAACAGCTACAGCCAATTGCAGACGCTTTCAATCGGGGGCGGCGTGAGAAGCGGCATACCGGCCAATGCGTTCGAAAACCGCAGGTCCCTTGCCTCCGTCACGCTGGGAGCGGGAATCACGTCGATCGGGGCTTCCGCATTCTCCGGCTGCACGGGACTGACCTCATTCACGATTCCCGCCAGCGTCACCAACATCGGAGCATCGGCTTTCGCCGGCTGCACGGCACTCTCGTCGATCGTTGTCCCCGAAGGCGTGGAGGAGATTGGATCGGCCGCGTTCGGGAACTGCTCGTCGCTTGGTTCGGCCAACATCCCGTCAGGGCTCCGGTCCGTGCCGGCCTCCCTCTTTTTCGGCTGCTCGTCACTTCGGTCGATCGAGATGCCCGAGGGCGTGACAAACATCTGCAACGACGCTTTCTGCCGGTGTTCGTTGCTTTCCTCCGTCAATATTCCCGACGGCGTCAAGGCGATTGGGAATAGTGCGTTCATGGCCTGTTCAGGTCTTCGCGAGGTCGTGATCCCGGATAGCGTCGTCAGCGTTGGCGCCAATGCTTTTGACGGATGCACTTCGGTTGAACGCCTCGTCATCGGCAACGGCGTGACGAGTCTCACCGGATTCCCGTTCGGTTCATCGTTTTACGGCAACTTCAAGAGATCGCTCAAGGAGCTTGTCATAGGTGACGGCATTACGGAGATGGTCTCGTTTTCGGGCTTTTCGAAGATTGAGCGGGTTTCGCTGGGTGCGGGCATCAGGAACATTCCACAGCTTGCATTTGATCGCAATGCCACCCTTAAGTCGCTTTCGTTCGGAGCCGTCACGAACATCGCATCGTTGGCATTCTATGGTTGCAGTGGCCTTGAGTCCGTGACTTTGCCGGACTGCCTTCAGGCGATTGGCACAAGAGCGTTCTCCGAGTGTGGTTCCCTCAAGTCCATCGAGATCCCCGACAGCATGACAAGCGTTGGAGAGTATGTCTTCGATAGATGCGCATCGCTCCAGTCCGTTGCACTTGGAAGCGGCATCGCCGACATCGGTACCTTCGCGTTCTATGGTTGTGCCGATCTGGAGGCGCTCGTCGTGCCGCTTGCCACGACAAACATCGCCAACTATGCCTTTTACAGCAGCGGACTTAAGAAGCTCTATCTGCCGATCCGCTTCGAAGGGGCGACGTCTAACATGGGGATACCGGACGGCTGCGAGGTGATTTTCTACGGCGAAGGCAGCAAGACAGCTACGACCGACGTTGCCGTTCCGTACGCGTGGCTCAACGGCTACAGCGCCGCCCTGGCGGCGCACGGGTGCGATTACGAGGCCCTGGCGAAGGAACCTGCCGCCAACGGACGGCCCTGGTGGGAATGCTACGCGGCCGACCTTGATCCCGAAGACCCGGACGACGATCTTGTCGTCGGCATCTTCTTGGTTTCCGGAACGCCGGAGATCCGAATCTTGAAGGGCGAAAGCGCAAATCGCTCCTATCGGACGCTTGGTGCGAAGAAGCTTGACGGGGCGTGGGACGACGTGACCGGACTCGACATCGCCTCTTCGGAAGGAAGAACCTATCGCTTCTTCAAGGTTCAAGTCGTAGTACCGCAGAACTGACCGTTTCCGTCACGGTCATTATCTCGGGTGAGCGGTAGATTTGATATAATTGCTTGCAACGGCAAAAAGAGCAACTGATGAAACAGATAGGCAAAATCGCATTCGCCCTTGCGACGCCGGTGCTTTTATGCTCCGGTGCGGTGCAGGCTCCCCGTCAAGTCAATGATGTTGCGGTCAGGGTGCTCTGTCAGGAGCTTTCTCACGTCGGCTTCGACGGCACCGTCAGCATCGACAGTTCCGCCGCAGAACGCGAGTTCGGCTGGCGGCGGTATGCGCTGACTGCTGACGACTTCGTCCCCGGCGAGCGGTATCGCGTAACGTTCAGGGCGCGGGTGACGGGGTACGGCGACAAGGCGTACCTGTTCGTGCTGGTGCGCCCGAAGGGGCGGGGCGGCGACGAGAAGGACGTCGCCTCGCTCAGCGTCAAGCCCACTGGAGGGGAGTGGAAGAGCTGCGAAATGAAGTTTGAGACGGGCGGGGAGAAGGATTACCGCCTTCAGTTCCACGGGTGGAACCGTCTCAAGGCGGAGATCGCCGACCTCAAGATCGAGAAACGCACGCCGTTCGCGTTCGTCCCTGCGAAGCGTAACGAGAAGACCGGCAAGGCCCTGTTGGCGAACCTGCCGCAAGGCGCCGAGGAGTTTGAGGTCGATGCGCCGCGGAATGCGACGGGGCCTGTGCTCGACTGTGCGGATTACGGGGTAAGCGAGACGAATGCGGATAACACGGCTGCGCTGCGCGCGGCGTTCGCGGACGCGAAGGCCAAGGGAGCGTCCAGGCTCGTCTTGCCGCGCGGCAGATATGCGCTTAACTCAAATTCGCCGCTGACGCTTGTGGATTTCCACGATTTCACTTTCGACGGAGGCGGCTCCGTTTTCGTATCGTACCGGCACGGTGGCGCGTTCCTGTGCTTGCGCCGCTCGCTGCGGACCAGGTTCATGAACTTCGCGCTTGACTGGGACTGGTCGCGCGAGCCGCTGGCGAGCATCGCCAGGGTGAAGCGCGTCGATGCGAAGTCCTACGATCTCGAATTCGTCGACTACGCGAATTTCCCGAACAAGGATGCGGCCCTGACCGTTCTCTCGGCGTACGACCCGAAGACGCGGTCTGTCGGCATCGAGGACGGAATCACGCGTTATCTTGACATGAACAAGCGTCCTAAGGACCGCGTGAAGCGGACTTGGCTTGACGGCCGCACGGTGCGCGTGGAGAACTCGCCCAACGGAATCGCCGTCGGCCAGCTCTTCCGCGTCCAGCACTACTACTATCATTACCATGGCTTCAGCCTTGAGGACGTCGAACATCTGCAGCTGAAGGACGTGACGGTTCTTTCGACTCCAGGACACGCCTTCGTGATGGGCGGCAAATCGCACCACGTCTCCTTCGACCGCGTGGACATCGTGCCGCCTAAGGGCGACCCGAAGCGCGTCATCACGTGCACTGCCGATCATTTCCACATCTGGCAGAGCCGCGGGTTCGTGAAGCTCGAGCACTGCGAGTTTTCGCTTGGTGCGGACGACATCATGAACATGCACGACAACACGGCGTTCGCGCACCGGACCGGCCCGCGAACCGTCAGGGCCCTGCATGCCAGCGTGATGGGAACGGCGCGGAAGGGCGACCGCATCGAGCTGCGGAACGGCGACTACTCCCCGACGGGCTTCTTCGGCACGCTCGTCGAGGCAAGGCGC
The DNA here is from genome assembly GCA_017514235.1 of Kiritimatiellia bacterium. Lineage (GTDB taxonomy): Bacteria > Verrucomicrobiota > Kiritimatiellia > RFP12 > UBA1067 > UBA1067. The sequence goes on along the minus strand of JAFWKK010000028.1, from coordinate 51,780 downwards.
GTGTCGGATGGCAGGAGCGATTTCGACGTAACCTTCGCCGAGGACGTTCCAGACGAGACGAAAGACGGCTTTATACTCTTCAACTGGGCGTTCGACACGCACAACGTCATCGTGCGCAACTGCAAGTTCCATGACAACCGCGCACGGGGGCTTCTCATTCTCGCCCGTGACGTGACTGTCGAGAACAATGTCTTTCGCCATCAGGAGATGGGGGCGATCAAGATTGAGACGGGATACACCTGCAATCTTTGGAGCGAAGGATACGGCGTCAGCAATGTCGTGATTCGCGGCAACCTCTTTGACAACGTCAATCCGTCCGGCAGCTGCGCCATCCACAGGCAGCGCTCGATCTACACCGGGATCTACCTGCGCACCGATCCGTCGCAGGACACCACGGACTATCCGATAATCCGCGACATCCTGATCGACGGCAACGTCTTTCGCGACAACGCCGGCGTGACGGCGTATCTTTCCAGCGTGAGCAACGCGGTCGTCCGCAGCAATGTCATTGATGACCCCACCCCGAGACGCAGTGAGCTTCCCTTCCGCTCCCAGTTCTTCCTGACCAACGCCAGGGACGTCAGGATAGTCGACAACACGTACCGGGCTTCGCCGAACGTGCAGTCGCCGGGAGTCGCCTTCGATCCCGAGAACTGCGCGGGAATCGTCGTTGAGGGAAACCGGGTCGAGTGAAGACGGTTTGCGGTTGAATGCGCGGCGGGCATTGTGGTAAAATACCGCCCGTCATGGCACAGGAAACGAACGAATACAGGGAGCAGCGCCTGCAAAGCCTGGCGGCGCTGAAGGAGTTGGGCTTCGAGCCGTTCGGCGGCAGGTACGACCATACCGACCTTCGCGACGTGCGGGCGGCTTTCGAGGAGGGCAAGGGCGTCCGCGTCGCCGGCAGGCTTCTCATGATCCGGCGCATGGGCAAGATGAACTTCTGCACCCTGAACGACGGCACGGACCGCTTCCAGCTGATCTTCAAGCGCGACGAGCTTTCGGACGCGATGTTCGCCGGCTTCAAGCAGCTAAACCTCGGCGACATAATCGGCGCGGAGGGCGTTCTCTTCACCACGCAGAAGGGCGAGAAGTCCGTCGTCGTCAAGGAGTGGACGATGCTCGCCAAGGCGCTGGAGCAGCCGCCGGAGAAGTTCCACGGCCTCGCCGACCAGGAGGAATGCTACCGCCGCCGCTACGTCGACCTGATGACGAACGACGAGAGCAGGGCGCGGTTCTTCGTCCGAAGCCGACTCATAATGGAGATACGCAAGTACCTGTGGTCCAAGGGCTTCGTCGAAGTCGAGACCCCGATTCTCCAGGACCAGGCCGGCGGCGCGGCTGCAAAGCCTTTCGTGTCGCACTTCAACGCGCTGGACAAGGACTGCGTGATGCGCATCGCCCCGGAGCTATACCTCAAGCGCCTTCTCGTCGGCGGCATGAACAAGGTGTTCGAGCTTGGCAAGGACTTCCGCAACGAGGGCATCGACCGCACCCACAACCCGGAGTTCACCGTCTGCGAGGTGTACGAGGCTTACGGCGACCGCACGTCGATGGAGGCGATCATGGAGGGGCTCCTTCCGCACCTTTGCGACACCGTGATCGGCACGCGCCAGATAGAGTACGGCGAGTCGAAGACGGTCATCGACTTCAACCCGCCTTACCGCCGCGTCGCCTACAGGGATCTCGTGAAGGAGCTGATGGGCGACGACTGGTTCGACCTTGACTTCGGCACCCAGCTCGCCAAGGCTAAGGCGAAGGGACGCGAGACCGACACCAACCTGGAGCTGGACGGCGTCACGACTGAGCTGATGCTGACGCACGAGGTCTACGACAAGCTCATCGAGCGCAACCTCGTGCAGCCGACTTTCGTCACGCGAATTCCCCATGCGTTCGTGCCGCTCGCAAAGGCGTGCAAGGACGACCCCTCGCTTGTGGACGTGTTCGAGTTCGTCGTCGCCGGGCGAGAGCTCTGCCCCGGCTATACCGAGCAGAACGATCCGATCGAGCAGCGCATTGCGCTTGAGAACCAGGCCGGCGAGGACACCGAGAAGATCGACGAGGACTTCATACGCGCACTCGAGTGCGGAATGCCTCCGACGGGCGGCCTCGGCTTCGGCGTCGACCGTCTCGTCATGTTCCTTACAGGCTGCGACTCCATACGCGACGTGGTCCTTTTCCCTCAGATGAAGAAGGCGTGATGGCGGACGGCGATTATGAAAGAAGAGATCGGCGAATGGCTGAAATCAAACGACTCGAAAGAATACTTCGAGCTGCTCGGGTTCCCGTCGGTCGGAGCGGATCCGACGCGCCTCAGGGACTGCGTCCAATGCGCGACGTGGTTGAAGGAATGGCTCGTTCGGATCGGGGCTGAGGTCTCGCTGGAGACCGCGGGCTTCGCACCGCCGGTCGTGGTGGCGGAGCTGAACGGCGGCGAAGGCGCGCCGTCCGTACTCTTGTACGGGCACTACGACGTGCAGCCTCCGGACCCGCTCGACCAGTGGCAGAGCGACCCGTTCGTGCCGACGGTGCGCGACGACCGCGTCTTCGCGCGTGGCGCACAGGATGACAAGGGCCAGTTCTTCGCCTTCCTCTGCGGGCTGCGCGAATGGATGGGCGCGACGGGGCGCAGGAACGCCGGCCTGACGGTGCGGATCGTCCTGGAGGGCCAGGAGGAAAGCGGCTCCGTCGGTCTGTCCGCACTGCTGGAGGACCGTGCGTTCAGGAAGCGCGTCGCGGCGGACACGCTGCTCGTCTGCGACACTTCGGCGGCGGCGGACCTTCGTCCGGCGATCGTGGCCGGGCTTCGCGGCGTCAATCACTTCACGGTGCGCCTGTCGGCCGCCGCGCGCGACCTCCACAGTGGCGAATACGGCGGCATCGCGCCTAACGCCGCGCAGGGAATGGCCGAGCTGATGGCGAGCCTGCACGGCGCCGACGGGTCCATCGCCGTCGACGGATTCTGCGACGGCATCGAGCCGCCTACGGATGACGAACTCCGCGCGGCGGCGGACGGCATGCCCGGCGAGGAGGCGTTCGCCAGCGACATCGGTACCGAGCCTTGCGGCGGCCAGGCCGGGCGCTCCATAGTGCAGCGCAACGGGTTCGACCCTACGATCGAGATCAATGGAATCCACTCTGGCTACGGCGGCCCAGGCTCCAAGACGGTCATCCCCTGCGAGGCCATCGCGAAGCTCTCCACTCGGCTCGTGCCCGGGCAGAGCCCGCGCCTCTCCTACGAGGCCGTGAAGCGTCACCTGACCGATCGCTGCCCGAAGGGCATGCGCATCGACTTCTCCGAGTTTACGGGCGCCGCTGCGGGCTTCAGGCTGCCGCTCACATCCCCGCTTTTCCGCCTCGCGCAGGACCTGCTCTGCGAGATGGATCCGCGCGGCGCGGTGTTCCAGTGGGACGGTGCGTCCATTCCCGTCGTCTCTGCTCTGCGCTCGGCGTCCGGCGCGGCGCCGCTGCTCGTCGGCTGGGGACAGGCCGAGGACCGCATACACGCGCCGAACGAGAGCTATTCGGTGCGACAGTTCCTCCGTGCCAAGGAATGGGCGATGCGCATTCTCCCGGCGCTTGGAGGCTGCTGATGGACGAGCTGGCCAAGATCCTCATCGTGGAGGACGACTCGACGATCCGCACGATTCTCGAGATGGCGCTCCTCGGTGCGGGGTTCAAGGACCTCAAGTCTGTCGCTCGCGGAGACGAGGGACTGTCGGAAGCGCGGCGGATGCGTCCCGACCTCGTGTTGCTCGACCTTATGCTGCCGGGCCTCGACGGCTTCACGGTCGCCACACGCATTCGCGAGACGCCTGAGCTTGCCGCCACGCGCATCATCATGCTGACGGCGCGGACGCAGAACGAGGACATCGTCCGCGGCCTCGCGTGCGGGGCCGACGACTACGTCACCAAGCCCTTCGACCGCCTCGTGCTGCTCGCACGGGTGCGCGCGGTGCTGCGACGCGGCCTGCCGGTAACCGAGGGCGTGGACTTCGACGGGTTGAGGATTGACGAGACGAATGTCGTTGCCACGCTTCGCGGCAAGCCGCTCGACCTGACCCCCGGCGAGTTCAAGCTGCTCGTGCGTCTCGTCGCCCACCGCGGACGCGTCTTCGCGCGACCGGCCGACGAGCGCACGATAGACGTGCAGGTCGCCAGCCTGCGCCGGAAGCTCGGGCGCTGGGGCGACCACATCGAGACGGTCAGGGGAATCGGGTACCGTGTCTCGGAATAGGGAGTGGATCGCGCCTGCGGCTGCTGCGTTCGTGTTCGCCGCCGCGCTTGCAGTGTTCGTCGCCGCACTCTGCCAGTACTACAAGCGGGCGCTCGAATGGTCGGGGAACGATCTTATGTCCCGCGCCGAAATGGCGGCGGCAGTCCTGTCAGAGCCGCTGAGGACGCTGGACTTCAAGAGGATAGAGGCGATCGCCGCCAGGCTGAAGGGCGAAAAGCTCAGACTTAGGATAGTCGCCGGCGAGAACTTCTACGTTTCCGAGGACGATTCGCGTCAGGGGTTCTACGATACGCTCGGCGAGCCGTATCCGTCCGACCTGCCGTGCCAGTGGGGAGTGGCCTCGGCAGGGGACTTCCAGGTCGGCGTCGGGCGTCCGGTGCGGGTGATGGCGTTGCCTTTCCTGGGGGCGCTTGCTGCGGTCGCCGCCGCAGGGCTTGCAGGGATGCTGTCGCTCACAGCCGTGTTCTTCGTGCTCTACCGGCAGCGCGTGCGGATTCGCGAGCTGGCGAATCTGGAGAGGTTCCGCCGGGAGTTCATCGCCGACGTGTCGCATGAGATAAGGACGCCGCTGGCCGGCATCCTCGGGGCCACGGACATGCTGGATGGCGAGTCGCCGCTCGTGCCGCTGATCAGGAAGGAGGCGACGAGGCTCAACGGCCTCGTGCAGTCGATCCTTGACCTGGCGCGGCTGGAGCGCGAAGGGGATGTGCTCAATTTGGCGGACACAGACCTGGCTGACCTTGTGCGGGACGTCGCGTCGCGCTATCCGTGCGTCTGCTCTGCTGACGCGCCATGCGTCCTCGCGTGCGACGCGCAGCTGGTTTCGCAGGCCCTGTCGAACCTGCTCGCCAACGCCGTCCGGCATTCCGGCTCTAAGGAGATATCGGTCTCGCTGGAACGGTCTGGAGACGAGGTGCTGATCGTCGTGGAAGACCACGGCATCGGCATTCCGCCGTCCGAGGCCGCGCGCGTGTTCGAGCGTTTCCACCGCGTGGACCCGGCGCGCGCGGCGGAGACGGGCGGGGCAGGGCTCGGCCTTGCGATAGTACGCCGCATCGCGCGGCTGCACGGCGGAGACGTTTCGCTGTCGGCGGCGAAGCCGCACGGCTGCCGCTTTGCCCTGTCGCTGCCCGTGCGCCGACGCAAAGGCGATGTGATATAATACGAGCATGAAGTCATCAGACGGCAGTTTAACGGACATTTCGCGGCAGAGCGCGTTTTCACGCGCCGTCCATTCCATTCGCACGCGCTATTCGCTTTCGACGGCGGTCTTTCTGCTTGTGCTGCTGGCGCTTTTCTACGCCGGCGGACGCATGGTGCTGGTGCGTCTCGTGCGGGACACCGAGGCACAGGTTAAGGAACTCGGCAGCGACATGGCCCGAATAGCATACCGCGACGCCGAACGCGCCCGCAGCCTGATTATGGCTCAGGTACGCGATGTGGAGACTGTCCCCGGCGGCATGTCGCCGCGCGAGCTTGTTGCGCCGGGCGGCGTCCTTTCCCTGGCCGTGGAGCTTTCGAGCGCGGGCGAGCCTGGCTCGGGCTTCTACCGCAACGTGCAGGGCGTGGTGACGGAGATAGCCCCCGAACAGCTTGCTGTCTATCGCGAGACGTTGGTCGCCTGGTGCAGGAGCATCGCGGCCGGACAGGGAGGAGCCTCCGCGCCGGTGGGGCTTCTCCGCCTCGCCGGCCAGCAGCACTACGTGACGCTCCGCCGCTTCGGCGACGGCTTCCTGGCGGTAGGCGTCCCGTTCGACGCCGGCGAGTTCGCCCGGTCGATGAACGACAACCGCTCCGGAATGGCGATCCGCGTCACCAACAGGCAGGTCGACGTGTCGCCGAACGCCAAGACCCGCGCCGGCGAACGCAACGGCTACGGATTCTCGCCCCTGTTCTCGGAAGCGGCCGACTTCTGTTCCGGCGGCTTCTGGGATCTCGGAGCCTCGCCGTTCGAGGCCGTCTTCGCCGTGCGGGACATCGCGGGCAACGCCGTTTCCATGATAGCCGTGTCGCTGCCTAAGACGCTGGACACGGTGACGACGCTTGCCATCAGCCGGCTTACGTTCTTCGTCGCCCTAGCCGGCATACTTGTCGTTCTCCCGATATTCTGGATACAGGGCCGGCTGCTGCTGAACCCGCTGACACGCATGACGCAAGCGGTGCGTGAGCTGGGCGAGCGCCACCAGGCCGACGACTGTCCCCACCTGGAGTGGAGCGGCAAGGACGAGTTCGCGGTGCTCGCAAGCTCGGTGAACCGCATGCTGGAGACGGTTTCGGCCAAGTCAGTCGCAATCGCCCAGATCGAAAGGCGGCACAAGGCGCTGATCGACGGCCTGCCCGACGCTGTCGCCGTATTCGACGCGCAGGGGCGGCTTGTGACCATGTCCAAGGAGGCTGAGGGCGTCGGGGCGCTGCCGGGCTTCCGCACCGGGGAGCCGCCGGACGCCGCCGTGTTCGGCGGGCCGGAGACCGCGCGTTTCGCCAAGGTGCTTTCGGACACCGTCGCCACCGGCGGCGTCGGGCAGGTCAGGCTGAAGGTGCAGCGTCCTGCAGGAGTGCCGCGCTCCGTGCCGACGCGGCACTTCGAACTGCGCATTACGAAGATGGATGAGCTGTTCGTGATGGCGATAATCCGTGACGTTTCCGCCGAGGTCGCGGAGCACAAGCTGCGCCTTGAAGCGGAGAAGCGCGCCCTCGACAGCTCGAAGCGCGAGTCGCTGACCGCCCTTGCCGCCGGCATCGCCCACGACATGAACAATGTCCTCTCCGTAGTGCTGCAGGCCGCGGAAGCGTACGGCGTCGGCGCGTCGCCCGGCCTCGCCCCGAGCGTCATCCGCGACGCGGTGCGACGCGGCGCGGCGATGATGCGCGAGCTGACGGCGTTCGCCGGCGAGAACCGCATGACGCTGATGAGGGCGCACCCGGGGCTGGTCGTCGAGGACGTCCGCCAGCTCGCCTCGCGCCTGGTCGGGGCGAACATCGTGCTGACGATGGGGGCTGACGCTGCCGTGCCGGACGTAGACGTAGACCCGAACCAGTTCTGGAAGGTGTTCTTCAACATAATCAAGAACGCGGGCGAGGCCATCGGCACGAGCCCCGGCCACATCGACCTGAGGGCCGTGCCGTTCGAGATGACGCGGGACGATGCCTCCGACTTCGTCTCCGAGCACCCGCTCGGCGACGGTCCCGGCGTGCTGTTCTGCATCAAGGACGATGGCCCCGGCATCTCGCCCGATCTGCTCAAGCGCATCTTCGACCCGTACGTGTCGTCGAAGGCCATGGGGCGCGGACTCGGGCTTGCCACCGTGCGGACCATCGTCGAGGCGCACGGCGGCGGCATACGCGTGCAGAGCCGCCTGGACGAAGGCACGACGTTCCAGATTTTCCTGCCTGCGTCGACTCTGCCGGAGAACGATTCGCATAAATGCAGTCCGGCAGCGGAAGTCGCATCGGAAGGCCTTTCAGGCGACGTGCTTGTCGTAGACAACGACGAGGCCATATTGAAGACGACTGCCATACTGCTGAAGGCGCTGAAGCTCTGTCCGCGCACGGCGCACGACAGGCACGAGGCCCTGGCCGTGGTGCGCCGCCACGCAACGCAGCTGAGGGCGATCATACTCGACGCGCACCTGGGCGGAATCGACACCGTGCGGTTGCTGCGGGCCTTCCGCATAGGCGTGCCGCAGGTCCCCGTGATCGTGTCGTCCGGCTCCTCTGAGGATGAGATTCGAGAGATGTTCCGCGACCATGCGTATGACGCATTCCTCGCCAAGCCGTACACGCTGGAGGAGCTCAAGCGCACGGTCATGACGCGCAGGTCGCAAGCCTGACGCGCCTTCCTGTGGTATAATACGCGCTCCTATGGAGAACGCAGACATCATAGCCCGTATCGCCGCGGAGGCCGGCGTAGGGGCGGGCCAGGCCGCAGCCGTCAGCCGGTTGCTGTCGGAGGGGAGCACGGTTCCGTTCATCGCGCGCTACCGCAAGGAAGCGCACGGCAACCTCGACGAGGTGCAGATCGGCAAGATACAGGAACGCCTCGGCTATTATACCGAGCTTGCGGAGCGCAAGGAGACGATACTGAAGTCCATCGGCGAGCAGGGCAAGCTGACGGACGACCTGCGCGCCAAGATCGAGGGTTGCTGGCAGAAGAGCGCGCTCGAGGACCTTTACCAGCCCTACAAGCCGAAGCGCCGCACTCGCGCGCAGGTTGCGAAGGAAAAGGGCTTCGAGCCGCTTGCCGACTCCATTTGGAGCGGTGCGGCGTTCTCCGGCTCCGACGAGGACCTGCAGTTCGCCCGCGACATCATCGCCGAGCGCATAGCCGACATGGCCGACGTTCGCGGCTGCGTGCGCCAGGCGTTCGTCACGAAGTCATCCGTCAGGAGCGAGGTCGCAAGCCCCAAGCCGACCGAGCCGACCAAGTTCGAGCAGTACTACGACTTCGAGGAGCCGTTGTCGAAGATTCCTTCGCACCGCTACCTGGCGATTCGCCGCGGACAGAAGGAAGGGGTCCTGTGGGTCCGGCTCGTCCTCGACAAGGAGCCGGTGATCGGGCAGATGATGTCGCTTGTCGCCAAGGCCGCGCCGGGGTGCGGCGTTCCTGCCGCCGAAGAGCAGATCAGGCTTGCCGCCGAGGACGCGTACAAGCGCCTGCTTGCGCCGAGCTGCGAAATCGACGCCACCGTAGAGAAGAAGATGGTTGCCGACCGCGCGGCGGTGGAGGTGTTCGCGGAAAACCTGCGCCACCTGCTGCTCGCTCCGCCGCTCGGAGAGAAGGCGGTTCTCGCCATCGATCCCGGCATTCGCACCGGCTGCAAGGTCGCGATGATGGATTCCACCGGCAAGTATCTCGGCAAGACGGTGATTTTCCCGATGCAGAAGCCGGCGGAGGCCGAGAAGGCGATCGCGCTCATCGTGTACAAGTACAAGGCCGAGGCGATAGCGGTCGGCAACGGCACGGCCGGACGCGAGACCGAGACGTTCGTCCGCGAGACGCTGAAGAAGCTGCACGCCCAGCACCCTGAGGTCCCTATACCAGTCGTGGTCAGCGTGAGCGAGGCGGGCGCGTCGGTTTATTCGGCATCCGAGATCGCCCGCAAGGAGTTCCCCGACCTCGACCTCACCGTGCGTGGGGCGATATCCATCGGACGCCGCCTGCAGGATCCTTTGGCGGAGCTGGTCAAGATCGACCCGAAGGCGATAGGCGTGGGGCAGTACCAGCACGACGTGCAGCAGACGCTTCTCGGCAGCAAGCTCGACGAGGTCGTGGTCAGTTGCGTTAACGGGGTCGGCGTCGAGCTGAACACGGCGTCCGCTCCGCTTCTCGAGAGGGTTTCGGGACTCACCCCTGCGCTTGCGAAGGCGATTGTGGAATGGCGCGACGCCAACGGCAAGTTCTCCAGCCGCGAGCAGCTGAAGAAGGTCAAGGGGCTTGGGCCGAAGGCGTTCGAGCAGTGCGCCGGCTTCCTGCGCATCAGGGGCGCGTCGAATCCGCTCGACGCATCGGCGGTGCACCCGGAGCGGTACGGGCTCGTGGAGCGCATGGCGGCGGACGTCGGGCTTGGCGTAGGCGATCTCGTCGGGAACTCGCTTGCGGCGAAACGCATCGACATTCGCCGCTACATCTCCAACGACGTGGGCGAGCCGACGCTGAAGGACATCGTGGACGAGCTGATCAAGCCGGGCCGCGATCCGCGCAAGACTTTCGAGCCGCCGAAGTTCCGCGAGGACGTGACGAAGATAGAGGACGTGCGCGAGGGTATGCGGCTTGAGGGGGTCGTCACCAACGTGACTGCGTTCGGCGCGTTCGTGGACATCGGCGTGCATCAGGACGGGCTCGTTCATGTCTCGGAGCTGTCGGACGGGTTCGTCTCCGATCCTGCGTCCGTCGTGAAGGCTGGCGACCGGCTCATGGTAACGGTGATCGGCGTGGACCGCGCGCGCCAGCGCATCTCGTTGTCGGCGAAGTCGAAGCCGACGGTCGGCATGGGCGCGAGTCCCGGCGGCGGCGCCGCGCCCGGGAAGCGCAGCGGGCCGCGCACGTCGTTCGCGCCTGCATCTGGCGCAGGCTTCAGCTGCAATCCATTCGCGGACCTGTAGGCTGCCGCGCGGCAGAGTGACGTTAAGTTTGCCGGCGCCGCCCTGGCGGCGCCGGCAAATATGATATAATACGCTGCAATGAAAATCCATCTTGTCCTTTGCGCCGCCTTTGCGACGTCGCTCTGCACCGCGCAGACTAACGATTGGGAGAACCTCTCCGTCAATTCCATAAACCGCGAGCCGGCCCGCACCTACTCGATGCCGCTTGCAGACGAGGCTGCGGCGTTCACGGACGCGCTCGAGCCGGAGACGCCGTACAAGATGTCGCTGAACGGCATTTGGAAGATTTCGTGGGCCGGCAACCCCGACCTTCGCGTCAAGGACTTCTGGCGCACCGACTTCTCTGACGCTGACTGGTTCGACATCGACGTGCCGAGCTGCGTCGAGCTGCGCGGGTTCGGCTCGCCCGGCTACGTGAACGTGCGGTATCCGCACAAGATGGAATGGCCGCTCATAAGGGACCGCCAGAGCGGGGCGGCCGACTACAACCCGGTCTCGTCCTACCGCCGCACGTTCACCGTGCCGGACGGCTGGAAGGGGCGCGAGGTGTTCCTCAGGTTCGACGGCGTATACTCCGCCTATTACGTCTGGGTGAACGGCGAGAAGGTCGGCTACGCCGAGGACTCCAAGCTGCCCAGCGAGTTCAACGTCACGAAGTTCCTGAAGGCTGGCGAGAACCTCCTGGCCGTCGAAGTGTACCGCTGGTGCGACGGCAGCTATATCGAAGACCAGGACATGACGCGCTATTCCGGCATCTTCCGCGACGTGACGCTCTGGTCGATGCCGAAAGACGGCATCTGGGACTTCGCGGTCAGGACTTCGCTCAAGAACGGCTATCGCGACGCCGAGATTGAAGTGACGGGCTGCGACGGCGCGGAGTGGAGCCTCTACGATGCGAACCGCAAGACGGTCGCCTCCGGCGCGGCGGGCAAGGCGGAAGTGAAAGACGTCAGTCTCTGGAGCGCCGAGAAGCCTTGCCTCTATACGCTCGTGGTGAAGAAGGGCGGCGACGTGCGCATGCGTCGCATAGGCTTCAAGGAGGTTAGGATAGCAGGCAACACGATTCTATTCAACGGCAAGAAGATCAAGTTCAAGGGCGTGAACCGCCACGAAACGAACCCCGACAACGGGCGCACCGTCTCGATGGACGACATGCTGAAGGACATCACGCTCATGAAGCGGTACAACGTCAACACGGTTCGCACCTGCCACTATCCCGACCATCACCTGTGGTACGACCTCTGCGACCGCTACGGCATCTACGTCTGCGCCGAGGCGAACGTCGAGGGCCACGAGCCGGGCTACGACGAAAAAGGCCTGGGCCTCTTCCCGGAGTGGATGCATTCGATAGTCGAGCGCAACATCCGCAACGTCATGTTCTACCGCAACCACCCGTCCGTCACGCTGTGGTCGATGGGCAACGAGACGGGGCACGGCCCCTGCTTCACGAACGCCATCGCGCAGGTGAAGGCGCTCGACCCTTCGCGCCCGATCCACTGGGAACGCGGCAACGTCGACGCTGACGTGGACAGCCGCATGTATCCGGCGGTGGAGTGGCTGGAGGAGCGCGGCAAGATCGGCGACCAGGTGCAGGGCTCGGCCGTCCTGCTCGACAAACACGACCGCCACGAGAACCGGCAGAGCGCCGGAAAGGCGTTCTGGATGTGCGAGTACGCTCATGCGATGGGCAACTCGATGGGCAACTTCAAGGAGTACTGGGACGTATTCTACAAGTACGATTCGCTTACCGGCGGCTGCATCTGGGACTGGGTCGACCAGGCGGTGTGGAAGTATACCGACCGCGTCGGCGCGGACGGCAAGCGCGAGCGCTTCCTTTCCTACGGCGGTGACTTCGACGAGCAGCCGAACGACGGCCCGTTCAACTGCAACGGCGTCATAGACCCGTTGCGCAACGTCAGCGCCAAGCTTGTGGAGGTCGGCCACGTCTACCGCAATCTCGTGGTGCACGACGACTTCACGCTCGAGAACCGCTTCGGCTTCACTTGCGCCGACGAGTTCGACGGCGAGTGGGAGATGATCGAGGACGGCGTCTCCATGCACCGCGAGCCGTTCGCCGTTCCGTCCGTGGCGCCGCTGTCGAGAGGCAGCCTGGGCCTTCCGAAGTTCGAGGCGAAGGACGGCAAGGAGACGTTCGTCAACATCTACTTCTCGCTCAAGGCGGACACGCCGTGGGCTAAGCGCGGATGGGTCGTCGCTAGCGACCAGGTCGCGCTTGGCCGGCGCCGTCCGTTCGCCCCGGTCGAGCCGGGCGCGGCGAATGTCGTGCAGGATGAGAAGACGGTCACCGTCACGGCAGGCGGCACGAAGGCGGTGTTCTGCCGCCGTTCCGGCACGCTGTGCGAGCTCGTCATGAACGGAAAGACCATCCTGAAGGATCCCGCTCCGGGCGTTGTAGCCGGTCCGCAGCTCACTTGCTTCCGTGCGTTCACCGACAACGACATCTGGCTGAGAGGAAGAGCTATGGAGGACAAGGGCAACTTCTACCTTTCGGGGCTGTCTCAGCTTCGGTACCACGCGCACAAGGCAGTCGTAGACGGGAACGTGCTTCGCTTCAAGGTCGAAGTGACAGGCTCGAAGTCTGCTGGCTTCACGCATGAGACGGAGTGGACGTTCGCCGACAATGGCGCCATCGCCGTGAGGAACACGGTGACGCCGCACGGCACGATGCCGCCGGCCCTGCCGCGCCTGGGCCTTTCGTTCAAGCTCGACAAGGCGCTGGAGGGCGTGCGCTACTACGGGCGCGGCCCTTACGAGAACTACGTCGACCGCAACTCCGCCTCGTTCGTCGGCATCTACGACTCCACGGTGACCGACCAGTACGAGCCGTACGTGCGTCCTCAGGACAACGGCTACAAGTGCGACGTGCGTTGGGCGGCGTTCACCGACGCGGACGGCAGGGGCGTGAAGTTCTCCGCCTCCGAGCCGCTCTTCATGCAGGCGCTCCACTACGGGGCCGAGGACATGGAGTTCTCGCGACACCGCCGCCTCCAGCAGCGCTTCCGGGCGCCGCTCGTGAAGCGCGACGAGGTGTGCCTCAACCTAGACGTCCGCCAGCTCGGCCTGGGCGGCGGGTCGTGCGGCCCGAGGCCGATGGACAAGTACATCTTCCCGATCCAGAGGGAGGAGTGGACGCTCAAGATCGAGCCCGTCGCGCCATAGCTGAGATTTTTGGTATAATATACGGCCAATCTCACCTTTGGGGCATCAGTCATGGGAAAACTAGAAGAATCGACGGAGCTGACTCTCGACTTCACGAAGCTTGAGAAGGTCGGCAAGCAGGTCTCGGATACGCGCGGCGCAGGCGCTGCGCCGTGCGATCCTGGCGTGATACCGGTGGCGGTGCAGAACGCTGACACCAGGGAAGTGATCCTCGTCGCGTACACCAATGAGTTCGCAATGAGGGAGAGCTTCGCCAAGAGGAAGCTGATCCTCTGGTCCACGAGCCGCAACAAGCTCTGGTTCAAGGGCGAGACGAGCGGCGAGACGTTCGACCTCCTCGAAGCCTATGTCAACTGCGAGCAGAATTCGCTCCTCTACATCGTGAGGCCATGTCGCGGCGGCATCTGCCACACGAAGAACAAGGCGGGTGCGCCGAGGAACTGCTACTACCGCAGGATCGACTTCGACACGCTGAAGCTTGAGAACGTCGACCCGTAAGGTCCGCTGGAATTACAGAAGGGGATTTGAAATGATAGGACAGGGAGTGGTGCTGATGCTCGCGGGGATGGGCATCGTCTACGTTTTCCTAGTTGTTCTCATCGTCGTTACGAAGGCGTCGATGGGGTTCATTGCGAACTTCGACTCTATCCTGCCGCAGGATGCGCCCAAGAAGAGGCTTCCGGCGCCGTCGGCGGCCGGAGACGATGCCGACGTGGCGCTCGCAATAGCCGTAGCCCTCAACGGATAGGGGTTTTCTCAGGGAAGAATTTACGAATCACAAAGGAATCATCATGGCCAAGAAGACGGTAAAGTTCATGCTCACAGCGTTCCGCGACGGCTTCCAGAGCGTCGTCGGCGCACGCGTCCTTTCCAAGGACTTCCTGCCCTGCGTCGAAGAGGCGTATGCGGCCGGCGTCCGCTGGTTCGAGGCCGGCGGCGGCGCCAGGTTCCAGAGCTGCTACTTCTACTGCCAGGAAGATGCGTTCGACGTGATGGACGCATTTCGCAAAGCCGCGCCGGATGCCGACCTGCAGACGCTTTCGCGCGGCGTGAACGTGGTTGGCCTTGAGTCTCAGCCGAGCGACATGATCAAGTTGCACGCGCAGATGTTCAAGAAGCACGGCATGAGCTCGATCCGCAACTTCGACGCGTTGAACGACGTGAACAACCTCAAGTGGTCCGGGCAGTGCATACACGACGCAGGCCTCAACCACGAGGTCGTCGTTACGATGATGGGCCTGCCGCCCGGGATCGACAACAAGGGCACGCACACGCCGGAGTTCTACCGCGACCGCCTGAAGATGATCATGGACGCCGGGATCCCGTTCGACCGCGTGGCGTTCAAGGATGCGTCCGGCACGTCGACGCCGACGACCGTATACAACACGATGAAGCTCGCCCGCAGCCTGCTGGGCGACGGCGTGCACATACAGTTCCACTCGCACGAGACGGCCGGCAACGGCGTCTCCTGCTACCTCGCGGCGCTGCGCGGCGGCGCGGACGGCCTCGACCTTTCCATGGCCCCGATGAGCGGCGGCACATGCCAGCCCGACATCATCACGATGTGGCACTGCCTTGACGGCGATCCCGACTTCTGCTTCGACTTCGACATCAACAAGATCAAGAAGGCCGAGGACGCCTTCAAGAACGCGATGAAGAAGTACTTCCTGCCGCCGGAGGCGATGAACGTCAATCCGCAGATAGTGTGGAGCCCCATGCCCGGCGGCGCCCTGACGGCGAACACGCAGATGCTTCGCGACAACAACATGATGGACAAGTACGACGACATGATCGCCGAGATGTACGACTGCGTGCGCCTGGGCGGCTTCGGAACGTCCGTTACGCCCGTCAGCCAGTTCTACGCGCAGCAGGCGATCCAAAACGTCATGTTCGGAAAGTTCAAGAAGTTCGCGCCAGGCTATGCGAAGATGGTGCTCGGCTACTTCGGCAAGACGCCCGTCCCGCCGGATCCGGATATCGTGAAGAAGGCTTCCGAGTTCATGGCCTCGAACGAGCTTACAAAGCCATATTCAGAGCCGACCACGAAGACCGTCCTGGAGCTGAACGACGCCGACCCGAAGAAAGGCGGGGCCGTGGCTAGGAAGGCGCTCGAGGAAGCCGGGCTCCCGGTGACCGACGAGAACGTCTTCATCGCCGCATCCTGCAAGGAGAAGGGCATACTCTTCCTGAAGGACCCCTCTAAGGCTCCTATGGGCTGCAGGTTCGCGAGCGACAGCGCACCCTCCGCGGCCGGCGGAGCCGCGAAGGGCGGCATTACCGTGACGATCAACGGCAAGGCATACGGAGTGGAGATAAAGGGCGACGGCAAGGCGGTCGTGAACGGCAAGGCGGTCGCGTTTTCCGCTAAGGCAGGAATATCCGGGAATTCGGGAGATTCCGGGAAATCCGGAAATTCCGGCGAGGGCACGCCCGTCAAGGCGCCCGTGCCTGGAACAGTGCTGCGCATCTCCGCCAATTCGGGCTCGAAAGTCTCCAAGGGCGACGAGATACTCGTCATGGACGTCATGAAGATGGAGACGCCGGTCGCCGCGCCGTGCGACGGAACGGTGACGCTTATGGTCGCCGCCACGGACAAGGTGGCTACGGGCGACGTGCTTGCGGTGATCGGGTGAGAAAGGACCGCCGATGAAACGCTTTCTGCTGATTCTTCTCGCGCTGTCTTGGACCGCCGGGCTCCGCGCCGAAGGCGACTGGCGCACGACGCTGGGCAAGGTGAAGGACCTTGCCGGCGACACCGGCATCTCCGGCTTCATGAAGAGGGACGCCCCCGACTACATCACGGGCAAGTTCGAGGCGAAGAACCCCGACGGCTCGTGGGCGGACCGCCCTGCCGCACCTGACTTCTCGAAGCCGCTCGGCAAGCCGGCGGACTATGCCGGCCGCAACGGGTTCTGGGTCGTAAGCAGGCTTCAGGCCGAGGCATTCTCGACGGCGAAGCACAAGGCGAAGGTCGGCGACTGGATAGGCGGCTACTTCGACGACACCGGCAGATTCGTCGCCGGGCACGAGGTTAAGACGCTTTTCGGAATGCCTTACGGCGTCGGGCAGCTGATCATGATACCGCTCTGCCTCATCATGATCTACCTCGCGGTCGTGAAGGGGTTCGAGCCGTTGCTACTCCTGCCGATCGGTTTCGGCGGTCTTCTCGCCAACTGTCCGCTGGCCGGCGTCACGGCTCCGGCGATGATGCACGACGGCGTGATAACGTTCCTTGCGTCCGGCGTGCCGGTGATGACCGGAGGCATCGTCGAGCCAGGCGGCTTCCTGCACTACTTCTTCGCCCTGGGCATCGACACGGGAGTGTTCCCGATCATGATTTTCATGGGCGTCGGCGCGATGACGGACTTCGGGCCGCTGATCGCCAATCCGCGCATGGCCCTCCTCGGCGGCGCGGCGCAGTTCGGCATCTTCTTCGCGCTCTTCGGTGCGCTCGGCCTCGCTTCGCTTTTCGGCAGCGACTTCTTCGGAGTAGACGCCCTGAAGGCGGCTGCCTCGATCGGCATAATCGGCGGCGCGGACGGTCCGACGGCGATCTGGCTCACGTCGCGCCTCGCTCCGGACCTCCTTGGGGCGATTGCGGTCGCGGCGTACAGCTACATGGCGCTCGTGCCGATAATCCAGCCGCCCATCATGAAGGCGCTCACAACGAAGGAAGAGCGCGCTATCACGATGCCGCCGCTTCGCGAGGTGAAGAAGATCGAGAAGATATGCTTCCCGCTGATCGTGCTGCTTCTCTGCGCCGTTCTGCTGCCGAGCGCGGTTCCGCTCATCGGGGCGCTGATGCTCGGCAACATCGCCAGGGAGGTTGGCCCGAGCGTGGCGCGCATCGCCGACACCATGTCGAACGCGCTCATCAACATCGTCACCATACTGCTTGGCCTCTCTGTCGGTTCCAAGCTCGCGTGCGAGAAGTTCCTTTCTGGCACTACGCTCGGGATACTGGCGCTCGGCCTTTGCGCGTTCTGCGTGGGCACTGCGGCGGGCGTCCTGATGGCGAAGCTCATGAACGTGTTCTCGAAGACCAAGGTCAATCCGCTCATCGGCTCCGCCGGCGTTTCGGCCGTGCCGATGGCCGCACGCGTCTCCAACAAGGTCGCCCTGTCCGAGAACCCGTCCAACTTCATATTGATGCAGGCGATGGGCCCGAACGTCTCGGGCGTAATCGGCTCGGCCGTCGTAGCCGGCGTCCTCTACACGCTCTGCCGCTGAACGGCGGAACGCAGTGAATTACGCATCCATAAGGACGTGCGACATAGCCAACGGGGAGGGCGTGAGGGTCTCGCTCTTCGTCTCGGGCTGCACGCGCAGGTGCAAGGGCTGCTTCAACGAGGAGGCGCAGGCGTTCGACTACGGCGAGCCGTTTACGGACGCCGTGGAGGATCGCGTGCTCGACGCCCTCGCGCCTTCCCACATAGCGGGGCTGACGCTTCTCGGCGGCGAGCCGATGGAGCCCGCAAACCAGCGCGGGCTCCTGCCGTTCCTGCGGCGGTTCCGCGAGCGTTTCGGCGGCTCCAAGACGCTCTGGATCTACACCGGTTGCGTGATCGAGGAACTTCGGGATCCGTCGTCACGCTGGCATACCGAGGCGACGGACGAGATGCTGGAGCTGACGGACGTGCTGGTGGACGGTCCGTTCGTCGAATCGCTGAAGGACATCTCGTTGCGCTTCCGGGGCAGCTCCAACCAGCGGATAATCCGCTTGCACGAGGCTTCGGCTGGCGCCAGCCGGGCCTGACGCTCGAAAGGGTGACAACGTTGACGGCATTGTTTCCGTTCCGGACGCCCGAAATATGGTATACTACCCGCCCCTAACGACAGGCTATGGGACTGCATTCCTACAACGTGAAGTACATCGAGCGCGACGGACATGTCGCGGTCCGCATAGTCATGGCTTCGCGCAAGGCCGAGGCGCGGCAGAAAGCATCTGACGCCGGCTGCGACGACATTCTCAGCGTCCGGCGTGCGAATTTCTTTCACCGCAACCTGATAAGGCTTCTTGTCATCGTCGTCATCGCCGTAATCGTGTGGTACTTGGTCTGACGCGGCTGCCAGGCTCCCTGTCCGAAACCTTCCTCGGATAATAATTACCCTTGCCTAACAACGGGGGCGGGTGGTAAAATACTTCAAACACAACTTCAAAGGAGAGGTACAGTGAGCGAACAGACCGCAGAGCATAACGAAACGATGACGCCGGAGCTCAAGGCGTTCATCGAATCGTGGAAGTCCAAGCCGGGGAACCTCATCATGGTTCTCCACCAGGTTCAGCAGACGTACGGATACATTCCGCGCAGCATCGCCATCGAGACGGCGGAGCTGCTGGGCGTGCCGCTGGCGAAGATATACGGGGTGGTTACGTTCTACAACTTCTTCAAGCTGCAGAAGGCCGGCAAGTACATCGTGCAGGTATGCCTTGGCACGGCGTGCTACCTTCGCGGCGGCGACGACATCATCAAGGAGTTCGAGAGCCAGCTCGGCGTGGGCCTGAACGCTACGACGCCGGACGGCATGTTCTCTGTTGAGGCGGTCCGCTGCCTCGGCTGCTGCGGTCTTGCGCCGGTGGCGGTCGTGAACGGGGAGGTGCACGGCAAGCTCGACAAGAGCATGGTGGCCGGCATCATCGAAAAGTATCGCAAACTGGGCTAATCGGGAGGGTTCTGAAATGGCGAAACTGACTTTGGACGATCTGCGCCGCATGCGCGGCGAGCGTCAGAAGGCGATGGAGATGCGCGACAGCTCCAACAAGGACGTGCAGGTGATCGTCGGCATGGGTACCTGCGGCATAGCGGCGGGGGCGAAGGACACGTTCGCCGCGCTCGTCGACACGCTGGCGGAGAAGGGGCTTACCAACGTGCTCATACGCCAGACCGGCTGCATGGGCCTGTGCCACTCCGAGCCGACCGTTGAGGTCGTCGTTCCGGGAATGCCGACGGTGATCTACGGCCACGTCGATGCGACGACCGCGAAGTCGATAGTCGAGAAGCACATCCTTGGCAAGGAGCTCATCTCCGACAAGATTCTCGACAAGCCGTCGATTGACATCGTGAAGAACGCATAAGGGGAGAGCGTACAATGGCCTATCAGAGTTACGTCCTTATCTGCGGTGGCACGGCGTGCTGCTCGGGCGGTGCCGACGGCATCGCGGAGGAGTTCGGCAAGCGTCTCGCTCTCGCTGGCCTCGCGGACAAGGTTCAGGTCGTGAAGACCGGCTGCCTCGGCTTCTGCGAGCAGGGGCCGATCGTCAAGATTCTTCCGCAGGGCACGTTCTACGTGCAGGTGAAGAAGGACGACGTCGGCGAAATCGTCTCCGAGCACCTCGTCAAGGGGCGCGTCGTTCAGCGTCTCTGCTACGATCCGTCTCAGGCGAAGAAGCTCGTCTCCGAGGCGAACATACCGTTCTACCAAAAGCAGTACCGCATCGTGCTTCGCAACTGCGGCGTGATCGATCCCGAGAAGATCGACGACTACATCGCCCGCGACGGCTACAAGGCGATAGAGAAGGTCCTCTTCGAGATGACGCCCGAGCAGGTCGTGGAGGAGATGCTGAAGTCCGGCCTTCGCGGCCGTGGCGGCGCAGGCTTCCCGACAGGCATGAAGTGGAAGTTCGCCCAGCAGCAGCCTAAGGGCCAGAAGTACATGGTCTGCAACGCCGACGAGGGCGATCCCGGCGCGTACATGGACCGTTCGACGCTCGAGGGCGACCCCCACAGCGTACTTGAGGCCATGATCATCGCCGGCTACGCGATCGGCGCGACGAAAGGTTTCATCTACATCCGTGCGGAGTATCCGCTTGCGATTCACCGTCTCCAGGTGGCCATTGCGCAGGCGACTGAGCTGGGTCTTCTCGGCAAGGACATACTTGGCAGCGGCTTCGACTTCGAGATCGAGCTCCGCTTCGGCGCTGGCGCGTTCGTCTGCGGCGAGGAGACGGCTCTCCTGCAGTCCATCGAAGGCAACCGTGGCATGCCGCGTCCGCGTCCGCCGTTCCCCGCGGTGAAGGGCCTCTGGGGCCGTCCGACGGTCATCAACAACGTCGAGACTCTCGCCAACGTGCCCGTCATCATCAACAAGGGTGCGGACTGGTTCTCGAAGATCGGCACGGCGACGACGAAGGGCACCAAGGTGTTTGCGCTCACGGGCAAGGTGAACAACTCGGGCCTCATTGAGGTTCCTATGGGCACCACCCTCCGCGAGATCATATTCGACATCGGCGGCGGCATACGCGGCGGCCACCAGTTCAAGGCGGCGCAGACGGGCGGCCCGTCGGGCGGCATAATCCCGCCTCAGTTCCTCGACACGCCCATCGACTACGAGTCGCTCGCCAAGATCGGCTCGATCATGGGCTCGGGCGGCCTGATCGTCATGGACGAGACGGACTGCGTGGTTGACATCGCCAAGTTCTACCTCGACTTCACGGTTGACGAGAGCTGCGGAAAGTGCGCCCCCTGCCGCATCGGCGGGCGCAAGCTCCTCAACTACCTCAACAAGATCAGTTCCGGTCGCGGAACCGAGCAGGACATCGAGGACATGCGGCAGATCTGCGACGCGATGAACAAGGCGTCGCTCTGCGGCCTCGGCCAGACGGCGTCCAATCCCGTGCGCTCAACGCTCAGGTACTTCATGGACGAGTACATGGAGCACATCAGGGACAAGAAATGCCGCTCCGCCAAGTGCTCGAGGCTCGTCACCTACAAGATCGACGCGGCGAAGTGCAAGGGCTGCACGATGTGCGCCAGAAAGTGCCCTGCGGGCGCGATCAGCGGTACCGTCAAGCAACCGCACGTCATAGACCAGGCGAAGTGCGTGAAGTGCGGCGCCTGCGAGGCGACCTGCAAGTTCGGCGCGATATCCCACGGCTGAGAGAGAAAGGCTTGAGACAATGGAAACCGAAATGATTACGCTTGAGGTCAACGGCGTCGCGGTCAGCGTGCCTAAAGGCTCCAATCTCCTCGTGGCGGCGAGGGCCGCCAACGTCAAGATCCCCACGCTGTGCTATCACCCCGACTTGAAGCCCGGCGCAAGCTGCGGCATCTGCGTCGTGAGGCAGCTCGTTCCGAGCCGCAACCCGGCCGACAACGGCAAGTTCGTGCCCAGCCCGAAGCTTCTTCGCGCGTGCTGCACCGAGGCGATGCCCGGCATGAAGATCATCACCCACGATACCGACATCGTGCAGGTGCGTCGCACCGTCCTGGAGCTGATTCTCGCAAACCACCCGCAGGACTGCCTGCAGTGCCCGCGCTCCGGCTCCTGCGAACTGCAGGCAATCGCCGCCGACTTCGGCATCCGCGACATTCCGTTCCCCCGCGAGGTCACTCACCGCGACGTCGACAACTCCACGCCGTCCATCGTGCTCAACTCCGACAAGTGCATCAAGTGCGGCCGTTGCGCCGAGGTGTGCCAGGAGATGCAGAATGTCTGGGCGCTCGAGTTCATCGGCCGCGGCGAGAAGACCGTGATGGCTCCGGCAGCCGGCGTCAAGCTCGCCGAGTCGCCCTGCATAAAGTGCGGCCAGTGCTCCGCGCACTGCCCCGTGGGCGCTATCTACGAGAACGACGAGACGAAGAAGGTTTGGGCCGCTCTGCAGGATCCCGAGAAGGTCTGCCTCGTGCAGATCGCCCCGGCCGTCCGCGTCGCGCTCGGCGAGGCGTTCGGCATGAAGCCAGGCGCGCTCACCACGGGCAAGATTTACGCCGCGCTCCGCCGTCTCGGCTTCAACCAGGTGTTCGACACGAACTTCTCCGCCGACGTCACGATCATGGAGGAGGGCACCGAGTTCATCAAGCGCTTCACCGAGCAGAAGGACCTTCCGCTCCTCACCAGCTGCTGCCCTGCGTGGACCGACTGGATGGAGAAGTATGCTCCTGACTTCACCGGGAACTTCTCGACCGCCAAGTCACCGCAGCAGATGCTGTCGGCGCTCTGCAAGAGCTACTGGGCCGAGAAGAACGGCGTCGACCACACTAAGATCCACGTCACTTCAATCATGCCCTGCACGGCGAAGAAGCACGAGATCGCCCGCGACGAGTTCATGAGCGCCACAGGCACCCAGGACACGGACGTCGTGCTTACGACGCGCGAGCTTGCTCGCATGATCAAGGCGGCCGGCATCGACTTCTCCGCGCTTCCCGAGGAACCAGCCGACAAGCTGCTTGGCGCTTACACGGGCGCCGGCACTATCTTCGGCGTCACCGGCGGCGTCATGGAGGCAGCCCTCCGCACGGCCTACTGCCTCATCACGAAGGAGGCCGCACCGCCGTCGATCGATTTCAAGGAAGTGCGCGGCATGGATGGCGTCAAGACGGCGACCATCGACATTAAGGGCACGAAGGTGAACATCGCCGTCGCGCACCAGATGGGCAACGTCGAGAAGGTGCTGGACATGATCCGCGAGGACCGCAAGAACGGCGTCAAGCCGCGCTTCGACTTCATCGAGGTCATGGCGTGCCGCGGCGGCTGCATCGGCGGCGGCGGGCAGCCCTGCCTGGCGACGGATGAAGTTCGCGCACAGCGCACGGCCGGCATCTATACGGACGACGAGAAGTGCACTCTCCGCATGTCGCACCTGAATCCCGAAGTTGATCTCCTGTACAAGGACTTCCTCGACGGCAAGACGGGTGCGCAGGGCGGCGAGAAGGCCCATCACCTCCTGCACACCGGTTACAAGAAGATCGACGTCTACCGCTTCGGATGACGGCGCGGTGCGCCGTCGTCCCGGCATGACGCTTCTCGGCAGAGTCCACGCGAAGCTCGGCGACCTGTGGTGGTACACGGCGCTGCTGTTCGTCGCGCAGCGTTTCGGCGATGCCGTCAACATGGTCATCGGCATTTGGCTCGTGCCGAAATACGTGCCTATGCGGGAGCTGGGGGCGGTTCTGCCGCTCCTCTCCATAGTCGGCATCGTCGGCCTCCCGTTTGCCGTAGTCACAACGCCGCTCACCCGCTTCCTCGCCATCTACTCGAAGAGCGGCGAGCTGGGAAAGGCGAAGGCCATGTTCCGCGACGCCTTCGTCGCGTCCGCGGCACTGTTGTTCGTGTCGTTCCTGATCGCTGCGTTTGCCCTGCCGTTCTTCTTTGAGCGGTTGTGGATCGGGAAGGGCAGCCTAGGCGTCCTCGTCATCGCCGTAGCACTGATAGGGACGCTTTCCTCCATCGTCGGCTCTGCCATGCAGGGACTTGGAAAGTTCGATGCGGTTGTCGCCATCAACGCGATATCCGCCCCGTTCCGGCTTGTCACTTTTATCGTGTTGCTGCCGTTCCGTCCGCTTTCTGCATATTTCGTGGGCCAGGCCGCGCAGCCGGGCGTGACGATCGTCGGCGGACTCTGGGCCTGCCGCAGTCTGCTCAGCCGAACGGTCCGTGCTATGCCGTATCTGCGCGAGGACGGACGGAAGATCCTGTGCTATACCCTGCCTGTCTTGCTCTGGACCATTGCGACGACTGTTGCGGGGAACGTCGACATGATGCTCATACGCCATCGCCTGCCCGAATTCGAGTCGGCTGGCTTTTACGTAGTATCCCGTTTCTCTGAGGTCGCCGCGTATTTCGGCAGCGCCTTTGCGTTTCTCCTCTTCCCAATGGCGTCCGTCTGCGGCAGCAAGGACGCGAAGTCGCTTCGGCTGATCCGTCATGCGGTACTCGGCTGCATTGTTTCGGGTGCGCTGGTCGCGGGGCTGCTGGCCCTTGGAGGCGAGCGGCTGCTGTCGCTGACGTCCGTCTGGCGCCCCTACATCGGCTTTTCCGACGAGATGGCGCTTCTGGCACTCAACAGCACGGTCGGCATAGCGGTGACGTGCCTCGTCTCATTTGAGATGGCGCAGGATCGCTTCGGCTTTCTGTGGTATCTCGTGCCGCTGTTCGCAGTCAAGGCGCTTCTTCTCCTCAGTGTTTCGGGATGTGCGTTTTTTGGGAATCTTATGCCTGTCGGAATTCGCCCCGTGATCGATGCCGTAAATCCCAACCGCCTGTCGTTTCTCGTGACGGCGTTTCTTGCGTTCAACGTGATAGGCGCAGTCTTGCTCGCCATTGACGTGTTCACCATTCGCCGCAGCAAGTCGTCAATCCGTTTGGCGCATCGTGCTGATTCTGCAAAGGTGGCAATTCTGTGACACTGTTGGATTATGCAAGAAGGGTCGCCAGATATGGTCTGAGCGGCGTCATTCTCTGGGTGCGCATCAAGTGGAGAGAGTTCAAGCTGAGACGGTTTCTTCTGCGGAATGCCAGATGCAGGGATGTCTGCCAGGAACATGGCGTGACGCTCGTAGGCTCTTTCACGGGGCATGATTCTCTTGGCAAGGTGATGCGAGATCTTCTTTTTGCGATTCATGATGCTGGAGTTCCCTATCAGGCGTTGAACACGGGCGAAGGCGATGATCCTGCTCAAACGGGCATTCTTGAACTTATGACGCCGCCGGCACAGTTTAGGATCCGGCGGCACCCCGTTGTAATTGAGATGTTCAATGGCGTCGTGGACAAGAAGATTGCAGACGGTTGCGCCAACATTGTCTTTTGGGAGTTTGAAGACGGATTCCTGCCGGTCTATCCGGCATTTGAAAAGAAATCACATGTGATAGGAATGTCAGACTTCGTTGTAGAGACGATGAGGCATGAACTGCCGGCGTCGGTGAAGGTTTCGAAGCTGCTTTATCCGTTTCGCCCCAACTTCGGGAAACTATTGCCGCAGGACGAGGTCCGTGCTCGATTCGGGATACCGCTGGATGCGTTTGCGGTGTTCTTCAACTTTGACTTCGGATCAGGATTCAACCGCAAGAATCCAGATGGGGCGATACGGGCTTTTGCCGCGGCGTTCCGCGATGATGCGAAGGCTTTTCTTGTGTTCAAGACGATGCGATCGAAGCAACACCCCCAACGGGTCGAAAGCCTTGAGCGGCTTGCGGGAGAATTGGGAATCGGAGATCGATTCCTCATGATTCATTCGTACGTGAGCAGTTCTGAGATATACGGGCTGACAAATGCCTGCGATGTCTACCTTTCGCTTCATCGCGGAGAGGGGTTTGGTCTTGGCGTCGCCGAGGCAATGTCGCTCGGAAAGCCGGTGGTAGTTACGGATTACTCGTCTACGACGGAATTCTGCACGCAGGAAAATTCCATTCCGGTTCCCTTCCGGATTGTCGCGCCGAGGGACGATCAGCGAGATCATCTGACTTACACATACGTCACCAAATGGGCGGATCCCGACGTTGCGTTCGCGGCAGATGCCTTGCGGCGGTTGAGGAGCGATTCCGGCTTGTGCGCTAGAATAGGACATCGTGCCAAGGAGGATGTCTTAGAGCACTTCTCCATCCGCAGGTTCAGGGCATCGCTTGAGGAGCTCATGCGATAATGCGTGTGACAATGCGATCTCGCAGACCGTTGTCGTTGCCATTGCGATAAAGGTTTTGGTATAATCTTGACATGAAGCGATCGGAAGTAAATTCGGCGATCAGGTGGGCGATTGAGACTCTTGATGCAAATGGCATAAGGCTTCCTGCGCTTGCCAGCTGGTCTCCTGATGAGGTCCAGTCCAAGCGCGGCGAACTTGATGCCGTTCGCCGGTTGTCCCTGGGCTGGGACGTTACCGATTTCGGGAGCGGTGACTTTGCAAGAGTTGGCGCCGTGCTATATACGGTAAGGAATGGGTTGGTTGATGACCGGACTGTAGGCGTCCCGTATTGCGAGAAGTATATCTTGATGAAAGACGGCCAGACCATGCCGAGTCATTGCCATGTGTTCAAGACGGAGGACATCATCAACCGTGTCGGCGGCGAACTTGCCGTGCGGCTGTGGAATGTGGATCCAGTCACGTTCCGTCCGATTGATTCGGCTGTATCTGTTGACATGGATGGATTCCGGCGAACTTTCCGTCCCGGAGAAGAGATCCATGTCCAACCTGGCGATTCCATGACGCTTACTCCGTATGTAGCCCATTCATTGTTCCCGAGGCCTGGAACTGGAGATCTGATCCTTGGAGAAGTCTCCAGGGTTAATGACGACAACACCGACAACTTCTTCCTCGATTCCGTGTCGCGATACTCCAAGATCGTCGAGGACGAGCCTCCGATCCGATTGCTCTGCAATGAATACCCGCCTGCATGAAACATACGTATATAGCCTTTGCCCCCATTCGCATATGCGATCTTGGCGGGTGGTCGGACACTTGGTTTGCGAAGCACGGCAACATCTTGAACATTGCGGTGCGTCCGTCGGCGCAGTGCATAATCGAGGTGGACGACGCCTCGGCTGCCGGGGAGCGGTTCTTCATTTCCGTTGACGATTACGGGGACCGGTACGGGCTCGATCCGCGGAACATAACCTTCGGCAAGCACCCGCTTCTGGACGCTTGCGTCAAGTCATTGCCGATCCCGCGCGGATTGGACGTGGAGGTGTCGCTCCATTCGTCCGTCCCTGGCGGCTCTTCGACCGGAACTTCTGCCGCGATTACGGTGGCTCTTCTCGGCGCGCTCGACTGCCTGACGGCAAGTACCCGCAGGATGATGCCGAACGAGCTTGCTGCCAAGGCCCATGAAGTCGAGACGGTAATCCTTCGGCAGCAGAGCGGGATTCAGGATCAGATTTGCTCTGCCTATGGCGGCATTTGCTACATTGAGATGACGGACTACCCGAACGCAAAAGTGTCCAGGCTCCCGGTCCGGCAGGGCATTCGCGCGGAGCTGGAGTCCCGTCTTTCGCTCGTTTTTCTCGGTCGGCCGCATTATTCGACCACGGTCCACAGCGACGTGATCAGCGGACTTGCGAATGACGCCGATTCCGACGCCAGGATAGAGCCGTTCCGCCGCGAGGCGGTGGCTGGCCGGGATGCGCTCCTCGCCGGAGACCTTTCTGCATTCGGGCGGGCGATGATACGCAATACGGAGGCGCAGGCGAATCTCCACCCGTCTCTAGTCTCTGGCACAGCGCGTAAGGTGTTCGACATCGCTAGGCGGCATGGCGCCATCGGTTGGAAAGTGAACGGTGCCGGCGGCGACGGTGGCTCGGTCACCCTGCTTTCGAACGGGGACAAGAGAAGTCAGGCGGGAATGCTCGGAGAAATCACCGCACTTGGCGGCGGCATTCGCGAGATCGGGATTCGCCTTGATGATTCGGGATTGCGGATTGCCCACGCCTGATTTCCTGTCTCAGGGCGTATGCCGCATGTATTCGGCTAGCTCGTTTGCAGCGAAAGGGAGGTCACGGTCTATGGGATCTTTCAGCACCGAAGGATTGATGCGTACGTGTTTCATCGTCCCCTTCGGTGTCTCAATGTCGGCATAGTGCAACTTGCCGCGGAACAGTATCGCGATCAGCTTTTCCGCAAGCGTTTCGTCAGGAATGTTGATCCTCCGGTCGCAGACCGTTGGGATCGGGGCGGCGCGCCGCTTTAGGAGAATCCATCGTCCCTCGTCTGAAGTGTCCAGGAGCGAATAATTTTCATGAATGGCATTCCATGTGCGCGGACAGTCGAGAAAGGCGTTCTTGCCGTCGATGGAAAGGTTGTCCGTGTCAATGACGATGAATTCCGGCGCTTCTGCCGAGCTGTACGACCTGGCGGCCAGCTTGTCCAGTTGCGCCGTATACGTCGAGTACATTTGCATGGTAGCGTAAGGAACGATTCGTAGCGACGGGTCCGCCATGGCCGGAGCGAATTCATGCGGAAGAAGCTGTACGGTTGCGTCTCCTATGGCCGCCCGGATGCGAGGCGGGAGTTTGTTTCTGGCAAGCGATGCCATTGAGACGGACTCGATCCTCTTGACTGCATGCGGTAGGATGAGAGTTCGCAGGGTTCCGGTCGGGTTTACGCCGAATGGGAATGCCACGTACGTCTGGTTCGCGGCGAAGAACCGCGGCCACGTTAGCCCGTAGCCTATCAGAACGAACATCGCTGCCGTCAGCAGGAAGCGTCGGCGGTCGGATGCAAACCTCTCCGCCAATAATGCAGCCGCTATCGTAAGGGCATAGAGAAACGGTCCGATTCCCTGCCGCACCCAGCTGTATTTGGCCACGCAGTAAAGAAAAGGGGCGAGCGGAAGAAGCGACAGGATGTGACGGGGCTTGTGGACCAGGACCGCGAATGCGGCAATCGGCAACGCCAACTCCAGGAAGCCTTTGTCAACAAGCATATGGCGGTTGTAGCCGATGGCGATCTGGGCTGAACCGGTCAGCCACATGAAGAGAGCGTTTGGAGAATGGAAGGTGACTGCGGACAGGAGCGTGAATGTCATTGCAAGGCCGACGGCGTAATTCAAGAATCTCCGCCTCCTGTCCGCCGCAAGCACAAGCATGAAGAGCTGTGTCCCTGCTGCCATTATCAGCGAACTGAACTTCATGAGCGCCAGCACCGCCGAAATGGCCCCCGCCGCCAGCCAAGATGTCCGCACCATGATTATGGACAGCGCGATCCATCGCCATTCCATTGTCATCTGCGGAAAGAACATGGTTATGACCAGGCCCCATGCCGCGACGCGTCCGTTCTCCGAGGAAAGATATATCTTGCGGACGCTCCATATCCAGAGGATGCAGAAGCATGTGTTGGCCGCCAGCGCGAGCAGGACCGTGTCCCATCTTCCGGTCGGGCATAGCAGCCATCCGAGCGGGCCGTAGGTGAATACGATGGATTCGCCCCACGCTCTGCCCAAGGCCAGCTGGTTGAGCGTCCATTGCCAAGAATAATCAAGGCCGGGGCGTAATGGGAATGCCGGATCTGGAAGCGAAAGCACGGTGAGCGCCGTCAGCGCAAAGGTAAAGAGCTTTGCGTCGTTGAAGCGGTGCAGAAGGGCTAGAATCCTCTTGCGCAGAAGAAAGAGCGCGACAAGCGTTGCCGCGAGCGTCGCACCGGCTGCCGCAGTGCCTGTCAGCGAACGCAAAAGCACTTCGCGCGGAACGTTTGCCGCGAAAGGACTTTGCATAAATTCCTGCAGAAGGCGTTCAAGGGGCCCAGTCATTCCGCCGGCTGCCTTTTGCAGGAGTTGTTGCCATGCAGAAATGCGTAAAAGAACCAGCGGAGATAGTTGGGAAGCCACTTCCACAGCTTGAAGTTGCTTTTTCCGGCGACGCGGTCGCGCCAAGTGGTTGGGACTTCGGCTATCTTGCCGCCCATCGCGCGGCATTTCACTACAAGCTCCAACCCTAGCTCGAAGCCTCCGGTAGATTCGACCTTTACGGAGTCGAGGAATTTCCTGCGGTAGAGTTTGAAGCTGTTGGTCGGGTCATGCGTCGGCAAGCGTGCGAACAGGCAGAGGAGCAGGCCTGCCGTACGCGATAGGAATCCCTTGAACCTTGGTCCGCCGAACTGATGCCCGCCCTTCATGTACCTGGAGGCGCAAACTATGTCAGCTCCATCGCGGTCGGCGACGGCCACCATGTCGTTGATGACTTCGGGCGGATCGCACAGATCGGCCATGGTTACCACTACGAGTTCGCCAGGAGCGTCCTCAAGTCCTGTCTTTATCGCGTTCAGCGCCCCTCGCCCGTACTTGTTGCGAACAAGGCGAAAGGGAAGTCGCGTCTTGCCCTCGAGTTCGTGGGCGGGCGCAAGGGTCGTGTCATCGTCCCTGTCATAGACAAGCCACATTTCCGCGTCCACGTGTACCTTGGCATCAAGCTCCGTCAGGGTCGCACGGATGTTCTCTCCCTCGTTGTAGACGGGGATTGCAATGATGACACGTGCGCTCAAATGCCGCCAATCCGGATTTGTTCCACGATCCAGGGCATCACTTCGTCCAGTATCTGGTCAAGCGTTGTCTCAGCGCGGAAGCCCAGCAACTTGGCCGCCTTCTCCACGGCCGGCACGCGCTTCTGCACGTCGTACTTGAACGGCTCGTCGCTCGTGTAGCGAAACGGCTTTGCCCCCTTGTGGACGCGGTTCCAGATGTTCTCGGCAAGTTCAAGGACCGTGGTCGACGTCGGCGTCGAGAGGTTGAAGTCCTCGTTTTCAGCCTCTGGCTTTTCGATGCAAAGCCTGATGCCTCGTGCAAGGTCGCCGCCGTAGGTATAGTGGCGCACTTGGTTGCCCGCACCAAGGATGTGCAGAGGGTCTTGCCCCTTGACCACCTTTTGCACGAGATCCGGCACGACGTGGCTCATGGCGAGCTTCACGTTGCCGCTCTCGATTTCCGTGTCGCAGAGCGCGCGCTTTTCGCCGGTGCCTACGCAGTTGAACGGACGTATGACGGTGTACGGAAGCTTGTACTGCTCCCACGCGCCCTGTGCGAAATATTCGCACGCAAGCTTCTGGAAGCCGTAGGTGCTGGACGGCGGCGGACACTTCCGCGCCTCTGTCTCCGGAGTAGGGTATGTGTCCGTATTCTCAAAGACCATGGACGACGACAGCACGTTGATCTTCTTCAGTTTCGCATTCTTCTTTGCCCATATGGCGGCGTCGAACGTGGCGGCGGCGATCCTCTCGTTCTCCGCCAGCAGGTCGTAGGCAAAGGTATGGAAGTAGGAGATGCCGCCTATCATCGCGGCCGCACCGAGCACCTGGTCGCAGTCCTTGACGAGCGATTTCATGAGGTCCAGGTCCTTTACGTCGCCGCGCGTGAAGTGGTAGTTCGGGTGATTGTCGTAGCTCTTCTTGACCGGCCCGTATTTCGAGAAGTTGTCTATGCCGACGACCTCGTGCCCGTTGTTGAGCAGCTCCTCGACGAGATAGCCGCAGATGAATCCAGCCGAACCTGTGACGAGAATCTTCATTTTTGCCTCCAGCAGCCCCAGCAGTCGACGAAGGGCTTTTTGACTTTGAGTTTGCGATACGCGGAATGCGGAACACCCAGGATGATGCCGTCCGCCTCTTTCAGGAATGTCTTTAGCGGTAGCGTGTTCGGCACGAACTCGTCGGTGACAAGCACTTCGGCCATTTTCATCTCAAGCAGCTTCTTCACCTTGAAGGACAGCGATTCGCGGACGTCGTCGTTGTCCGCCTTGAAAGCAAGGCCCATCACGCCGATTTTCTTTCCTTTGAGCGAACCGCCCATCTTCTCTTCCAGCTGTGAGACGAGGAAGTTCGGAAGCCCCTCGTTCACGAGCATGGCGGAGTGGCCAAGGAAGAACTCGTTGTTGTGGAATGCCGAGAGCTGCATCGTGTCCTTGAACAGGCACGGCCCTGCGGCGAGTCCCGCGCCGGCGAAGTGCTTCGCTCGCGGATAGTCTTCCTTCATCGCCTCCAGTATGCGGTAGAAGTCCAGACCCTGCTTCTCCACCATCATGTAGAACTGGTTTGCGATGGCGAACTCTAGGTAGCGCCAGGCGTTGGTCATGAGCTTCGCGAGCTCGGCCTCTTCCGGCTTGATGCGGATTATCTTTGGCGCTATGGCGGAGAAGAGGGCGGCAGCCGCGTTCTCGGCTTTCTTGTTGACGCCTGAGACGAGCTGCGGCAGGTTGAATATCTCGTCGATCCCCTTGCCTTGCACGATGCGTTCCGGGCAGAACGACAGGTTCGCCGCGCCAAGCCGCTTCTTCAGCATCTCCTCGACGATGCGGGACACGCCGGGGAAGATGGTCGAGCGAAGCACGATGAGCTGCCTCTTGTTCAGGTACGGCAGATAGGCGTTCAGCACTTTTACGACGTCATGGATCTTCGGGTTGAGGTGTTCGTCAACCGGCGTGCCGGTCACGAACACGACGACGTCTTGCTTCTTTACGGTTTCGGCGTCGCGTGTCGCACGCAGGTTCTTGCCGACGTGCGCTTTCAGCAGTGCCGCGGCGCCGTTTTCCTTGAACGGCAGATGCGCCCGATTTATGTTGTCCACCGCATTTTGGTTGACGTCCACAAGCGTCACGTCAAGACCCTTGCTCGCAAACGCGAGGCCCAGCGGAATCCCGACATGCCCGCATCCGCCTATGATGCATATTCTTTTCATATGTCCCCAACTTTGTTTGCCGACATTATATCATATCTCAATGTGATTTTCCTCCGGCTTTTTTGGTATAATGCGCTCGCATGAACATAAAGAAGCTGCTGTTGCTGTCGGTCCCGCCCCTGTTTCTTGTCTTCTGCTGGGCGATGATCTCCGTCAACATACCGGAGATGGACGACTATGACGCGGTTCTCGGGCACCTTGTGCTTCCGTTTCCTGATCGCCTCGTTGACCTTGCCGTGCCCCACAATGAACACCGGATTGCATTGACCAAGCTTGTGGCGGACGTCATACTTTTCGTCAAGGGAACGTTTGATTTCCGCTGGATGATGCTCTGCGGCAATTTTCTGCTCATGGCGTACGGTTTCATCTGGTGGCGAGTCTTTCGTACGGGAAACCGTCAGCGCGAGCTGATCGGCGTCGGAATTCTCTGGCTCCTCCTTTCGCTTGCTAACCGGGAGAACATTTTCTGGGGCATGACGTCGATACAGAATGTCGCCGTGATGCTGTTCGCCTTCCTCTCGTTTGTCTTGGCGAATGGTGCCGGCGCCTGCCGCCTATCCCTGGGCATTCTCTGTGCCGTTGTTACAACGTTTTCGAGCGGCGGCGGTATGTTCGTCTGGCCCAGCCTTCTCGTTTTCGAATGGTTCGGCAAGCGTCGAAGGAAGCATCTCGCGGCCATGCTTGTCGCTGCTGCCGCAATCGCCGTTCTCTTCATGTTCGTCTTGCCTTCCAGGACCGCTCCGCCGTATGTTGTGCAAGATGTCCCAAGTCCGGGCGAGACGGTCCTGGCGAACACGACGATAATGAACTTCTCGGTTCAGATCACGCCTATGTTCGTGGTCAGGCACATCGGCTATGCCGCTTCGCTGTTCGTCTCTTTGATGGGCGGAGCCACCGCGTTCCCGTGGGCTTGCCTCGTGTTCGGGTGCGTTGTCCTGGCGCTGATGCTGCCGATTGCCGCGGACTTTCGCCAACGCGCCGGCGATCCGGTCTTCGGCTTTCTCGTGTTCCTTGTCGCGAACGCCATTCCTTGCGCCGTTTTCAGGGCCTCGGAATTCATGCCGCAAGTGCCTTCCCGCTATTGCATCGTCAGCATCTCGATCCTTGCGTCAACGCTTTACCTGACGAAGCTGCGCCTGCCGTCCCGCCAGATAGCGCTTGCCCTCGTCGCCTTTGCCGTATGCTGTAACTTTTATTGGTTCGGCAAGATGTCGCAACGCGCGGAGAACCTGCGGAAGAACTTCGCGATGTGGCCGGCGGACAAGTCCGGTCTTTACTATCCTGAGGACCGGCTTGACTCTGTCTCTTCCGTCTTGACGGACTGTATAAAACGCGGCATCTATGTGCCGCCGGTGGCTAAGCCAGGCGAGGCGCCGCCCTCGGCCCCGCTGCCTGTCTTCTGGTAAACGTGCAAAAGTGCTTGTTGCCGATTTCATTTTCCAAAGCAGAAATATTTGACATGTCGCCGCTTTGTCCAAGTTGACTTTGCCTGCGCAATGTGTTTTATTGCCACGTCCCGCCACTGTTTTTTTGGTATAATACGCGCATGTTCTCTAGGATGTTCAGTTTTGTCAAGCGCGTCGTGAAGGGCTTCCTCGGCAACGACTGCCCGATGTACGCCGCAGGTCTTACCTATTTCGCACTCCTGGCGGCGGTGCCGATCCTTTGCTGCATTCTCGTCGCGGCGAAGACCTGCCATGTCGAGCGCTATGCGAAAGTCCAGATAAACGAGCGCATCAACGCGATGATCGCGAACATCGAGAAAGGGCAGGACGATTCTCTCGCGCAGCTTACCCCGCAGGACGAGGAGGAGCGGCGCAAGAAGAAGATCGCCGCCGAGGAGTTCGCCGCGCAGGCGCACATGATGTCCGACGAGCTCTTCAAGCGTATAGACGGCTTTGACATCGAGACGCTCGGCTGGATCGGATTCGGTCTCTTGCTCTGGACGGTCATTTCGACGCTAGGCACGGTGGAGACGAGCTTCAACCGGATATGGGGCGTGCCTAAGCCGAGACCCATTTGGAAGCGCGCCTATATGTACCTCATAATCATGGTCGCCCTGCCGGTCATGGCGACCGTGGTGATGTCGCTGCCGATCCTTAACGTCGTCAAGAATGTAATCGTTGCAACGCTAGGCGCCACTTGGCTCACGCAATGGGTCTCCGACGGACTTATCTGGTTCATCGACTGCTGGGTGTTCCGCATTTCGATCGTGCTGCTCACTTCGTCGCTTACACTCGGCTTCTTCTTCTGGGTAATGCCCAACGGCAAGGTGAAGTTCATGTGTGCGTGGCTTGGCGGACTCATCACGGCCGTGTTTCTCGGAGCATG
This sequence comes from Kiritimatiellia bacterium, assembly GCA_017514235.1. Classification (GTDB taxonomy): domain Bacteria; phylum Verrucomicrobiota; class Kiritimatiellia; order RFP12; family UBA1067; genus UBA1067. The sequence goes on along the minus strand of JAFWKK010000028.1, from coordinate 17,061 downwards.
GGTTAAGATATGCTCGGTTGCCCAGGTGGGCATAGCCAAGTCGTCTGCCCTGTACGGGTCGTTCGCGCTGCTGCCGATAATCCTTGCCTGGCTTTACATGACTTGGCAGATCGTCCTGCTCGGCGCGAACATGGTAAAGGTCTTGGAGGAGAAGCCTGCGTGAAGATTCTCATTACAGGCGGAAAGGGAATGCTCGGCCGTACGCTCCAGCGCGAGCTGTCGGAGAACGAGATAGTAGTCGCCGACCTCCCGGAATGGGACATGACGGACGCCGACGGATTCATGGCGAAGACGCTGGCGGCTAAGCCGGACGTAGTCGTCCACTGCGCGGCGATGACGAAGGTCGACGACTGCGAGACGAACCGGGATCTGGCGTTCCGGCTGAACGAGGAAGGGTCGCGAAACGTGGCCCTGGCCGCGAAAGCCGCCGGCGCGCGTCTCATCGCGATTTCCACGGACTACGTGTTCTCCGGCGATCCGCCGCACGAGCCGTGGGCCTGGGACGAGACCGACGTTCCGCGTCCGCAGACCGTATACGGGGCTTCCAAGCTGGCAGGCGAGCAGATGATTCAGATGATCCTGCCCGATGCGGCAATCCTTCGCATAGCCTGGCTCTACGGTTCCGGAGGGCCGTCGTTCGTCCACACGATGGCCAGGCTGGGCGCGCAGGACGGAGCGCCGCTCAAGGTCGTGAACGACCAGCGCGGCAATCCGACGTCGACGAAGACGGTGGCTGATGTCATTGGCTTCCTGCTGGGCCGGCCTGACGTTTCCGGCATAATCCACGGCACGTGCGAGGAATCGTGCACGTGGTACGAGCTGACGGTGGAGCTGTTCCGCCTGCTCGGGCTCAAGCGGGAAGTCGTGCCCTGCACGACGGAGGAGTTTCCGCGGCCGGCTCCTAGGCCGCGCAACTCCGCGCTCCGCAAGAGCGTGTTGAATCTTCTCGGTTACCGCACGCCGGACTGGCGTAGCGCGCTCGCCGAATTCGCAAAGGAGGAGTTCAAGTCATCATGAGCATGTGGAACAGGGCGGCGGAGACGATGTCCCGCGACGAGTACGCTGAAGTTCAGCTGAAAGGGCTTAAGAAGTCCCTTGACCGCGTATGGGCGAACGACTTCTACCGCGAACGCCTCAAGCGGGGCGGCGTAGGCTCCCCGAACGACGTTGCGTCGCTCGATGACCTGACGTCGCTGCCGTTCTTCACCAAGGAGGACTTCCGCGAAGCATACCCGCTCAAGATGTGCTGCGTCGACCGCCGCGACCTGCTGGAGTTCCATATGTCGTCGGGTTCGACCGGCACCCCGGTCGTGATGGCCTACACCAAGGGCGACCTTCTGCAGTGGGCGGAGTGCATGGCTAGGTGCTACGCGATGTCGGGCCTAGAGAAGGGCGATGCATTCCAGATCATACCGACGTTCGGTCTCTTCAACGGAGGATTCGGCTTCTACCATGGAGCCAGGAAGGCGCAGCTCTTCACCGTGCCAGCCTCGTCGGGCAACACCGAGCGCCAGATCCGGCTCATGAAGGACTTCAAGACCAAGGGCTTCGCCTCCGTCGTCTCATATGTCCCCCGCCTCATCGAGAAGCTTGACGAGTGGCCCGAGGGCGAGCGCGACCTGCCCAGCCTCAAGGTCGGCATCTTCGGCAGCGAGACGTTCTCCGACGAGACCAGGCGGCGCATCGAGTCGCGCCTCGGCATCGAGTGCTTCGACATCTACGGCATGACGGAGACGGGTGGCGTCGGCACGACGGGACAGGACTGCAGGTGCCACTGCGGCCTTCATGTGTTCGAAGACCAGTACATCACCGAGATCGTGGATCCCGAAACGGGTGCGCCGGTTCCAGACGGGGAGTACGGAGAGGTCGTCTTCACGTCGCTGACGCGCGAGGCGATGCCGATCATCCGTTACCGCACCCACGACATCTCTCGCATCGTGAGCCGCGAGAAGTGCGAGTGCGGACGCACCTCGCTCAGGATCGACCGCATTACCGGCCGCACCGATGACATGCTGATCGTCAAGGGCGTCAACTTCTACCCGCGTCAGGTCGAGCAGGCCCTCAAGGAGATTCCTGGCGTTGCCGACGAGTTCCAGATCATCCTCGAGGAGAGAGACGGCATGACGGACGTCACGATCAACGTAGAGGCGGCTGAGGGCGTCTCCGGCCACACCGTCGCGAAGCATCTCAGGGAGCGGCTCGGTTTCCTCCCCAAGGGCGACGTCTTTCCGATAGGCGCCCTGCCTCGCACGGAAGGCAAGGCCAAGCGCGTAATTAGGAAAAGCGTCTGAACGCCGAGGTTTCGCCCTGTCATGAACATCACGAGAAGAAGATTCTTTATCGGCGGCGCAGCTGCGGCGGGCGCATTCGGTGCGTTCGGCGGAAGCCGCTTCTTTTGCAGCGCGGGCTTCAAGGCCGACGGCGTCCCCAAGCTCAGGTTCGGGGTGGTCTCCGACATCCACATCACCAAGGTCGGCGACGGCGAGACGATGGAGAGCTGGGGAAACAACCTCACTTTCAGGCATGCGCTCGAATGGTTTCGCAACCAGAACGTCGATGCTGTGGTGATTGCCGGCGACATGGCCGACAACGGCATGGTGGAGCAGATGGAGGCCGTAGCGCAGGCATGGTACGCCGTGTTCCCCGGCGATCGTTATCCCGACGGGCGTCCCGTTGAGAAGGTCTTTGTGCTTGGCAACCACGACTACCACGGCTACCTTTACGGCGACCACGCGGCGAAGCTGTATCCCGACATGACCGAACGTGCGAAGCACGTCCTGCGTTCCGACTTCGCGGCCCGCTGGAAGCGAATCTTCAACGAGAACTATTCCCGCTTTTACTGCAAGAACGTCAAGGGATACACCTTCCTCGGCCAGCACTGGGACGACGGAAAGGGTATGGAGACCAAGTACGGCTCGTGCGACTTCGGCGCGGAGCTGCAGTCGTTCCTGGATGCGAAGGGCCGCATGCTCGACCCGGGCCTCCCGTTCTTCTACGTGCAGCATCCGCATCCGAAGGACACCTGTTACGGCCCATGGGCGTGGGGGCACGATAACGGCAAGGCGACGAAGGCGCTCTCGGCCTATCCGAACGCGATTGCGTTCTCGGGTCATTCGCACTACACGCTGACAGACGAGCGATCGATATGGCAAGGGGCTTTTACGTCCGTGGGCACGAGCTCCCTGCGATACACGGGGATGCCATACGACGAGTTTCCGCCGGTCGGTTATGAGAACACGCCGACCGAGGGCAGTCAGGCATGGCGTTACGATGCCGTGAAGCTCATGTCCAGATTCGCCTCCGGCGACTGCCGCCAGGGCATGCTTTGGAGCGTCTATGACGACTGCATCGTCGTCAGGCGGCGCGAATTCCTCTCCAACCTTGACCTTGGCGACGACTGGGTGCTCCCGTTGCCGTCGGCCGAGCCTAAGCCGTTTGCCTTTGCCGAGCGCGCCAAGAAGTTCCATGCGCCGTCTTTCCCGTCGGGAGCCGGCCTTGCGGTGTCAACTGTCAAGGCGAAGAACCGCGGCGGCAAGTCGCGGGACGGCAAGGAGTCGATCCCGGCGGTCGAGAAGGATGCGCTCAAGGTCGTTGCGCCTGCCGCGGTGGCTGACAAGAACGCCCGCCTCTACAAGCTCGAGTTCGCGGCGGAGTCGAGGGACGGGTCAAAGAGGACGAAGCTCATCGTTCCTGAAGGGTTCAACCATGCTCTCGGGCACAAGAAGGCCGCCGCGTCGTCGTTCTGTCTCTTCGCCTGCGACGAGCTGCCTCCGGGAGAGGTTCGCTTCGCTGTCACCCCGGTCAATTGCTTCGGCGCGCGCGGCACGCCGCTCGTATCCGGATGGGTGAGCCGTCCCCCGACGGACGGCCCGTCTAAAGGCTAGCCTAAACGTTCAGCCATTATGCAACTTCGACAAGCATGCGACATCAGCCGTAACAATATGGTATAATTCACTTTTACCGCTTTCGGACGATTAGCTCAGTTGGTTAGAGCAGGACCTTTACACGGTCAAGGTCGGGGGTTCGAGTCCCTCATCGTCCACCAAGGGTTGTTTCCGAAAGGGAGAAGTCCGCTTCTCCCTTTTCTCGTCTCTCAAACTGACACGCGGAAAACGCCCAATAAACAGGGGCTTTTCGATTTCCGCCCTCGCATAAAAACTTCTCCAGGGTGAGACGGGGTTGATGGGTGTGACCCCGTCACACCCCCCTCGTCACACCCCGAAATTCTCCGTCGCAAGGTGCAAGGGAGAAGTTTTTATGACGAAAAAACGGCCGAGTGTGCAAGTGACACACTCGGCCGTTTTTGTAGGATCGGGGTGTCGGATTCGGACACCCTATGTTTGACACGGTGGGTTTCAAGGCGTCTGCGCTACGCCCGTTTGGCGCGGCGTCTCTCCCAGCGTTCCCGCGTGGCGATGGCGTGGTTTTCGCGCCCCTTCGCCCGCATCTCCTCCGCCCATGCAAGGTTCTCCGGCGAGGGGACCACGCCCTCCACAGCCTTGGCGACGGCCTCGATGAAGAACGTCGAAACACCCATCTGCCGTTGCCGCTTGCTGGGCTTGTGTCCGGCCCGCGTCCACCACGGAACCATCCGCCCGGCAATCGCCGTCCGAACCTTGGCCACCAGTTCAATCGGCGGCGCGCAGTTCACAATCATGCATTCGGGGTTTCTCTGTACCTTCATCGTCTTTCCTTTCGTCATGTGGTCGGCGGGAAGCCCAGGAGCCTTTCCTGCTCTTCCCAGTCGTCCGTTTCGATCTTGCGCACCTTCTGGAGCGAGAAGCCGTCCGGCAGGTCGCCCGACAGCGCGGCGCGGATTATCCTTGGCGAAAGCGTCGCCAGACGGATCGTGTAGAGGACGTAGCGCCTGTCCGTTCCGACGAGTTCCGCGAGCTGGCTGATTGACGCGGCCTTGCCCTCGTCAATCATCTTCATCCACGCTATCGCCTTCGCAAACGACTTCAGAACGGTTCCCTGCGCCATCGTCGTGTTGAGCTGTTGCTGGGTCGGCTTCGCCGGCGCTACGGAAACGCCATCCTTGACGATCTGCTTGCGCCCGGATATCGTCCGGAACGCAACCGGTACCTTCACGAACAGGCATTCCGCCTCCTCAAGGTGGATGTCGCCGTCCGGCTGGGCGTTCGTCGGAATGTAGTGCGTCCTTTTCAGCTCGTCGGCTACGCCGGGCACGGGAAGGTTCATCCGAAGTTCGAGGCTCGACCTGAACACGGTGATGGACCGCAGGAAGAGCCTGTAGATGATCTGCCTGTCCGCCGAGGAGAGGCCTTGCCAGAACGTGTGCCGCCGGAATCCCGCCACGATCTGCTCCGGCGTGAACGACGTGGCGTTCGCCGCCGCCACGAGCATCGCCGTGGAAGCAAGCATGACCGCCTCCAGCTCCTGTTCGACGGCATCCTGCACCGTCGTGACGCTGACGTGGCGGATTGGGCAGGTGGAGACGCCCTTGCGCATGTCCTGCTGGCAGACGAAGTAGGAGTACTTCCGAACCCCCAGGGTGTTCTTCTTGCTCCAGCGGTACGACATGGGGCGCTTGCAATGGCCGCAGAAGACAAGCCCCTGGAAGATCGCCGTTTCGGGGCAGGCCGAACGCTTGGCGGGCTGGTTCGCCGAGACCTTGAGCACTCCGTTAACCTTGTCCCAGAGGTCCCGCGTTATCAGCGGCTGCTGGCGTCCCTTGACGATTTTCCCGTGGCTGTTCGCATCGCCGACGTAGCGGACGTTGCGGAGGCAGTTGTGGATCGACTGGACCGTCCACGGCCTTCCGGGGAAACGCTCGATTCCCTCCGACTGGAGTTGCGCCGCCACCTTCTTCGCCGATCTGTGCTGCAGGAAGAGCTTGAAGATGCGTGGGACGTTCTTCGCCGTGTCGGGATCTGGCACGAGGTTCTGGTTCTCGACCTTGTAGCCGTATGGAGGGATTCCCCCGACGAAGTAGCCTTGGTCGAGCGCCGTTCGGAAGTGCCGCTGGATGCGCTCCTGGATCGTCTTGCGTTCCCATTGCCCGAAGGAGACGATGAGGTTCACGACGAGCTCGCCCATCGGCGACGAGGTGTCGACGAACGGTTCCGAAACAGAGGTGAACCCGATTCCGAGCTTCTTCATCTTCTCGTCGAACTCGCAGAAGTCCTTTGTGCTTCGGGTCATGCGGTCGATGCGGAACACGATGATCTTGTCGATCAACCCCTGTTCGCACTGGCTGATCAGCCGACGGTAGGCGGGGCGGTTGAGATCGCCGCCGCTGTAGCCGTAGTCATCGAACCGCTCCGGCAGGGCGATCCATCCTTCGGCAGCCTTGGCGGCGATGAAGCTCTCGCACATCTGGCGCTGGGCGTCGATTGAGTTGAACTGCTTATCCTCCGCGTCCTCGACGGACTTGCGCGTGTAGATTGCGACGCGAACCGGTCTGTTGGCTCTTTCCATGTCCTTCAGTCCTTTCGCGGTTTGAGTCCCCACCATGCGACGCCGTTGTAGTGGCTCTTGCCTGTGATGGCGCGGACGATTGCTGTTGGCGAGGTGTAGATCTTGCCGGCGTATTCGTACCTTCCGCCGCCGAGCGAGCGCATCTCGTAAATCTCCCCGTGGTACTCGCGGCGGTAGGTCACGCCCCGCGAGTCGTTCGCCGAGCGCGGGGCTTCGCGGAGCGACTTGTTGATCTGCGGGTCGTGGTCGGCGATGTAGGCAAGGGTCTCGAGTTCCGCCGCCGTCAGGCCGCCGAACGCAAGCTCCTGAAGACGATGGGCGCACCGGCGCTGGAGGAACCGCGCGCCGAAGGTGGCGGCGTCCACGCCTGTCAGCTCATGATAGCGGCGGCGCAGCCTTTCGGGATCGTAGTCCCGCAAGGCGTCGATCTCCGCTCTGAGCTTTGCCTTGTCGTCGTTTCTGCTCATGGTTCCATCTTCCGCATCAGTTATCGGGACACATGATGCCGTAATGCCCTGTGAATAGCAATGTGGTATTTTCATTGTTTTTGCGAATTGAAATCTGGGGTGAAGTTGAAGGCCGGATGCCCCGTCGGCCCGTCTGCCGAGGCGGCGGGGAACTGTCCGAGCCGCGAACCGTCAGCAAAGGCGGGCAGGTGATTGGCCGAAGCCGTATTCACGGGCGAGATCCTGCACCTTCGACCATTCGTTGCGCATGAACGTGGTGAGTGGATAGCCCGCCCATTCCGCTATCTGCGCATAGCTGACGTCCTGCATCCGCAGTTCAAGCCAGTAACGCTGGTCTGGCGTGAGCGCTTTCTGGAACGCCTCGTAGTCCATCTCGAAAATGGTCTTGCGGATTCCGCGCATGCCGTCCGAGAGGGACTCCTCGGATATCAGGCCCTTGTCGACGGCGGCGCGGTAGTCGTCCTGGCCGATGGGGACCGTGACGGCCTTGCGCTTTGCGGAGTTTTGCTGGCGGGTGTCGTCGATGATGAAGTTCTCGACGGCCTGTATCAGGTAGGTGGTGAGCTTGACCCCCTTCGAGCGGTCGAAGTAGGGCAGGGCGGCGATTGCCGCAGACCCCATCCTCGACTCGAAGAAGTCCCTGTCGCACTCCTGCAGCGCGCCATACGACATCGCCTGGAACGACCGCTTGCGGAAGTATCCCTGCAGCTTCGCAAGGATGTCCAGCTGCCGCCACTCCGGAACATCGACGTATTCGATGTCATCGTTCGTGCGCTGCGCCGGCGGCGGTTCGCGGCGGCGTTTCCTGCGCTGCTTGCCTTTGCGTCTCTTCCCGCCCTCGAAGTCCTCGTCGAAATCGTCGCGGGGGTCGTGTCTGAAGCTTTTAGCCACGGCTGACCTCCCGGATCACGTTGACCACGACTTCGATGTGGAATCCGTCGTCGAGCATTCTCATGCCCTCGCGGTACAGGCGACGCTTCTCCTGTGTCCAGACGCGCGGCTTCTTGTAGCCGTAGCGTTTGCCGTGGCTGCGGAAATACTCCGCGCCATTGCAGATGTCGCCGAACTCGCGTTCAGCGTGACGTTCGCCGTTGTGGCGGCGCTTGCGGTTTTTCATTTTTCGTTTCCTTTGTTTTTTCGTTGGCCGATCCTGCGGCGGGCCGTGCCCACCGCGTCGCGACAATTGAAAAATAACATAAAAGGGCGCAAGAAAAATCGCCTTGCCGAAGATCGCGAAACGCCACGCGACCATTGATTTTATTGGTCGAAATTGTCGTGACAAAAAAACCACGGCAGAGCCGTGGGACAATAAAAAACGCCGACAATTAATTGTCGGCGTTCTTCAATAATCTGTCGGGAGCGTTATCGCTTCGGCTTGGATTTCGCAGCCCTCTCGATGGCTCGGGCAAGCGAGGCGGCTGCCTTTTCTTGGTCGCCCGAGTGGGCGATGTAGCCGTCGGTTTTCGCTTTGTTGTTCACCTTTGCCGCCTCGATAGTGAGCGCGTGTCTTGCCGCTTCAGCCCATTTCCCCGGATGGTCTATGCAATAATTCAGCCCGCTTGCAATCTGCGCCTCTTGTTCCGACGTGATCTTCGGGCCGCGTTTCTGCTTCGGAGGCTTGCGCACCTTGTGTCCGCTCTTGGTGAAAGGCTTGTCCTCCGACTTCACGAAATATGACAGCCGCGAGAGCGCGTCGATGAAGTCCTTGTAGAAGTCAGTGATGCTCCGCTTGTCGAGTACCTTCTGGGAGCCGATGTAATTTTCGCAACCATGATAGTAAATGCGGTCAAACAAGGAGAGGCATTTGCGTTCAGCGTCCGCACATTCAATGGCGTTGGGAAACTCGGCGTTAACCACCTCAAAAAGGTCTCCAAAACCCGTGCGCACCGGATCGAAACGGCACATCCATTCATGGTATACCCTGCGATGGCATTTCATCAAATGCCATTCCGCGTCAGTTGCCGATGACAATACGAAATCCTCGGTCAGCGATGCGAGCGACGTGAGAAGCGGGAACTGGTTGGGGTCAAGCGCGAGGTAGCGGTCTTTCCCGTTGGACTTGAAGGCAGCGACAGATTCTCCTATCGCAGACGCGCAGCCTTTTATGATTTCCTCAACCTTCTCAACGTCGGCGTCCTTCCGTTCCGGCGGGCGGATGATTTCGCTTTCGCGGATGCCGGAAATGACCTCTCCCACCTTGTCGCAGCAGGCCGTGTACGTCTGATTGCCGAAGCGGTCTGACAGTACGCGATCCATGATCTTCATCAGCCGGTCGCATCCGGGGTAGGCGCATCCGAACTTCGGGCATTTACAGTATGCTTCCATCCGTGCCCTCCTCTCTTGCGTCCGCAACGTGTGCGGCGAGCGGCTCGCCGATGAGCTTCAGCTTCTTCTCGACGATGTAGCGTAGCGTCGCCTTGTATTCTGGCTCCACAATGTCCTGCATCCGAGGCGAGTATGTCAGCTTGTCGGGCTTGCAGACAATCTTGAAGTCGCGGGTCTTCTCGCGGTCGTAGATCTTGACGTTGTTCGCCACCACGACCTTGAACAGCCGAACGGTAAAGGTGATGGAAAGGATATCGCGCCATTCCGGCTTGTAGCGAGTCGGGTTGAAGTGTTCGTCAAGGTACGCCCAGATGCGGTTCCCCTTGTAGTTGTAGCAGCGGAACGCCGGCCTCTGCTCCTCGCCTCTCTTTGCCCGTTTCTTGTTCTCGCGCAGTCGGCGGACTTTCTCCGCCTCGCTTTCGCTCTCGGCGTAGGTGAAGTCTACGGAGCTGATGAAGATGCTGTGTATCTGCTCCTTCTCGTCGTCGCCGTCGACTTTCATCGCCTCCTCGGAAGTCCGCGACGAGGTGAAGGTGCGGAGCGGCTTGGTGAAATACATCGTCGGCTCGTCGACGATCTTTGTGCCGAGGACGTGTTCGACGAAGAAATCCGCCACGACTCTCTCGTCGCAGACAACCGGCCACGTGAGACGGATGGTGGGTTCCGCGATATAGTGGTCGAGGTAGAAGGTGTGCATCGTTGGATCGAGTCCGACCGTCACGTTGTGCTGGTCGCACAGATATGTCTTGAACGGGTCCTTGGGCACCGTGATCGCGTAGCGGACGTACTTCCCCGTGGAAGGGAACGGATGGACTTCGACGGGGAACGGCATCTTCTTGGAGTCTTCCATCGCCTTGCCGAACTTCTCCTTGAAACTCTCGATGCCTTGGTCGATTTCCTCCTGCTCCGTGTTTTTCGCTGGCTCTATCGTGTAGTAGGACCATGACGAGTTCTTCTGCTCCTCGTTGACGGCGAGATCCACGATCTTGCCCCATTCGCTTTCCAGCTTGTCCTGCCTGGCGCAGAACCACGCCACGCGGTTGGCAGGATGCGTAATGCTCGCCTGTCCGCCGTGTTCGAGGTTGAACATGTCCGTAAAAAAGTATTTCTTGGCGGGATCGATCTCCGTAAGGTGGGTGACGATCTTCATGATGTTTTTCGACACCGCAGCAAGGTTTATGATGCGCAGCGAGCTGTAAAGGTCGAGATAGCAGGACGGGTACTGCTTCTGGAGTTCCAGGATCTCCGCGTGTATCTGGTCGGCGCGGAGGTCGAGATTCCTGTACTCGATCTTCCCCCAGTCGATCTTGTACGCCTTTGCGACCTTCTCGAATATGAGCTGCTGGAGATCCGGCAGCGTTATCTGTCGGATCATCAGCCACAAAGGCGACTTCTTCGGCTTGTCGCCTTTATTGTTGTTTTTCTTTTCTTTCATACTTTCCTTGAAACGGCATATTATACCATCTTTTAAGGCCTCGCAAAAGCAGAGGATTGATTCTGGAATATCCCCACCTTTGGGAAGCGCTACCGAGCTCTTCGAGAGCCTCGCGCGTTTTTGCGGGCTTCGGAGGTTTTTCGGGCATGGTTTGCCGCGATTATGCGCCTCGTCATCCCGTAAGCAGCTCAAACTCCATCTGCAAGTCGCCTGTCTGCTCTCGCGGGCACTTCCATCCGCGCCACTTCCCGTGGCGCACGAAGAGCCAGCGGAGGCCGTCGGCGATGGCATAGTAGAAGAACTCCGGCACCTCGAACATCTTGCGGGAGACCTTCGCGACGTGCTTCGCGAGGGCGTCGAGCTTCACCCTCCTGCCGAGCCACGCCGCCGCGAAGTACGCTACCGCCACGACGAGCGCGGCCATGTTCTTCAGGCGCTGGTAGTCGAGAAGCCTCATGTGCTCAAGACGGTACGACTGCTTTATGTACCGTATCGTATCCTCGACGCGCCACCTCGTGACGTATCCCTGCACCACCTCCCACAGCGCCTTGCGCGTGCGCACCGCATTAAGCGTCGTGAGAAGCATCATTGGCTTCTCCCCGCCGGGCCACTTGACTACGACGAGGTGCAGGTCCGCGTCGGGCCGTATCGGCAGCCTCACGGGCATCGAGCCGTATTTCACGCGGACGTTGTGGACCTTGTTGTGCGACTTGAACATGACGCTGTCCTCGTACCGCATCGTGCAGTCGTCCGCCAGACTGCGCGCGAGAACCTGGGAACCCTTCGTTTTCCCGCCCCAATTCAGCAGGTTCCGGTCTCCGACGAGCCTCACGATGAAGTCGTACCCGTGGTCTATGTAGAACCTGAACATGTTGTCCCCGTCTCCCCCGCGGTCGTACACGAATATGCCTTTCCCGTTCGTCGTCGAGGCTATCTGGCCGACGACCTGCTCGACCTCGTCGTTCTCGCTGACGAACTCGGGGTGCTCCGAAGACCAGAGCCTGAGCGTGAGCGGGACTATCTTCCGGCATCCGTTCTCGCAGGCTATCGCCATGCACAGGGTGTATCCCAAGTTGTCGCCAACCCTGCCCTTGCTGCCGTCCCACACCTTCGCGAGATACGGCATCTTCTCCGCGTACGCCTTCTGCACGTCCGTCGGATCGACTATGACCAGGGTGCTCGCCCCGATCCCGGGCCCAGCGTCGCATAGGATGCTTCCGTGTATCTTCGCGTCCAGCCCCTCGCACGCCAGGTGCCGCTCCAGGCGCTCCTGAGTCTTCTTCGCGAGTATGTCCTCCTGCAGCGAGCGGGCTATCTCGCTCATAAGCGTGTCCCGGGCTGCCTGTATCCCGAAGAGCATCTGCCCGAGGAACTCCATCTTCCAGCGGCTGTTCCCGAACTGGGGAGAAAATATCCCCATGTATTTTCTTAGCTGTTCTCGCGTTCTGAACGCAATTATGCTATCATTCCCCATGTCGGTTCCTCTTGGTTGGTTTTTGGCACGTGGCATTATACCACACCCAACAAGTGGAACCGACTTTTCGCTTATTTCACTTCCGAAAACGCATCCCGCCCAATGGAATCAGGCATCCGACTCGTTTCAGACATCAAAAACTGGGGATATTCCAGGGCATGGGACTGGGCACCCCCCCCCCGTATAGTTTGTCTGAGGGTTCATCGCCAGCGCCAAAACCAATCCGACGGCACAACGGGTCTGGAGTCGGCGCGGAGGCTTGCTTGACGAGGTAGCTCATCCCGCCCCTGACCACTCTGAACATTGTGCAAATCCCACACATTAACATCCCACCGCTCACACCCCGGCCCACTCCGATTCGAGGATATCTACACTGTATTTTTTGTTCATTTAAGTCAGACCCATTTGGACACCATACGAGCGGATCTATCGGCACAATTTCAAATTTCTTTTGCATGTTTCATTTGAGATTACTGCGCTCAGCGCGACGACTTGAAGCGACTTCATGCGAATGGCAAAAGAGGAAAGGCTTTCCGCATCGCCCCGGACTTGTCGCCGCGGGCGACGGGCGATGCGCAAACCCTTATCCTTTCCTCATTTGCCATTCGCATCATGAATCGCAATTTTAGTAATCTGTCCTGTGGCAACATCTTCGACATTGCCCTGCTCGTTCATGTCGCTAAGATAGACACGCCGGATGTCGACATTCGGATAGCCATGAAAGTTGACTAAGAGACCAACCCGCATGCGAAGCAGTCCAAGATAGTTCCGCAGCAGCCCGAAATGCTGAGGCAACAATCCCTTCGCCGCCTTGCGCTCTACGACAATCTTTCCATAGCAAATCAGATCAGGCCGATAGGAATGAACCATCTTCCCGATTCAGCCGCCGATTTTACGAAGCCACTGCAATATTCGCCGTACTGGACCAGAGACCATGCAGATTGCAGTAGGCCGTTGCGTAGAGAACGCCGCCCTTCTGCGACTGTACGGAGAACTTCGCCGTCGAAGCGGTCGATGCGACCGGCCCATGCGAAGAGAGATCAACGCGCCCGATCTCCACCGACACCGGCGAGCCGTCAGGAACAAAGTGGAGCGCAATCCACGCGATATGGTGCTCGACAGTATTCGGATGCGGAATCTCCTTGCCGACGGACACCTCGACTTCAAAAGTCTGCCCAGCCGCAACCGTGGCCGGAGCCGAGATTACCGGCACATGCTTCTCGGCCTTCCAGTCGGCCGTCTTTACGTAGTCGCTCAATGATTTTTCCATTTTGATCCCTCCTTTGTATTATACCATATACGGTTTCATACGTGCCAAACAATCCGATTTGCGCTACGCGCGACCACGAACGCCACAGCTGTAGACCGCATGGTTAAAACTCACATCGACATACTTACAACTTGAACCACGGAGAGACTTCAATACCCTTGTCGCGCATCATCAAGTCTCCTCCATAGACTATTCTGGCACGATTAGCTTCACAGCCAACCGTCGCAAGCCAACGTCGCATGGGGCGCGACCACTCTTCGTGATAAGTCTTGCCACTTTTAATCTCGACCGGACGGGGGCCATCTAAACAATCCTCGATTACATCAACCTCAAGTTTTGCGTTGTCTCTCCAATAATACAGGCTTAAGAGCCGCCCATGGTTCAAAGTGCGTTTTCTGAGCTCCGCAACCACATTCGTCTCGAAGATGGCTCCGTACAGGGGATGCCCGTGCAGTTGCTGCGGAGTCTCAATCCCCATCAGCCAGCATGCGAGACCGGTGTCCGCGAAATACAGCTTAGGCGATTTCACCAGTCTCTTGTTGTAGTTGCGGAAATACGGAGGCAGTCTGAATACGAGACCAGACGCCTCCAGCACCGAGATCCAGGCCTTCGCGGTCGTATGCGACACTCCCGCATCCATGCCAAGCGAATTGAGATTCAACTCCTGACCGGTGCGCCCGGCGAGAAGTCTAACGAACAATTCAAACGCAGACAAATCCTTTATCTTTAATATCTGCCTGACGTCGCGTTCAAGATATGTCTGGAAGTAGGATGCGTACCACAGTCTTGGATTCGCTTTTCGCGACAAAACCGGCGGATACAGTCCGCGCAACATCATTTCGTCCACGTCCGTATGCGACAATCCTTCCCCGTACCATTCGCTCCATGTGAATGGTGCCATCGTAAGAATGCCGACGCGTCCAGCGAGGGATTGAGTCATCGACTCCATAAGGACGAACTGTCTTGATCCGGTTAGCACAAAACGCCCCATGACATCCGGCTTCGCATCGATGACTCCTTGCAGATAGGACATCAGCTCTGGCGCATTCTGGATTTCGTCGAGGACCGCTCCCTCACTGTATTGCGAAAGAAAGTAACGTGGGTCGTCTATTGCAGCTCGCCTTACGTCCGGATCTTCAAGCGAGACACAAGGCAACTGCGGGAAGAACGCCGTTGCTAATGTCGTCTTTCCGCATTGCCTTGGCCCCATAATGGCAACGGCAGGGAACGTCGTTGCCATTTCCTTCAGCAGGGAATCTATTTCACGTCTGACCATTCTTTCTTTTTCAGTGCGTATTATCCCAAATTCCTTACGGATTGCAAGTGCAACTTTCAAACGGTAAGACCATCGGGCGCGCCGATTCAAGCGGCCGAGCCGCGTGGCAGCTGCAGCGCGTTTCGTGGGCGCGCGAAGCGCTCACATCGCATTGACTTTGCAAACACAACTTGTTGCACCCACTGTCGGAGTCCCTCTGGGCGCAAAACCTTCCTTGCAATTATCTGACAACCAAATAGTCATGTATCTGCCGCTGCGTCACGTCAATCGGGCATGCGCCCTTGCGCACCTCGTCATACCACAGCACAGTATTCTTGACAGTAGTCTCGAAGTCCCACAGCGGTCTCCAGTCAAGGACCCGCCTCGCCTTGCGAATGTCGAGGTTGAGAAGCCCGGCCTCATGAACGGCGTTCGGATCAGACTTGTCAATCCATTCGCCCTTTACCCACTTCAACACCTCTACGACAAGATCCTTCACGCTTCGGTTAGCCCTCGGATCAGGGCCAAAGTTGAACCCGCCCGCATAATCCGCGAACCTGGTCCGCGACGCCAAGGCCACGCCAAGCGTCAGGTATCCTCCCAACGGCTCAAGGACATGTTGCCACGGGCGAGTCGAAACCTTGTTGCGGACAGGAATCGGCGCACCCTTGGCCAATGCCCTCATGCAGTCGGGGACGATTCTGTCAAGCGCCCAGTCGCCACCGCCTATCACGTTGCCCGCCCGCGCCGAAGCCACCCAAACTGGCGAATCCGGCGAGCCGAAGAATGAGCGCCGATAAGATGAAATCAACAGTTCGTCACACCCCTTGGAGCAACTGTAAGGATCGTATCCGCCCATCGGATCGTCCTCCCTGTAGGGCCGCGAGGTCTCCCTGTTCTCGTAACACTTGTCAGTGGTAATGCAGACGACCGAGCATTTGGACTTGCCGTTGCAGAACGCCTGACGCACTGCCTCCAGTACGTTGACGGTGCCCATGACATTTGTCTCAAATGTCTCCACCGGCTTCTCATACGACAGCCTGACGAGCGGTTGCGCGGCAAGATGAAACACGAAATCAGGCTTCACCTTACGGACAACGCTTTTCACAGCCGACAAGTCGCGGACGTCTCCGACCGTATGAGATTTGATCCGCCTGGACAACCTGAGTTGGTTGAACAGGCTCGGCCGCGTAGGCGGAGGCAGGGCGAAGCCATGGACCTCGGCGCCGAGTGCCAGCAGCCATTCACAGAGCCACGAACCCTTGAAGCCCGTGTGCCCGGTTACAAGAACCCGCTTGCCCTTGTAAACTCTAAATGACTTGGAGAGTTTATTCATCGCATCCACAACGCCGCATATTATACCACAAAATCACGCATTGCCCTGGCAATAGGACAATCGGTTACGGAATGATTGCGCTGGCGCGCGACCACGAAAACGGGAGTGCGCGTCGAATCACATTGCGGAGATTGCGGCGTGCGGACAGCGTTTGGGCATGAGACTCGTCTCGCCCCTCGCTGCCCGCCCGCCGCACCCTTTGGGTTGCGACGCTTCTCCCGACACGAAAGCCGCCTTCGCGGCACACAAAATCTCACGAAATGGAGGCACTAGACGTGGGGTTCTTGTGGCACGGGAAGCACGAAAGTTTGCTATAATGGCCGCCATGAGCCAACCGATGATATACCCAGAGGAATGCTATGCCATTCGCGGCGCCGTCTATGAAGTATACCGCGAACTGGGAAACGGCT
The DNA here is from genome assembly GCA_017514235.1 of Kiritimatiellia bacterium. Lineage (GTDB taxonomy): Bacteria > Verrucomicrobiota > Kiritimatiellia > RFP12 > UBA1067 > UBA1067. Next base: position 648 of record JAFWKK010000028.1, on the reverse strand, counting down.
TCAGGGAAGAAGTCTATCAGCAATGCCTTGAGCGGGAATTCGCGACCCGAGGCATCCCGTTCGACGCAAAGAAAGAACTTCGCATCTTCTACAAGGGCATGCCCATAGAGAAGACCTATGTTCCGGACTTTCACTGCTATGACAAGATAATCGTTGAGATCAAGGCCGTGGAGGAATTGACAAAGGAACATCGCGCACAATTGCTGAACTATCTTCGCCTTACCGGTTGCAAGCTCGGGTTGCTTGTCAATTTTGGCGCATATCCAAAGTCGGTTGTCGAGCAGTGGGCGGGGTGACAAACTCGTTTTCGGTCGCGGAATGATTGCGCTGACGCGCGACCACGAAAACGGGAGTGCGCGTCGAATCGCCTTTCGGAGATTGCGGCGTGCGGACAGCGTTTGGGCATGAGACTTCGTCTCGCCCCTCGCTGCCCGCCCGCCGCACCCTTTGGGTTGCGACGCTTCTCCCGGCACGAAACGACACGAAAAGTCCCGCGTCTTGCCTCCATTTCGTGAGATTTCGTGTGCCGCGAAGGCGGCTTTCGTGTCCTGCGGACGGCGCGCCCCGAAAGGGGCGGCGGTGGCGGCGCGACTGGCGAGGCGACGCCTCAGGCCAGGTCGCGGCGATACCGCCGTACGTTGCCGCATG
>JAFWKK010000027.1 GCA_017514235.1 Kiritimatiellia bacterium | reverse complement strand
GCGCCCGCGCCCGCCGCACCCGCTCCCGCTGCTTCCGCGCCTGCGCCCGCTCTAGCCGCCCCCGCACCCGCGCCTGCGGCATCTGCACCTGTCGCCGTGCCAGTCGCCGCGCCAGCGGTTGGTGCGTCCGGGATGATCTCTCGCGAGGATGCGCAGCGCCTCGCGTTTCAGGCGGCGGGACTCCAGCCGGGCTCCGCAACCGTCCGGAAGTGCAAGCTGGACTATGAGGGCGGCGTTCCGGTGTACGAAATCGAACTCAAGACCGGTTTTCACGAGTACGAGGTCGATGTCGACGCGCGGAACGGCGCCATTCTGAAGAACAAGAAAGAGTTTGAGCTCTGAGCCCTCGGTCAAAAGGGTCTGACACTTCCGTATATGTTTTACTGTATATGCTTGACGGCTGGGAAAGTGATGTGACGGGCACCGCATATCACCCGGCCGAAGGCACCCCCCTGGGATTGATTGGGGACAGTCCCCGCGTCAGGCCCGTTTTTCGTGTATTTCGTGGTTAAATCCCCGCATATCCTCTGACCGAAGGTCATCAGCTTACGATAGCGTTTGTTGCAATAGAGGGGTGCTTATTGCATTAAGTGGTATGGGTTATTGCAATAAGGTGACTGGAAATGCTATAATATCGGTGTTCCAAGGAGGATTGACATGGGCAGAAGTCTGAAAAAGGCCATACAGGAGCAGAAACTTGAACTTGAGCGTCTTCAGGCAGAGAAGATGCTCGAGCGAGCGCCTATGGGAAAAGTTGAAGTCAACAGTCCGTTGGCACAGGCGGTCGTTGGCATGAGGCGATCTGGGAAATCCGTTGTCTGCCGAAAGGCAATGAGGGATTCGTCTGTCGCGTACGGATACGTTGACTTTGACGACGAAGTGCTCGCCAAGATCGAGGCTTCCGAGTTGGACGACGTTCTTCAGGCGGTTTACGAGGTATATGGCAATGTCGATCATTTCCTTTTTGACGAGATACAGAATGTCGAGGGGTGGCATCTGTTTGTGAACAGGCTGCTGCGGATCGGCAAGCATGTCGTGATAACCGGCTCGAACGCCCGCCTCCTCACAGGTGACCTTGCGACGCATCTGACGGGGCGACACGTCCCCATATCGGTGTTCCCTTTTTCGTACGCGGAGTACTGCGCGTGGAACGGCGGCGACTCGGAGGCGGCGTGGAAGAAATACTTTTTCAACGGCGGACTACCAGAGACGTTCGCCCTGTCCGACCAAAGAGGATATGTGTCCGCATTGTACAATTTCATTCTATCCAGGGACATTCTCGGCCGCCGCAAGGTGAGGAACGCGCAGCGGTTCATTGACGCGGCATACGTGCTGATGCAGCAGTTTTCGCGGGAGGTGTCGTATGACGGACTGGCGCGGAAGGCCGGAATCGCGAGCGCGCACACAATGCAGACCTACATGGGATACCTGGTCGAATCGTACCTCGTCTCGCTCGTCCGCCGCTATTCGACGAAGCCGGCGGAGCGCATACGCAACGAGAAACTGTATGTGTCGGACCCGGCGTTCATCTCGTACTTCACCGGCGTGCTCGGCTCGGACGAGGAGCTTGGCTGGCGGCTTGAGAACATCGTCTATCTCGAGCTTCTGAGACGGAGGACGGACGACGACGCGGAGATATACTATTACAAGGACCAGACGAGCGACATCGACTTCTGCCGCGTGAAGCATGGAAAGATAGTCCAGTTCGTCCAAGTCGCATATACCATAGACGGCGTAAAGACGCGGAAGCGCGAGGTTGATCCGCTGATCTCCGTCGCGAAGAAGACAGGTTGCAATGACCTGCTGCTGATAACCGACCACGACCATGACACAATTTCGGAAGACGGCGTTACAATCAAAGTAGTGACTGCCCGGGAATGGCTCCTTGGATAGGGAGCCAGAGTCGCGAGGAATCGCGAGGGACTGTCCCTTGTGATACGGTCGATGTGATACGGTCTGCAGTGAGGAGTGACGTGGAAAATTTGGGGACAGACCCCGGAAAATTTGGGGACAGACCTCGGACTGATTGGGGACAGTCCCCGCGTCAGGCCAGCTTTTCGTGTATTTCGTGTATTTCGTGGTGAATCCCCCGCGACGGATTTGCCGCGAAGTTGGGTGTGTTGTTTGCCTTTGATCGGTAGTGTAGTTGGCTTTTGACCTATTTGGTAATCGACTTTTAATCAGTGGCGCAGTAGACTTTTAAACTGCCGATTTGGTATCATACCGCCGCATGACAATCTGTAAAAGGACGTAGAGAATGAAGAGAATGTCATTTGTCATTGGATTGGCAGCGATTGCGGTGAGCACGACGCTCCCGGCGGCAACGGTGTTCGTGAGCAGCTTCAAGGGGACCGTGTACGGTCCCGGCGAGGCGACGCTCGCGTTCACGGGCGTCAATGCCGCGCAGGAGCTGTGGGTGGCGTGGGACGACGCCGACAAGGGCGCGGACATCTCGCAATGGAAGGAGAGCGAGCAGCTGGACACGATCGCCTCCGGCACGACCGCCGCCACGAACCGTCTGCCAGACGACGCGCGGTCGGGGCGCACGGCGCGGTTCTTCCTCTTTCCGGCGAGCGCGGCGAGCGACCCGCTCGACCTCACGGCGGCGCGCAGCGAGGACGTGTTCGCGGACGCCCACATCTGGATGCGCGGCATGGCGGTCGACACGAACTGCAACCACATACTCGACGTCGGCGAGATCACCAACTCCCTCAACACCGTCGCGCTCAGTACCGGCTCCTACGGCGCGGCGGGGCACAAGCCCGTCATCTCCAACGAGTTCGTGCGCCTGCCCGGACGCGGCGTGGGGCGGCAGATGCAAACGCTCTACTTCCCGCAGGACGTCGTGTGGACGAACGAGGCGCAGACGCTCGGCTATGTCACCCCCTGCGCCGTGACATGCGGTACGCCGCTTAAGGATTTCGACAGCCACTACACCTGGATCGTCCGTTTCCGTCCCGACTTCTCCGCGCCGCTGCTGGACACCCAGTGGCTGCTCGGATTCGGCTACGGCTCCTCGCGCGGCATGATGTTCGGCCTGGCCGAGACCAGCACGGAGCGACGCAAGCTCCAGGTCCACACGTACAACAGCAGCTGGGATCTGGGCGAAAGCTTCGTAATCTCCAACGGCTGCGGATGGGTGGACTTCGCTGTGACGGTGGACGGCCAGAAGGTGACGGCGTACCTGGTCAAGGACGGATTGACGACGCCGGACGGCAACACCGACATTGGCCTTCTGAAGCGGATGTCGCGGACGTACGCGGACTCGGTGAACCTCGTGCCGAATCCCGGGTCGTTCTTGCGCTTCGGCACGGAATCCCCTCAGAACGGCACATACGCGATGCCCGCACCCAGTTCGGGCAACAACCATTACAAGTGCTTCAGGGGCAGCATCCAGCAGTTCGCGTGCTGGAAGCGGACGCTTTCCGAGCAGGAGATCCTGGCGGCGCTCGGCTGGCCGCGTGCGGAGACGTGGCGCGTGGGCGTAGAGAACGACGCGACGACGGAGCTTTCCGCCGACAAGGCGCCGGAGGGCGGATTTGACGTGGACGGCGAGCTGTGGCCCGTGCCGAACGGTGGCCTCACGAACGGGGTGTCCGTCACGTTCAAGTTTCCGGTCGAGGCCGGCTACGACGACGGCCGAGCGCAGATCTTCCGCTGGAAGGCGACGAGCGATTCGGCGGCGGGCCTGCTGGGCGTGGCGGTCAACGGCAAGTCGCTCGGCAAACGTCCGATCAAGCCGGGCGCGACGCAGAGGTGGTTCGTGCGGGCGGCGGCGCTCAGGGTCGGCACGAACACGCTCACCGTCACGCGCATCGACAGCGGCACGGGCGTGGTGACGCTCGACGCGGCGGCGCTCGGCGGCGGTTGGCAGGTGGGCAGGCGCGACGACGACTGGACGGACTTCGGCCACGAGGGGGCTGTGTCCAACGAGTACCACGTGGTGGACGGCAACATGCGCCACGTGCCGCGCGCGATGCCGTACACGGGCATCGGCAACCTCACGAAGTCGCGCGAATGTTGGCACGCGGTGATGCCGCGGTCGCTCGCGGGCGAATACGACTGGATTCTCCACTTCCGCACGGGTCCCGACGGCGGTGGAACGGGAACGCGCCTTTGCATCGACTTGAACGGCGAACGCCTCGCGACGAAGGACGCGCCTGGCACGAAAAGGGACCATCCTTTTGCTATCCCACGCGAGCTGCTGAAGGCGGGTGAAAACGTGTTTTCGTTCCTCAACGACACGCAGTCCGGTACGGGCTGCATCTCCATCGACTCCGTCTGGCTCGAGCCGGTCACCCCGCGCAACGGCATGTTGCTGAGGGTGCGGTAGGCATGCCGCGGACTTTTCGTGTATTTCGTGGTTAATCCACCGCATATCCCCCGACCGAAGGTCGTCCGCAAGGCGGATGCCATAAACGCGGCACTCGATTGACATGATCAGCCGGTTTTCAGACACATGATTAACAGAATTATGGAAGTTGGAGATTCGAGTTGGAGGGCGGAATGCAAAAGCCCCGTTGTCCTATCCCCCAATTCTGTAAATTCTGTAAATCATGTGTCTAAAACAGAGGGGCGCATCCGCGCCGAGCTGGTGAAGATGGTGGAGGCGTTGTAAAAAATGATGAATCTGTCGAGAAAGGATTTCATGGCTGGAACGCTGGCGGGTGCGAAGGTGCCGATAGGGGAAACGCGCTCATGACGGTTCGCCGTGCGATAGTCTACGCCGTCCTCCTTGTGGCTGCGGTGTCGCTGTGGCTCTTCATGCACAGCGAGCGGGCGCAGATCAAGCGTGTGTTCGCCGATGTCGAGAGGCTCGCGGCGAAGGAGCCGGGAGAGTCTGTGATGGAGTGCGCGGGAAAGGCGCAGGCACTGGCGCGTCACTTCAGGGACGGGTGTGCGGTCATCGACCCTCAGCACGGCCTCAAGGCATCCTATTCCCGCGACGACATCGCAGGTGGTCTGCTGGTTTTCCGATCCGGGGCTACGAAGATCGCCGTGGAGTTCCAAGAACTCGAAATCAGCGTCGACGGTTCCGAAGCCAGTGTCGAGGGGTTGATCGACTACTCGGGGACCGAGGCGATGTGGCCGAGACACGAGCCGAAGGCCGAGAAGTTCATTGCGCACCTTGAAAAGACCGACGGCCAGTGGCTCTTTTCAAGAATCAAGATTCCGTGATTCTTTCCATCTGACTCTGGTCGAAGCTGGACGAGTGGAACGCCATGAGTCGTGCCGCATGACGGCCAACTTCTGCGCAGTGATTGTTACGATTGTCAGTTCAGCAGCGTCGCAATTTCCTCGCGCCGTCGCCTCCAGAGGTAAACGCACGGTTTCCGTGCGTTTACCTCACATAAAGATTGGCGCACCCAAATTCCATGAAAGTTAGCCAAGGCTATTGACCGCGCGGGGGAGATTATGTTATACTTGGCTAACTTTTTGAGGCATGTCAGGCACATGAGGGAAGAAGCGAACAGAATCGACGAGTCGCACCGGAAGGAATTGCTGAAGTTCCTGCTGGTGAAGACGGCGGCCGTGCGGCAGGGCATCAAGCCCGCCGAGTTGCTGCGCGTCAGGCACTGCTATTCCGGCGTGAACTCCGAAGGACTTCGCGTGTGTCTGTATCGCAGCGACATCTACTGCATCCTTGGCCTGGACTACGTGGAGCTGAACGTGCAGGAGGACAGCTCGCTCGTGCTCTTCTACAATCCCCGGACGCTCGCCGCCACGCTCACCGAGCCTCGCAACGCCAGGTGGCTGGCACGGATGGGATATCCTGCGGACACTTCGCAGGGAGGGGAAGCCGTGTTGCTTCAGAGGATGCTTGCGCACCTCGTGGACCGGGCGGCCGAGTACGAACTTCCGCACGAGGTGGGCGTATTTATCGGCTATCCGCTCAAGGACGTGGCTGGATTCATGCAAAGGATTCCCGCGACTCCTGTCCACCATGGGGCGTGGCGCGTGTACGGTGGCGCGGACGAATCGCTTCGCCGCATGCGGCTCTACGCCAACGCGGAAGCCAACGCCGCCCAAGTGCTCGACCGCTCGCGCGGAGTCGAAGAATTCATCAACGCAATCTCTGCCAGAAAGGCAAGTTAAGGAAAGGAAAACAAACATGGACAAAGTACACGTAATCTATGGCAGCACTACCGGCATGACCGAGGCTGTCGCGGAAAAGATCGCCAAGGCGCTGGATGCGCAGGCGTTCAACATCAACGCGGGCGACGCGGCGGCGTTTGACGCCGAACTGCTCGTGCTCGGCTCCTCCACGTGGGGCGTCGGCGACCTGCAGGACGACTGGGCCGCACAGCTCGACGGCGTCAAGGCCAACTTCGCCGGGAAGAAGGTCGCGACCTTCGGTCTGGGCGATTCCGTCGGCTTCGCGGATTCCTTCTGCGTGGCGGCCGAGACGCTCGCCACTGCGGCAAAGGACGCCGGCGCGACGCTCGTAGGCGAGGTGCTGAAGCTCGACGACACGAACGAAGCCGACCAGACCGATTCCAAGATCGCCGCGTGGGTCGAGACGCTCAAAGCCGCGCTTTGAGTTATCGTCTATTTCCAGCTTCGGCTTTTCCTTCTTCCCGGGGCTGTCGGGTGCCGATCGTCTGCGGCACCCATTTCTTTTTCCCTATCGCGAAAACAACAGACAAGTTCAGCCTTTGAAGAATCCGGCGAACGTCTGAGCCACTGCAGATTCGCCAATCCTTCCTGACCGGTGCGACAGTTCGTCCATGAGGGCATCGCATTTCCCGCAACGACGGCAGTTGTGCGCGTCTGGACAATCGCGTATGACCGGCCACAGAGCCGACTTCCCCAGCGTCGCATTGTCGATTGGGATAGGAAAGTCGAAAAAGGGATCCATTGTCTTTGCCAGGTCCCCGTTGTACGAATACGTGGCGTATGCGCGTATGATGCCCTCCGGATCGGGATGTCTGCGCGTCGCGAGCTTCACGACGCCCGCAAGGCGTTCGTATTCCGGCAGCTCCTCGGGGCGAATCCAGTTGGCCCTGAGGAAGTCGGCGTATCTGCCGCATTCGTAGTTCGTCCTGCACCTGAACGCCGAAAAGGAGAACTCCTCGCCCGCAACCGACTGTCCCATGCGGTTGTGCCCGTGCAGGTTGTTGTGGAACTGACGGAATGGGCAGTCCCGCAGGCATCCGGAATTTGCGTAGACGCAAAGTGTCATGCCGTGGCTTGTGGACCAGTCTGCCATTTTACGCACATACTCGAAGTTGCGGTGGTTGTCGATGCTGACATAGAACGAGTCGAAGAGTTCCTCCATGTAGGAAAGCGACTGCGTGCTTTCAATGTACATGTTGACGCTCAGGCGTATCTTCACTTCGGGAAAGCGCCGCCGCACCACGGTCGCGATAAACGGAGATGTCGTTGTCAGATGTTCGGGGAAGAGACCTTTCTGGCCCATTTCGCCCAGTACTTCGGTGACATGTTCCGCGAGAGCCTTTGAGATGGCGATGTCGCCATAGCAATTAGCATTAAAGATGGCGTCCAGTTCCATGCCCTCATTGCGGCACTAGGCGATGTCTGCGAAGAAGAGCTGTTTTCTTTCAGACGTCCGTTCCGCCATCGGGCGACTTGCCGTCACGCCAGGCCATGCAAAAAAGACCTTCTTGATGCGGGATAGGTACTTTACGCAAATCGTGCGGAACGGGGCGTTGTCGAACCAGCCGACGGCAAGAGTCCGATTCTGCCCCTCGTCTTTTTTATCACTGTTCATGCTCTGTTAAACGCGGCGGATGCGCCGCCGATTCAACACCATAGCACTGTTTTCAATCACGTCTCAAACGTCTGGACGGCGGCGATGGTGCGCGTGATGAGGTCGTCCAGCGTCCAGCCGAGCTGGTCCGCCCCGCGCCGGATCACGTCGCGCGAGCACCCGGCGGCGAACTTCTTGTCCTTGAACTTCTTCTTCACGCTCTTCAGGTTCAGGTCCTTCGCGCTTTTCGAGGGATACATCAGCACGACGGCACCGAGAAGCCCCGTCAATTCGTCCACGGCATAGAGGATCTTCTCCATCTCGTGTTCGGGAGCGATGTCGGTGCAGATGGCGTAGCCGTGTGAGGCAACGGCCCGGTTGATTGAATCCTCGACGCCCAGCTCTTTCAGCAGCGTCTGGCTCTTGATGCAGTGCTCCTGCGGCCATTGCTCGAAGTCGATGTCGTGCAGCAGCCCAACGATGCCCCAGTAGTCCTCTTCTTCGGCGTATCCGAGTTCACGCGCAAAGTAGCGCATCGTCTTCTCAACTGTCTCGGCGTGATGGAGGTGGAACGCATCCTTGTTGTAGCGCGTCAAGAGCTCCCACGCGGCGTCGCGCGTGAGATGAGTTGTGCGTCTGTCGTTCGGTTCCGTCATGGCTGACTTATCTTTCTTGTGGTGTCAACGGCGAATATTATCGCACAATCCGGAGCCGATAGGGTAATCGGAAATAGCACCGTATCTACATAGACAACTCCTATCGCATAAGTCATCCTACCTTATTGCCGCTCGCAGTCGATTTTCGATTCCGTGCCAGTCGCTTCAAGCTTCATGATGACGGGGCGGAGACCGTCGTTGCAGCTCACGATTGCGACGCCGGGCTTCTTGATCCAGTCGCCGTAGTAGAAGAGCGACTTGCCCGCGCCGTGCGCGAGCGCATCCTCCTGCTGACACAACGCTTCTTTCAGGGCACTCAGCGCCATTAACCGTCAGAGAATTTCTGCTGTAATCCTAAGTCAAAGCCGTAGGTGAACAACGACCTTCTTCTTTGATTAGTCTAAAAGGCCCCTAAAAGTCACAAAGAGGCGGCGAACTTGTAGCCCAGCGAGCGGACGGACATGAGGCGACGGCCTTCAGGCCCAAGTTTCTTCCGCAGCACAAGGATGTGCTGGTCGAGCGTTCGGGTCGTTCCATAGTAGGTAAGGCCCCAGCAGGAGTTGAGAAGTTCGTCTCTTGAAATCACTTCGTCGGGACGCGCCGCGAAGAGGAGCAACAGACGCAGTTCACGTGCCGTCAGCGCGACGGACTTTCCGTCTGGATGGACAAGGGACGCCTTGCGCGGATCTACGCGTACAGCACCAAGCGGAATCGTCTCGGGGGTACGGGAATCTGCCCTGCGCAAGACGGCGGCGACGCGCGCGAGAAGTTCGCGGACGCCGAACGGCTTGACGATGTAGTCGTCGGCGCCGAGGCCGAGTCCCTTGACCTTGTCGTCCTCGCTCGACCTCGCCGTCAGGAAGATAATCGGCAGCCTCGCGTCGACGGCCCTGATTCGCGCGCAGACCTCGAATCCGTCCGTCGTCGGCATCATCACGTCGAGGAGGACCAGGTCGGGCCGCTTCTCGCCGAACGCGCGGAGCGCCGACGCGCCATCAGGCGTCTCGCGCACGGAGTAGCCCTCGCTCGCGAGCGCCGCCTTCACGGCACGGCGTATTACGGGGTCGTCTTCGGCGACAAGGACTTCAAGACCGCGCGACATGATCAAGAAGCTTCTCCACGAGATCCGTCAACTGGGTGGAATTCTCCGCAATCGACGCAATGGCGTCGCGTCTATCGGACTCCTCCGGCAGTCTGTGCTCCTTCAGAAGGTCGGCATTCAGGCAGAGTCCCGTGAGCGGCGTGCGCAGCTTGTGCGAGATGTCCGCCACAAACGCACGGTGCGCCGCCGATTGCCGCCGCGTGCGATAGGCATCGATGGCGAAGAGGCCCGTCATTCCGCCCAGAATGATGATGAGCAGCAACAGAATCGCCGCCCCCGCCTCGGTCGCCATGCGTCCGGCGCGTGCGGAGACCTCCGCATTCGCGCGTCCGTGTTTCTCCCGGCACCCACATGTGCACTCTGGCTGATTGGCGACCGCCGAACAGATGCCGGAGCGGTCGTGCAGGACGAGGCGAACGCCCGCCAGCGCGATGAGAAGCGCTGGCAGGCCAATCAGCGTGATGATTGCAATGGTTCGCTTCATTGGGCGATTTTACTTCTTGCAGTTGCAGCCGGTCTTGCCGCAGGCACACTTCGCGTGGTCCGTGCAGCAGGTGCAGGGCTTGCCTTTGTCGCACGCGCAGGCCTTCTCCTTCGCGCAGTTGCAGGCATTGCCACAGACGCATGACTTGCCGTCCGTGCAGGCGCACGCGCTCTTTCCATTGCACGTGCAGCATCCCGTGAAGGCCATCGCCGCCAATGCCACGATGCCCGCCATTGTCATCAATTTGCTTTTCATCTATTTGTTCCTTTCATATTGTCGAGCCTCAAGACACCATGCCTCAAAGCGATGTAGAGTGTAACATTTCTCAGAAACGGAAATGTCATACGAATGTCAAACTTTCGGAGAAATCTCCACGCGCTTTCAATTACCATTCAACAGGCTTGTAGTCGCTCGATTCTCAACACGCCTACCACTTGACCGGCTCGGCGAGGATCGTTCCGTCTGCGGGCGTGACGCTGCCCGGCGCGGCGGACAGGTACTGGACGCAGAGCATGGTGAGCGGCGTCGAACCCGTGTTGCGGACGGCACGCTTGCCCGCGGGAGCGACACGCACGACCGAGCCCTCTTTCACGGGAATGTTCGTACCGTCGACCTGGTACTCGCCCTCTCCCGAAAGGAAGAAATACAGTTCCTCATGTTTATTGTGCGTGTGGTAGAATCCACCCTCAGTTCCGGGAGCGAACACCTGTAGCGAGAAATCTGCGCCGCCGGCCTTTACCGCCGCACCACCGAACACCTTGCCTGGAATCTTAATGTCCGGCCCAAGCTCAAGCACATAATCCTTGATCTCCTTGAGCGGGCCGAGGTCGATGGCCGTCGCGTTGGCGATATCCGCCGTTGTCTTGATTTCTTTCATTGCTTCGTTCCTTTCGTGTTTTGGTTTTTGCCGCAAAGTGCGCAAAGATCGCAAAGAGTCAAATCGACTTTGCGTTCTCTGCGTTCTTTGCGGCTTCTAAATTGGACAACACCTTGTTCAACAGTTTTTCGAGCATCTCGCCTTCGTCTTTTGAAAGCGGCGAATAGACGCGCAAGACGAGTTTCTTCGAAATGGCCTTGAAGCTTCCGCGCAGCGACGCTCCTTCCGCCGTCAGCGCGACGACTGTGCTCCGCGCATCGTCTTCGGACTGCGCGCGGCGGACAAGCCCCACCTCCTCGAGCTTGTCGACGAGAACGGTTGTCGTCGGCCTCGTACGGTGCGCGAACGCGGCTAGTTCATGCATGGTCGCCTCGCCCTTCATGAACAGAAGCGCCAGCACGTCGCCGTGCGACGGCACAATGCCAGAAAGACCAGCGGCGACAAGTTCGCCGCGCAGCCATTTCTGGGTCAAATCGTGAATCCGGCCCATCAACATGACAGCATCGTATTTCATGGCCGGACATTATAGTTAGACATCTAACTTTTGTCAAGGGGCGGCACGTAATTTTTGTCGCATTCTGCATCTCGTGTTCGCGAGCGACGGCGGTGCGGATGGCTTAGCCGTGCGAGGCAGCGGCCCGGTTGATTGAATCCTCTACGCCCAGCTCTTTCAGCACCGTCTGTCTATTGATGCAGTACTCCCGCGGCCATTGCTCGAAGTCCACAAGTCCACATCTACTCTGTCTTGGATTCCGGTTCCGGCTCTCGCTTCTCAAACATCAAAGCGAAAGATACCACGAGAAGGACGCAAGAACACCATATCGCCCGGATTCCGAGCTTCGGCACGGCAAGCGAACCAAGAGTAGCGCCAAGCGCGAACAACGCGATGATGGCAAGGTAACGTTCCGCTCGGAGCCACGCCCGCCTACCGCCGCCGGACAGGGCGAGAAACGCCGCCACGCGCCATGCGTCCGAGGCGTGCGTCCTCTTCATCCCCATCAACCCCTTGTGAGTATTGTGAATCATGCCAACACCCTATTTTCGATTGGCTGGTAACCGATCTTCGATTTCTCGTCGGTCGCTTCAAGCTTCATGATGACCGGGCGGAGTCCATCGTTGCAGCTCACGATGGCGACGCCCGGCTTCAAGTCAGTGGCAGCGGCCGTTGGCGCGGCGAGGGCAGTTCGACTTGGCCGCTCCGCCCGTGCCGAGGCAGCGGTAGCAGATTTCATTGGCAAGCGGTGCGCCCGCGAAATAGTCGTCAAGGTTCTTGAACGTCGTTTCGGCGATGTTGGCAAGTGCCTCGTGCGTCAGGAACGCCTGATGCGAGGTGACGATCACGTTTGGGAGTGACACGAGAAGCGACAGCGTCTTGTTTTGCCGCGTAACGTCCGAACGATCTTCGTAGAACCATTCGCTAAGGATTATGACCAATGTGTTTAGGTATAGCGGGAGGTTATTAAATTCTAGCCAAACAATGTAGACATTCATATCTAATAAATGAGTTTTTCATTGCCCCGCATTGATTTCACAATGCGATTATGCTATAATATTCACCGTCAACAATTAAAGGGCTTCGGTATGATTCAAACGCGAGAAAGAACCACTCCGGCAGGGGTCAACTTCAGTATTCGCATGAATAGCGAATTGAAGACGCAAAGCGAAGACTTGTTTCGCGCCCTTGGCATGAATATGACCACGGCCATACAGATATTTCTGAAGAAAGCTGTAAGCGTAGGCGGATTGCCATTTGATGTACGTGTGCCAAACTACAATCCGGAAACACTGGAGGCCATGCGAGAAACAGAGGAAATCGGCAACGACCCCGACAGGCAGGGTATGCCCCTTGATTTGGCCTTGGCGGAGTTGAAACGATGAGTGACGAACTGCCGCCGCTCAATGTCGAATGGACAAGCGTATTCAAACGCGACTACAAGCGCGCCATTAAGCGGAATCTCGACATCACCCTTCTTGATGACATCATCGGAAAGCTCTCTCGACGCGAACCTTTGCCGCCCAGCAACAAAGACCATCCCTTGCGCAACAACTGGATCGGTTTCCGCGAATGCCACATCACGCCAGATTGGCTGCTCATCTACCGAATCTTTGAGGACAAACTTGTTTTGTCTCTAACTCGCACAGGGTCGCATAGCGATCTGTTTTAGAAAATTATGATTGGTCTTATAATGCCTCCTGTTTCTTTTTGACGGCGCGTGTTATTCCAAACCAACTCTGTGAAATATGTTGGTGCGCCTAGGACGGAGGACAGAAGACAGAGGACAAAGGATTTAGGACAAGAGACGGAGGACAAAGCCATGCAACGGGCGGATTGGCTGCATTGACGCATCAAGCTTTTTTCTTTGATATAATTTCTGCCCAAGGAGAATTAGGCTTACAGGTCAATAAGCCCTTTCCCCCGCCAAAAGGACCAACACAATGCATACGCTGAAGCATCTTGCCGTCGCCGCCGCCATGGTCGGCCTCGTCGCACCTGCCCAGGCCGAGTATTATCCCGGCTCCACGGACTTCGAAGGGGATAGTCCGCTTGCGGACGCCTGCTGGAGCAACTTGGTCGAAGCCGTCATCGAGGCCGATGCGAGCGTCGCCGACCTCCCCCGGTCGCCGAATCTTCCGTCGTCTTTCGACAAGACGAGCCGCACGAACGTCCTTTCCTTCGACACCGACGCCCCGATCGTCCGCTATCTCCAGTCCGACCGGACGGCGCCTTCCGCGTCCACCATCTACGCCGACATCCTGGTGAAGGGGGTTCCCTACCCCGCAGGCACCCCCGCGCCCGAAGCGGGCGCTGACGCCAAGATTATCGTCTACACGCGCATCAGCCAGAGCGGCAGCGAAACCAACCTCTGCGTCTACGCAAAGAACGCCGCCGACGGCACGGCGCAGGAATTCGTCCTCACGAAGACCATCGGCATTGACGAGTGGCACCGTCTCGTGGTCAAGGCCACCGCCGCCGGATACCAGGTTTACTGCGACGGCACCGACGCCGCCGATCTCTGCAAGACCGCAGACGACGTGGACACCTTCTACGCCCTCAGCGCCGGCGCCCCCATTACGAGCCTCGCGTTCAGCGGCACGGGCAGCGTGGACGACCTTGTCCTTTCCGACTTCGATCCGGCCCTGTCGGTCTACACGCTCACGTGGGGCGAAGGGTTCGATTCCGTATCCTTCACCACCAACGGCGTTGCCGGCGCGGCCCTTGTGCCGGCGGACGGCGAGTACCAGTTCCAGGCGCCCGAGGGACTTGAAGTCGTCCTGACGGGCAACACGGGCTACCGCACCATCGAGGTCTCCGTCACGGGGAGTTCTTCCGCGATTTCGCTTGAGGGGGTGTCTGGCATCGCCAAGTACTTCCCTCAGACGGCCACCGCCGGCCAGGACGGCTCCGCCGAGAATCCGTTCGAGATTCCGAACCTCGCGGCCCTTCAGGCCCTGCAGGCGATGGTCGCGGACACCACCAACTGCTTTGGTCTCTGCTTCCTCCAGACCGCTGACATCGCCATGGACGCGCCCTGGCCCGGCATCGGCATTCCGAACGGCAAGGACATCTACAACACCGATGAATTCCAGAACGGCGCCTTCCGCGGCACGTATGACGGCGGCAACTTCACGGTGTCGAACTTCCAGATGGTGGGCGTGGCCGGGAATCCCGCCAGCGAAACGGAAGGCCTCGACTACTGCGGGTTCTTCAACTCCGCCTACCAGGCGACGATCTGCAACCTCAAGATCGCGTACGCCGGTGACCGCTTCGCGGCAGACACGACCGCAAGCACAAAGGAATCTGGCGCGACTTTCGTCGGCGTTGCCAATGGCTCGACGCTGCGCAATCTGACCACGCTTGCCGGCACGGTCTCCTGCTCGAAGGGCTTCGGCGGCATCTCCGGCTACACCACGAGCGGCACGGTGATCGACAGCTGCACGAACAATGTGAACATGACCTCGCTCGCCAACAACAAGTGCGGCGGCATTGCCATGATCACGCAGGGTGGATCGGCTGTGACGATCTCCAACTGCCAGAACAACGGCACGATGACGACCGGTTCGTCGAATTCCGAATACGGTGCCATCGTCGGCTACGTCGGCCTGAACACCACCATCGCGGACTGCGAGACCACGGTCGGCCGGTTCCTCAAGCATCAGAGCGGCACGGTCACGCTGCAGGGCGTGAACAAGGGCGATGCTACGGTCGCGTCCTATCATGGCATGGCGACGCCCGGCCTGAACTTCGCGACGGTCGAAGGCAATGTCGCCACCTTCGTGGCGGACGACGCGCTCGCGGCCGGCAACACTTACAAGGTGATGGGGCCGTCCGCGACGGCGACCTTCGCCTTCGCCGAGCCCGGCACGATTGCGTTCGACGAGGCGCTCTCCGCGCCGACCTACGCCATTACGGCTCCGGGTCTGGCGCTGACGGACGCGACGGATGGCACGGTCAAGACCTATACGGCTGTCGCCATCACGGCCGAGACGTGGATCGGCGGCGATTCCGGCAACTGGAACGCCGCGGACAACTGGGATTTCGGCTACGTCCCGACCAAGGACACGGTCGTAACCTTCACGAACGACGCCCAGGCCGCCATCTTCGGCTCCGACCGCTGCAAGGAGCTGGTGCTCAGCAACGCAAACGTCACGCTCGTCCGTGCCGCCAACGCGACGCAGCCAATCCTGCAGTTCTACGGCGACGAAGGACGCGCCGTGTCCGTGGCCTCCGGCGCGACGGGTTCGCTCAGCGTGAACGGCCTTGCCCTCTTCAACGAGCGCAAGGACAAAAACGACATGACGATCGGCTGCGCCTTTGAGATTCTGGGCGACGTCACGTTCCGTGGCATCAGCATCATCGACGATAGTCTCTCGGCGTCGTTCACCATCACCAACAAGACGACGATTTCCGCGAACGCCCTCGTGAAGACCATCGACTATGGCACGACGAAATTCCTGGGCGGCATTGAAGTCGCCAAGGGCGTGAAGGCCAAGATCAACACCACGGCGCATGGTAGCGCGCAGATCGGGACCGGCGTCACGCTCGTCGCGAACGACGGCGAAGGTGCCGCTACCACAATCTGGCTGATGCGAAACGTGGCCTCCTCCCGCGGCGTCTCGCTCGTCAACGGTGCCAAGGTTTCCGTCGATGCGGCCCATGCCGGAGACTGCTACGTGAAGAAGGACACGGATGTTATGAATGGCATTGACTGCGACGTCTACGAGGCATGCTGGAATCCGACCGTCTTCGTGACGGCGAACGGCATGACGGTCACGGGCGTTGAGAACGAGCAGAAAGTCGTTCCGGGCACGAACCTCGTCATCAACGTCTCCGGCTTTGCCGAGGGCTACGAGCCGTCCGTCACAATCATGAAGCACGAGGACGAGGACTACTCCGTCCTCTTGACCACGAACGCCGTGTCCTTCACCTACACGATGCCTGACTTCGACATAGACGTCGTCGCGTACGCAACCCCTCCGAGCTACAACGATCCCGAAGGCTACGAAATCACGGATCAAGGACTCATCGACTGGCTTTTGGCCAACGGCTTCACGCAGGGCGACATCGACGCCCTTGGCAATGACACCGCCGCCACGGACAAGCTGTACGAGTGCTGGGTGCTCAACTGCTCCATCAATGCGGCGAATCCGGGCGGCACCATCAGCGCCACCGGCATTGCGGTCACCAACGGCGTCATCTCCATCACGGTGCGGCTCGACCGCCAGTCGCCGCTGGGCTTCATTAGCGGCGTGCTCCATATCTATGGCACGGATGATCTCGCCGACGACTTCAGCCTGATTTCGGACGAGATAGTCTACATCAGCGATGGCGATTCGATCTTCGACACCGAACCGGCCGAAGGGGCCGTCACGCAGTCCGTGACCGCGACCTTCAGCCCGACCGATGTCACGGCCAAGTTCTTCAGGGCCGTCATTGAGTTCCCGATCCCCGGGGACCCGGAAGAAGATCCGTTGGAAGAGCCGGAGCCAGACCCGGAAGAGTGAGGAATACCGGGCCGCGGCTCGCCGGGGACATGCACCGAATGGCTCAAAAGGGTCAAAGCTCATTGATACGGCTCGGTTGATACAGTATCCGACTTTTCGCGTATTTCGTGGTTAATCCCCTGCGACGGATTTGCCGCCGCCAGTTTCACTTTTGTATTTATTTTGACCCCCTTGACATATTACGCGGCGCGTAATATACTATACGCATGATTTCTTCGTTCAAGTGTAAGGATACGCAGGAGCTGTACGAGACAGGCGAGAACCGGAGGTTTGCGTCGATTGCCCGTGTGGCGCTGCGCAAGCTTGACATGCTGGCGGCTGCAACGATGGTTGAGACGCTTCGAGTGCCGCCGGGGAACAGGCTTGAGCAGCTTCGCGGGAACAGAGCCGGTCAGTGGAGCGTGCGCATCAACGACCAATGGCGCGTATGTTTCAGCTGGAGCGGAACTAACGCCGAGAATGTTGAAATTGTGGACTATCATTAAGGAGGTAACTATGCGCAACAGAAACTTGATACATCCGGGCGAGATCCTCCAGGAGGAGTTCCTTGTGCCGTTGGGCATCAGCCAGACTCGTCTGGCGCTGGATCTGCATGTCCCGGCGCCGCGCATCAACGCGATAGTGCGCGGCAAGCGTGCCATAACCGCCGACACGGCGCTCCGTCTCGGGCAGTACTTCAAGATGGAGCCGCAGTTCTGGCTGAACCTTCAGTCGAACTATGATCTCGGCGTAGCCTCCGGCGGTGTATGGTCGAAGATCAAGAAGCTTATTCCCGAATTTGTTCCAGAACGTGCCGCCGCAGTCCTTTGACGGCGGAGCAGGGGCTCAAAAGGGTCAAAGCTTATTCGTGTATTTCGTGGTTAATCCCCCGCGACGGATTTGCCGCCGCCAAATCGGAAGAATGTTTGTAACCTTTCGCTGTGCGGCGTGTAGACAAGGCAGAATTTCACTTCGGGGAAAAGGATGAACAACATGGCTCTGGGAATAAACAGCTACAACGACGTATTCCGCAACTTCGCGGAGTTCGCGCAGAAGAGCCTCGAAGCGGGCGACGAGAAGGCCATCGCCGCTGTAGACGAGCAGATGTCCGAAGACGGAAAGACCGCGACGATCACGCAGACGATTTCGGCCGACTTGGCCGCGCCGCAGTCGAGCCAGGACGCCCCGGTGCTCTTCGGCTCGGCCTCGTTCACGCAGCGTCTCGTAATTGACCTTACGCAGGACATCCCGACCGTTGTCGACTACAAACTATCGCAGGCCATAGCATAGCAGATAATCTGCGGGGCCCCGAAAGCACCCTTCGGACTTGGCGCGGAACTTTGGTGTATTTGGTGTATTTAGTGGTTTGAAAATCATGGCAAGAAGAGGCTTTGCAATTGGCCCTTCACGTCAAAACGGCAGGGGCTAGCGGCGGCTCGGCTAGGCGCCGGCGCAATGCATCCAGCAATGCGGAGCAGCCGGCGACGATGTCGGCGTATGTCGCCTCGAAGTCGCCGGTGTACCAGGGGTCGGCGACGTCGCGGTCCACGCCGGCGAAATCAAGGAGCCTGCGGAGCTTATGCGCGTCCGCCGGGCCAGCAAGGCGCCGCAAGTCGCGCATGTTCGCGGCGTCCATGCCGACGACCAGGTCGTACTCGCGGAGCTTTCCGGACGAGAGAAGCCATGCGCGGCGCGGCGCGAACGGGATTCCGTGCTTCGTCAGCTCGCGCCTCGTGCCGGAGTGAATGTCGTTGCCGAGCTCGTCGGTGTGCAGCGCGGCGGACTCGACCGTGACGCCGCAGAGACCGGCCTTCGCCAGCATGTCCTTCATGACGTATTCCGCCATCGGACTGCGGCAGATGTTCCCGTGGCAGACAAAGAGTATCTTCATGTCTTCCATCGCGGCAATCAGCATTGCGGAGAGAACGGACGGCGGTCATGGGCGATCAAGAGGCTGTTCACGTCCTCCAGCCTGTATATCTTCGCCTCAAGGCAGGCGTCGAAGATCATGTCCTCCACGACGCTGCGGGAAAGGTGGTAGCCGGCCGCGTGCAGCAGCAGGTCGGCCTCGGCGCGCGACAGGCGAAGCGCAAACGCCAGCTGCACGGCAGTCCGCTTCGAGACGACGTGGTTCTCGTCCGATATTATCGCCGAGTACGTCTTGCGGCTCAGGTACGCGGCCTTGTAGACGGCTGGGGCGTTGTTCGAGAACCTGTCGCGCACCAAGATTATGACGCGCGCCGCGAACGAAAGGTTGGCAGAGTGGAGGTTCGGCGGACGCGGCTTGCCGTCGGGCAGCTCGCAGATCTTCTTGAAGTCGTCCGACGCCAGCGCTCTCTTCTTCAGCCGTTGCCGCTCGCCCGGCATGGCGCACTCTTCCATGCCCCCACACGCGTCAGGTTCCGCCACGCACGCTGGGACAAGCGCCGCCGCCATCGCGTTGCGCACCATGCGCTTCTCGCGCTCGCGGACGATGGCCGCCGCGATGTGCGCCTCCGCCGTTTCCCGCTGAACGTCCGTCATCGGCGGCGGCGGCGGAATCGGCGGAAAATCAACTTCCATGCCATCGGTCATCTGCATGCACATATTATACCACAGGAGGAAAACGCCGCGTCCATCGGGAATGGACATTTCGCCGCGCGACGGTTTTTGCCGGCGTTTTTATACTATACTGCCAGCGCCTTGAAAGCCCGGGCGTTTCGGGCCAGGCACCAGGACAAAAGAAAGGAACACTGACATGAACGCAGAAATCAAGAGCTACATGCACGTCGCGCTCGTACTTGACGCGTCCGGATCGATGGAATCCATTCGCTCCGCCACGATCGAGTCGCTCAAGAATTTCTTCGGCGGGCTCAAGAGCGAAGAGGACAAGACGCTGCTGGACGTGTGGCAATTCGACTCGGATGTAAAACATCTCGTCGACTCCGCGGACCTCAACGACGGAGCGCCCCAGACGCTCGAGAGATACACGACCGACGGATGCACCGCGCTGTACGATGCGATCTGCATCGGCATCGACGAGCTAGGACGCAAGTTCGCCGCGATGCCCGAGTCGGAGCGCCCGGACGGGATAGTCTTCGCCATACTCACCGACGGCTTCGAAAACGCCTCCCGCTCGTTCACGCGCAAGGACGTCCGGGACAGGATCGCGCACCAGTCTTCGAAGTACAACTGGCAGTTCCGCTTCCTCGCCGCCAACCAAGACGCAATCAGTACGGGCGGCGACTTCGGGCTCAGCGCCGACTCTTGCGACACATTCGAGGCGACCGCGGCCGGAATCGGCCGCCTGTGCGCCGAAAGCTCTCCCCTCGAATGCTGCATGAAAGCTGTCCGCGCCGGTTCGCGCGTTCGCCGCCGCGCCCGCTTCACCGCGGCGAAAGCGCATCCCTGATCCGGCCCGGGTCAAGCATCGTACTGCTCCTCCTGCCGGATGTCGTCGATGGTGAACTCGGGCATCGCGTCGCCGAGCTCCGCGTCGGACGCGTTCCTGACGGTCATCGTCACGACGACCTTCGTGGCGCCGACGACGGGGGCGTCGTTCGGCTGGCTGAGGAGGATCCTGGGACTGTATATTCCGTCCTCGGTGATGACGTTGTTGACCTTGTTCCGGACGAAGTGCGTGAGGGTGATCTTCACGTCGCCGCTCTCCTCGATCTTGATGTTGTAGTTCTCTTCCGGCAGCAAGCTGGCGGACGACATTATGACGCCCTTGCCCCTGAGCTCTTCGCGGGAGACGCCCCTTATGTTGCTCTTCTCCCCGCCGTACTCGATCATGCTGTCGATCGTCCCGCCGAGCCCGTTGGCCATGCCGCAGGCGAACGACACCGTCTGGCGCATCTTCTTGTGGGCGGCGTCGAACTTCTTTTCGAGGAACTCGGCATAGCCCTTGCGCATGGGGGTGTCGGATTCCGCATGGAGCTGCGGGAACTTGGTGCCGAGCTCCGCATTGGGAATTAGCCCGCCGTTGAACGTCACGTAGCCGACGTTGTACTCGCGCACCGCCTGGGGCATCAGGCCGGAGGAGAGGCTGGTCATCTTGGCGGTGTCCGGGTCCGCGAGCTTCGCGTTGAGGTCGGCGAGCATCAGTTCCTTGATGGCGCGCTTGACGGCCTCTGCATCCTCCTTCGTGTCGAGCTTGAAGCCGGGGTCGAACGCATGGAGCATCTCGGGGTTCTTCATGATGTAGTTGAAGATGAAGTCGGGATGCTTGGGCGGCTCCTTCCCGAAGTCCGTCGGCGAGAGCATCTGTTCGGCGAAGAACGCCGTCTCGAACCGTTCGACGAGGCGGTTGAGCACCTTGTCGGCCTTGGGGCCGCTGCCGAAGGTCTTCTCGACAAGCGCCTTGAGGCTGGCCTTCTGCTCGTCGCTGAAGCGGAGGTTCGCGTCGCCGTACTGCTCGAGATGGCCGCAGAAACTCTCCAGTTTCCTCATTTGGGTGAAGGGGCTGACGTCGAGGAACGCATAGAGGTCGCCGATTATCGCCTTCGGGATCGAAACCTGCGTGCCGGTCGCGAGGCCTGCGTCTGCGGCGGCGGCGCGGAGCTTCATCTCCGCGGGGCCGGTCATCTCGCGCGCCACGGCATGCTTGTATGTCGCTACGAGCTTGTCGTACGACAAGCCGGCATCCTTGAAGTGTTCGGCGAGGTACTGCCTGAATTCCTCGATCGCCGGATTCTGGCTGGCGGCGTCGCGCAGCCTGGTGACGATGTTCTGCACTTCGGTGTTGATTTCGCCGAGGCTGACATGGAACAGCCGCTTGTCGATCTCTTCCCTGCCCTTTAGCGCGCCGCAAGCGATGTCGGTCGAGACACCCTTGAACTTGTCCGCAACCGCCGCTACGGCCGTGCGCAGGCTGGCGAGCGTCTCGGGCGGCAGATTTGCCGCGACAAGGAGGTCGTCGGCGTCGTGCAGGATGTTCCTGTACTTGTACTCGAGGTTGTCGGCGATTTCGGAGAGCTGGGCCGCCGACTCTTCCGATGCGTTGAACTCCGCAAGCTCCTTGTTCCGCGCATCGTCCAGGGCGACATGCTCGTGGAAGCCCACTCCGCGGGCGAAGGACGCGGCGTTCTTCATGTAGAGCGAGCCGGCCTTCATGGCGCGGTTGGCGGCAGAATCTTTGTCAATGACCTGCTCCATCGCTTCCTTGCAGCTCAGGCCCTTCGTTGCGACCAGGAGGTTGGCCGCAGTGTTGAGCCTGCCGAAATCAAGTCGCGTGTAGCCGGCGGCGATGGCCTTCTTCGCGAGCTGGCCGTCCGGGTCGTTGGCCTTGTCAAAGCAGTTGGCGCGGCCGAGGCCAGCTATCGCGTCCCTGACTTCGATGATGCGGCGCGCGGTGAGGGGCTTGCCCTTGCCGTAGTCCTTGAGAAGCATCGCCGTCTTGACGCTTTCGGGGATGTTGCGCTCGCCGCCGAACATTTCGGCGATCGTCTTCATGAACAGGGCCCGCACCTCGTTGTTGACCTTCTTGGTGTCCCGTCCGCGGAAGATGGACTTGCAGACGAAGTCGCCGTTGTCCGTCGTCGATATCCTGCGCTCTTCGAGCGGAGTGCCGCCGCCGACCAGGACATCGCCCTTGGTCGCGATGGCCTTCCTTTCGCCCCTGTCGATCTGCTCCTGGGCGAAGCTGACGAATTTGTTGAACTGCTCGCTGACTGCGTTTATCATGGCCGCACTCCCTTTCCTGTTGTCGTTTTACGCCCTGTTTACACGCTCCGCGGCAAAAGGTTACCGAAGATTTGACAATCGCCTTTCATGGCGCATATTGTACCAAATATCTTGCAAAGCATGTCGCTGTCTGACGGCCATGATGCCGGCGGATGCGATTTCCGTTTCCCCAAACATTCAAGCGGCGGATGCGAGATGTGCTATAATACGTCCCATGAAAAAGACAGCATGTCATGTCGTATTTCTCGCGGCGGCGCTCTCGGCCGGTTATGTTTTCGTCGGCTATGCTGACATGCCGCCGCTTCTGCTCTCCCCCGCGAAGATTCCCTCGTGCACGAAGGCGCACGTGTGCCATGACCTTCCGTACGGCGGACGGCAGGTGGGGGCAGGGGCCGCGCATGCGGACGTCGCGCAGACGTACGACCTCTACCTGCCGGGGAATGTCGGCGAGATCGAGTGGACTGCGCCGTTCTACCTCTTTGTCCACGGCGGCTCGTGGATGCACGGCAACAAGTCGCGGCGCGTCGCTATGTTCGCCGAAATGGCCGAACAGGGGTTCATCGTGGCATCGATGAACTATGTGCTCTGCAACGCCAAACGCGGAGGAATGCACACTTTCTCGGAAATGCTTGCGGACATCGACGCGATGGTCTCGCAAATCCCCTATATCGCGAGGGCAGCGGGAATCTCCATCCCGCGCATCGCGATAGGCGGCAATTCGGCGGGCGGACACCTCTCGCTTCTCTATGCGTACGACGGTGCGAACCCATTCGTTCTCGGCCTAGGCCTCAGGCATGTCGTTCCCATCGCCTGCGTTTTCAGCGACTGCGGGCCAAGCGACATCGCAAGCCCCGAGTTCATTGTGGCAGTGCAGGACTGGAAGATGCGGTATGGGACGTTCGTGGACTGTTTCAGATGGCTTTGCGGCCTGTCTGGCGGACTGTACGGGCTGGAGGATGTCCGCGAGTCCGTCGGACGACTCGCGAAACACTCGCCGATCACGCTGTTGAACGGCAAATGTCCGCCGACCATCTGCCTGTACGGGGAGACCGGCAGCGTCAAGACGTCCGGAACGTTCAAGCGCGCGAAGGACGGCCAGCCTGAGCCCTATGCGACGCTCTGGAAACTTGTCGGATCAAAGGAAACGCCTCCGGAGTCCGTCGGCTCGGACGGCATCGTCGCCACGCAGAACTACGTGACGCTCACGAACGGCCTTGCGGCGGCGGGCGTGCCGTTCGCCGCCCGGCTTGAGCCCTACACGCACTGCCAGATACTCTCCCGTAAGCCCGAGACGCGCACGTGGCTCTACGAGAACCTCAGGAAATACCTCAAGGGCAACAGGGCGAAATGAAGGGGACTGTCCCCAAAGATTGATGGTTCGCCGATTTAAGATTTTACGCGAAAACACTTCCGACTTCGGTGAAATTCAAGTAATCCACTTCGCCGCCCAACAAATTCTTCCCCGAATACACTACGCCAATTTTGCTGACTTCTGGGATGTAGCTTCTCACTGCCTTGAGATTGGCCGCGAAATCGGCGGAGTACGTCCGGGCAGACTTGACTTCGTAGAGTCCGAGATCTCGGCCCGTCTCAACCACCAAGTCCACTTCGCGCCCCTTCTGGTCGCGAATGAAATAAATGTCGGGGGGAAGGCCTTTTGCAAAACGGGCCTTGAACGCCTCCAACATCACAAGATTCTCGAATATGTGGCCAAGCGCGGGGTCTCTTGCCACAACTTCCGGTCCTCTTATCCCGAGCAAATAGCATACCAGTCCCGTGTCGCAGAAATACAGCTTGGGGGCCTTGACGAACCGCTTGCCATAGTTTCTGTAGTAGCATGGGACGGTGAAGGCCACATAGCTTGCCTCCAGGACAGAGACCCAGCTCTTGATCGTCACTGCGGACACACCGACATCTCCGGCGAGCGCATCGTACTTTAACATCTGCCCGACACGGCCCGCCAGCAGACGGAGGAAAAGCCCGAACTGCCGCCTGTCCCTAAGCTGAACAATCTGGCTCACATCCCGCTCCAGATATGTCGCGACGTAGTTGGCGTACAGATCCATAGGATCAATGCGTTCATCATATATGCGCGGCATGAGGCCCTTGTACAGCAAGTCGTCGCGATCATCCAAGGCGTTTCCCGAGTTCTTCAGCTCTGCCAGCGAAAGCGGCAAAAGGTGGCAGATGCCGACGCGACCGGCAAGGGACTGGGCAAGCCCTTCCCGCAGTCTCGGCTGATGCGATCCCGTTATGACATATAGCCCCTTGCGCTTCGGCATTTCATCGACAATGACCTGGATATGGCTGAGAAGTTCCGGCACATACTGCGCCTCGTCGATTACGAGTGGCGCCGGATGGTTCTTGAGGAATGTCGCTCCGTCGTATTCTGCGGCACGCCTGACATTGGGATCCTCAAGATTCACATATTCGTAATTGTAGAATATACTTTTCGCCAATGTCGTCTTGCCAGTCTGCCTCGGCCCCATGATGCTAACGACGGAAAACTCCTTCGCGAGCTTCCGCACATACGGCTCTATGGCTCTCTTTATCATTTTTTCACACCTTTCATCGGGCATTATATCAAATCGTCGACGCAGATGCAAAGTACAACTTTATATCCGCACCGCTAACTGCAGGCCGCAGGGCGACACGGGGGACTGTCCCCAAAGAAACCGTGACGCGGAAGACCTTGTCATCCACGTCCCTCATGCAACGCACCTCTATAACGCGCACCGAATTGGAGGTTCCCCAATTTTTTCTTCGCTGGCGGAGTTGACGACAAGCCGCAGGGCCTTCCACGGCTCAACGTCCTTCTCCCACGGGCGGCGATAGCGGAAATCCACGCGCGCCGGCGTGCGGATGCGGCTCGTCACGGCGACGTCGAGCAGGCCGGGTGCGCCGCATGTCGCCCCCTTGTCGCCGCCGCGGTGCTTGAGCACGACCGTGCACTCGTTCGTGTTGTACTCCACTTCCCACTTGAAGCCTGTCGACGCATTCTCCTCCAGCGAGAAGCTAACGGACTCGCCCATGCGCCGTTCGGCCACGAGCTCTTTCGGCACGGTGCCGAGCCAGAACGTCGTCCCGTCCTTGACCTCAGCCATGGCGCCAATCCCCGCAAACGCCGCCAGCGCCAACGCCAACCGCCGCAACAGCATCTTCATCTTGAATCCTTTCCCTTGGCCCTGCATCAGTTTCGCAACCGGTTTTCATGCCACGTATTATACCAAAATGCCGCGGAAACAAGGCGACACAGGGGCCTGTCCCCGCCACTCCTAAAGCCGACATCAATCGTTCACGCTCCTAACTGCCCGTCCGGCGAAGGCCGTGAAATATGGTATAATGTGTTTCATGAAAGTCCATGAACGCAGCCTGATTTCGATCTTGCTTTCCCTGTCCGTCGCGCTTTGCTCGCTTGGCGGCGGCGGGGTGACGGTCCACAGGTCGTTCCGCGGCGGCTATCCGTCGGCAGTGTCGGAGGCGCGCGTTCAGTCGGTCTCCTCAGGGCCGACGCTCGTGGCCGAGCAGCCGAAGGTCGTCCGGGACGGCGAATACACCAGCAAGGAAGAAGTGGCCGCCTACGTCCGCCAGTTCAGGGGCGCGCTGCCGCGCAACTTCATCACGAAGAGCGCCGCGCGCGCGCTGGGCTGGCAGGGCGGTCCGCTTGAGCCGTACGCGCCGGGGAAGTCCATCGGCGGAGACCGCTTCGGCAACTACGAACGGCGCCTGCCGAGCCTCAAGGGCGGAAGCTACAGGGAATGCGACATAGACACCAAGGGACGGCCTAGGGGCGCCAAGCGCCTCGTCTTCACGCAGGAAGGGCGGCGAATCTACTACACGGATGACCATTACAAGACTTTCAAGGAGGTCAAGTGAAGAAGTCTAATACGCCGGCCCGGCGGCGTTTCGCCGTCGATCTCGCAGGTGTGCGGAGCGCGGCACGGCTTCACGCCGCGCTTGCGGAGCAGCTGCCGTTGCCTGCGCACTACGGACGCAACCTCGACGCTTTCTACGACGTGCTGACCGAGTTCGGCGGCAGCTGGAGCATCGTGTTCCGCAATGCCGGCGCGGCGGCCAAGGGGCTGCGCGCCGTCTGCGCCGACGCGATGGCGGAGACGCCCGGACTCGACGTCGTGTTCGAGGACTGAACAGGCGGGAGGCTCGCAAATGGCATTGGCTGGCAACATGCCGACTTGGCAAGGCGGCGGCGCGAAGGCAAGGCTGCTGCCCGCGGCGGCTTTCGCGGCATTGGCGGCGCTGGCCGTCGGCGGCCAGCTGCTGCTGGCGTCGCGGCGTCCGCAGTCGCCGGTGCTGGCCGAGGGCGCATTCGCCGCGCTCGGCGGGCTGCGGTCGATCGCCGCCGAGGTGATCTGGTTCCGCGCCGACCGCCTCCAGGAGGAAGGGCGCTACGTCGAGATGGCGCAGCTGGCGAGCGCGCTGACGTTCATGGAGCCTCACACTCCGGAGGTGTGGAGCTACGCCGCGTGGAACCTCGCATACAACGTTTCGGTGATGATGTCCACTCCGGAAGACCGCTGGCGCTGGGTGGAGGCCGGACTTCGGCTGCTCCGCGACGAGGGCCTCGCGCTCAACCCCGACTCGCCCGAGCTTTGCCGCGAGCTCGCCTGGATGTTCGAGATCAAGATCGGAGCCGACATCGACTCGGCGGCGGCGCACTACCGCGTCAAGTGGCGCGAGACCGTCGAGGACGTCCGCGCCCGCAACGCCTGGGACGAGCTGCGCATGGATCCGGCGGAGATGCGGAGGATCGAGTCCGTGACCGGCTTCGACGACTGGACCGACCCGCAGCTTTCGGCGATATACTGGGGCGTGCGCGGGCGCTGCGCCGACATCGTGTCGCAGGCGGTGGCGATCTACCGCAAGCATCACGCCAAGGCGGACTCGCAATAGGCTTGTCGTTTGTGGTATAATACTGCGCATGAGTTTGCTCATGGCAATCGTACTGGCGGCCGCCGCCGCCACGCAGGGCTCGGCGAAGATCACTTCGGCGAGCACCTACTACGACCGCAAGGAAGGCTTCGCCTACTTCAGCGGCAACGTGTTCGTCGACGACGGGAAGTACCAGCTTCACGCCGACCGCGCCTATGTGTTCATGGACGGGACCAACGAGCTGAAGCGCATCGTCGCCATCGGCAGCGTCGCGATGACGAACGAGGCGCGGCGGGCTTACGGCGCGAAGGCGTCGTACTACCGCGATCCCGGCATGGTGGTGCTGTACGCCGGCGACGGCGTCCCCGCCGAAGTGCGCGAAGAGCATCCGGACGGGCCGCGCGTGGTGCGCGGCAAGAAGATAAAGTTCTGGACGGAGTCCGAGCAGGTGGAGGTCCTCGAGGCGGAGATTTCGTCGCCGAACCGGGGCGGCTTGGGCGAACTGAAGGGGATGAAGGAAAAGATCGGGAAATAGGGGCATGGCGAAGAAACTGCTTATAGTGGAGTCTCCGGCGAAGGCGAAGACGATAGGGAAGTACCTCGGAAAAGAGTTCACGGTCAAGTCGTCAGTCGGCCACATACGCGACCTGCCGAAGGAGTCGGGCGCAATACGCATCGTCGAGAAGGGGCCAGGGCGCTGGGAGTTCGTGCCCACATACGTCATATCCGACGGCAAGAAGAAGGTGGTGTCCGAGCTGAAGGCCGCGGTGAAGGCCGCGTCGGAAGTGTATCTTGCAAGCGATCCGGACCGCGAGGGAGAGGCCATCGCATGGCACCTGCAGGAGGTGCTGGGCTCCGTCGCGGGCGACAAGCCGTTCCGCCGCGTCACCTACAACGAGATCACCAGGCAGGCCGTGACGAAGGCGATCGCCGAGCCGCGCGGCATCGACATGCCGCTCGTGGACGCGCAGCAGGCGCGGCGCATCCTCGACCGCCTTGTAGGCTACAGGGTCTCGCCGCTGCTGTGGAAGAACATCAACTGCCCGAACAACCGCTCGCTGTCGGCCGGCCGCGTGCAGTCCGTCGCGCTGCGGCTCCTCGTCGAGCGCCAGCGCGAGATCGACGCGTTCAAGCCCGAGACGTACTTCCTGATGGGCGTCGAGGCGAAGAAGCCGTCCGACGACAAGACGTTCGTCGCTCGCCTGGCCCGCCTTGACGGCAAGAAGCCCGAGATAGGCGACCGCGAGTCGGCGAACAACATCCTCCTTGACCTCGCAGACGCGGAGCTCGTCGTCTCCGACCTCGCGTCCCAGCCGAAGACGCGCCACGCGCTGCCCCCGTTCACCACGTCGACGTTGCAGCAGGCGGCGTCAAGCGTGCTCGGGTTCTCGCCCGGCAAGACGATGAAGATCGCCCAGGAGCTCTACGAGCGCGGCCTCATAACCTACATGCGAACCGACTCCGTGAACGTGTCGGACCAGGCGAGCGCCGCCGCGAAGGAGTTCATACTGGGCGAATACGGCCCGGACTACGTGCCGGCGACGCCCAACCGCTTCAAGTCCAAGGCCGGGGCGCAGGGCGCGCACGAGGCGATCCGCCCGACGGACATAGCGCTCGTGCCGTCCGCCGCAGGGCTGGAGCCCGCCGAGCTGAAGCTCTACGACCTCGTGTGGCGCAGGTTCGCGGCGAGCCAGATGGCGGACGCGAAGACTACGGTCAGGACGGTGTCGATCGCCGCGCGCAAGCCGGCGCTCGCCCACGACTACGTGTTCACCGCGTCGGCGACGACGGTGGACTTCGACGGGTTCCTGCGCGTGATGAAGCTCTCGCTGAAGAAGAAGAAGGCTAACGACGAGGAGGAAGAGGACACCGACGAGGTGGCGTACCTGCCGGACGTGCGGGCCGGCGACGCGCTTCATGCCGAGCGCTGGCTCGCGGACGAGAAGCAGACGAAGGGCCCCGCCCACTATTCCGAGGCGTCCCTCGTGAAGGCGCTCGAGGAGAACGGCGTCGGACGCCCGTCCACCTACGCGGCGACGATCGAGACGCTGAAGGCGCGAGACTACGCCAAGACCGAGAAGCGCAAGCTCATTCCGCTCGAGCGCGGCATACTGGTCTGCGACTGGCTGGTCAAGAAGCTGGGCGACCTCTTCAGCGTGGGCTACACGTCGCGCATGGAGGCCGAGCTCGACAAGGTCGAGGAACAGGGCGAGCCGATGAACCAGATGCTCTCCGAGTTCTACGCGACGTTCACCAAGGAGCTGGACGGCTGCGCCGAGCCGCCGCCCGACCCCGCGAAGTTCGAGCTTCTGTTCGACCTGCTCTCCAACGTCCGCGAGTGGAAGCCGTCCAAGAAGGTCGGCCGCCGCATCTACGACGACAAGGCGTTCGTTGACAGCGTCAAGGCGCAGGCCGCCGAGGGCAAGCGTCCGCTTTCCGCCAGGCAGCTCGAGTTCCTGGTGCGGATGGTGTCGCTCTACGCCGACCAGAT
Organism: Kiritimatiellia bacterium; assembly: GCA_017514235.1. GTDB lineage: Bacteria > Verrucomicrobiota > Kiritimatiellia > RFP12 > UBA1067 > UBA1067. The sequence continues at coordinate 7,802 of JAFWKK010000027.1, read as the reverse complement.
ACCGGATGCCTCAGCCAAGCTCCGCGAGGCCGGCCTCGGCGCAGGCGCGTCCGTAATCAAGCGCGCTGACCCAGAGCTGGTCCGCATCTGCTTCGATACGATGGACCGCATCCCCGGGCTGGACTCGAATCCGTTCCTCCGCTCCCTGCGCGAGCAGGTCGATCACGGCAAGGGCCTGTCGATGAAGCAGTTCTCGATCCTTGCGAAGACGGTCGGCGACAACGCCGGCATGCTGGAGGACTGCGACGAGCTGCGCGCCCGGCTGGTCGAGTTCGTGCCCGGCGGCTTCGGGCGCGAGGAGTCCGATCCCGCCGTGCCGGCGCTGCTGCAGATGCTCAGGAGCGTCACCGAGTGGCGCCCCGCGTCAAAGCGCGGCAAGAAGGTCTACGACGACAAGACGTTCGTCAAGTCGCTTTCCGAGCAGTTCGCCCGCCGCCATTCGCTCTCGCCGCGCCAGACGTCGGCGCTCAGGCGCGTCGTCGCGACCTACCGCGAGCAGATCCCGAACTATGCGGAAAGGGCCGCGGAACTGGGCCTGCGGACGGACGATGGCGCCGAAGCCGAATAAGGCGGCGGCGGCCGACCCGCTGCTGGAACGCTTCATGCGCTCCATGACTGCCGAGCGCAACGTCTCCGGACACACCGTCGAAGGCTATGCGACCGATCTCGCGCAGCTCGTCTCGTCCGCCTGGGGCGAGACGGCCGAACCGCCGTACCGTTGGGCGGAACTCACCGAGGACGTGGCGCGCCGCTACCTGTCCGCGTTCGTTACGGGCGGAGCGTCCGCCGCCGGCGCGACTGTCCGCCGGAAGCTGGCCGCGGCGCGTACGTTCTGCCGCTTCCTGCAGCGCGAGGGCGTCCTCGGCGACAATCCCTTCGCCTTCCTGCGCGGACCTAGGCGGGCGAAGACACTGCCGAAGGTCCTGTCCGTCGGCGACGCGGCGCGCTTCCTCTCCCAGCCCCTGCGCGACCTGCGCGACGGCCTTGTCGCCGAGTACCCGGCGCACCGCGACTCCGCCCTGTTCGAGACCCTGTATTCCACCGGCTGCCGCATCAGCGAGGTCGCGTCCGTCACGTGGGGCGAGATAGACTTCCGGCGCGGTACGCTGATCGTCACCGGCAAGGGCTCCAAGGACCGCCTCGTCATTCTCGGCCGCGCCGCCGTCGAGGCCCTGCAGCGGCTCCGCCGGACCGCCGCCGCGATAGATCAGGCGCATGCCGCCGACAGCGCCGCCGTGTTCCTCACCGACCGCATGGGACGCTTCTCCGCAAGGTTCGCGGAACGCCGCATGAAGCGCTATCTCGCGGAAACGGGCCTTCCGGCGGACATCACGCCGCACAAGCTGCGGCACAGCTTCGCAACGCACCTCCTCGACGCAGGCGCCGACCTGCGCTCGGTCCAGGAGATGCTGGGCCATTCCTCGCTCTCCACGACGCAGATATACACCCATGTCTCAGTGGAGCGGCTGAAGGACGAATACGCCAAGGCCCACCCGCGCGCCAGCGTCCGCCGATGACGCCGGTTTGGTATAATATTCGGCAGGAAAGAAAGGATCGTTCCAATGGAGAATGTTCAGGTTGGCATCGTAATGGGTTCGGATTCTGACTGGCCGCTCGTCAAGAAGGCGTGCGAGACGCTTGACTCGTTCGGCGTCGGCTACGAGACGCGCGTCATCTCGGCGCACCGCACTCCCGACGTCGCGCTGGAATACGCGAAGACGGCGGAAGACCGCGGGCTCAAGGTGATCATCGCCGCGGCAGGCGGCGCCGCGCACCTCGGCGGCGTTCTGGCCGCAGGCACCGTGCTGCCGGTCATCGGCATCCCGATCGCCGGCGGCGCGCTGAACGGGCTGGACGCTCTGTACGCCACGGTTCAGATGCCGAGCGGTGTGCCGGTCGCCACGGTGGCCTGCGGCAGCGCCGGCCCGACCAACGCCGCGCTTCTCGCAGTGCAGATACTCGGCACCGCCGACCCCGCCCTCCGCGCCAGGTTCCACCAGCACAAGGCCGCCCTCAGGGAGAAGGTCGCCGCCGCGAACGAGCGCATCAGAGGCTAGACAAGGCCGCACGGGATGCTCGACGCCCTTCAGAAGGCATACGACGCCTATGTCGACACGTTCCGCGAGCCGGACGGACGCCTGCCGCCGATGATGCAGCTGAAGCGCACCCACACCGCGTTCGTGGTCAGGAACGCCGAGGCGATCGCGGCGGGCGAGGGGTTCTCGGACGAGGAACGCAAGGCCGCGCTTGCCGCCGCGCTCCTGCACGACACCGGGCGCTACGAGCAGCTGCGGCGATTCGACACCTTCCGCGACGCCGACTCCGTTGACCATGCGGTCTTCAGCCATGACATCGTGCGCGACCGCGCCTGGTTGTCAGGCGCCGCGCCGGGATTCTCCTCGGCTGTCCTGAACGCCGTGCTCTACCACAACCGGCGCGACCTGCCGGAGGGGATGGACCGCCTTACCGAAGTCGCCGCACACACGGTCCGCGACGCCGACAAGCTCGACATCTTCCGCGTGCTGGAGGACCAGGTTGAGCATACCGACTGGCGCGGCGACTCGCGGGCGTTCTGGAACCTGTCTGTCTCGGCGCCGCCAAGCCCCGAGGTGGTGGACTGCATAGAGCGCGGCCTGCCGGTGGACTACCAGAACATTCGATCGCTTTCGGACTTCGTGCTGATCCAGGTCGGCTGGATGGTCTGTGGGCTGCACTTCGCGACGGCACGGCGGCTTTGCCAAGATCGCGGCCATCTCGAATACCGCCGCCGCTTCCTGCATCGCCTTACCGACTCGCCCGCCGTGGACCGGCTCTGCGACCTCGCCGCCGCAGCGCTTGCCGGCGTGCAGGCGACGCGGCCTTCGTGAGTGCCAGGCTCTAGTCGGGCTTCGCGAGCGAACGGTATAGGGCGAGCGTCTTGTCGCAGGTCGCGGCTACCGAAAAGCGCTCTGCAACCGAGCGCACCGCCGCCTCCTGCATCCTGGCGCGCGCGGCGGCGTCCATGTCGAAGACCGCGTCCAGCCGCGCCGCGAGCGCGTCGGCATCGCCAGGCGGCACGAGGAACCCCGTCACGCCGTCCTCGATGGTCTCGCATGCGCCGCCGTGAGCCGTGCCTACGACGACCTTGCCCATCGCCTGCGCCTCGGGTATGACGCGCCCGAACGCCTCGGGCTGGCCGCTTGAGGCGTTGACGGCGACGTCTCCGGACGCAAACACGAGCGGCATGTCGTCGCTCTTTTCGAGAAATGCTACGCGCCTTGCCGGGGGCAGTGCGGCTGCAAGCGCCTTCAGCTCGGCGGAGTATTCGGTCCGCCCCTGGTCGGAACCGACGAAGAGTATCCCGAAGCGCTCGTGCCTCATGCGCGCCGCCGCCGCGAGGAGAATGTGCTGGCCCTTCCAGCGCGTAAGCCGCCCCGCCATCACCACCAGGGGCGCGTCCGCGTCAAACCCGAGAGACCGGCGGAAGCCCGCCGCCGCCTCGGCCGTCACGGCGCCGGGGAAGAAGCGCGATACGTCCGCGCCGTCGTGAATTGTGACGAGCTGGCCTTCCGGCGGACGGTACGTGGCCTCGACATGCCGCCGCACGAAGTCCGAGACGCACACGGTCTTCGCCCCGGCGAGCATCACGCGGTTGTACGGCAGCTTGAACAGCGCCGGTTTCGTGCCGTAGACGCCGTGGTACGTGGCCAGCCAGGGGAAGCGCGCGCGCCGCGAGGCAAGGCGGACGCTCCACGCCGGCGCACGGGAGCGCACATGGACGAGACCGTATCCCTCCTCCGCGACGAGCCGGGCGATCGCGCGGGCGTTGGCGACGATCTTCAGCGGATTCTTCGTCGCCAGCGGCAGCGCGTGATGGCGCACGCCGGCCGCTTCGAGCTTCGCCACCAGGCTCCCGCCGGCCGACGCCACGCCGTTCGCAACGCCGCGCGACTGCAGCTCCAGCGCGAGCTCTACCGCGTCCCACTCTACGCCTCCCTGCTCCAGGGCCGGAAGAACCTGCAGAACCTTCATCTCGCCTTCGCCTCCCTCGCGGCCAGCGTCTCCAGGTCTTCCGGACGCGGCCAGTTGCTGAAGAAGTTGTAGTTCAGCACCCAGCAGGAAGGGTGGCGGCGCACTATCCGCGCCAGGTCGTCGGTGCACCGCTGCGTCGTCGCCCACACGTCGCGCGCTTCGGACGCCGCGATCGTGTCCGTCACCTCGCAGCGGAAGCGACCGTCCTTCAGCGGACGGGACCATGCCACGGCTATCGGCACCTTCCCCTTCGCCGCAAAGAACGCCGGCGCCGCCGACACCGACATCGGCATGCCGAAGAAACGCACCCAGATGCCGCCGTGCTTCGGCGAAACGCTCTGGTCGACGAGCAGCCCAAGCGACTTGCCGTCCTTAAGCCCCTGCATGAGCGGCTTGAACGCGCCGTCGGCATGGACTATCTCCTGCCCGATGGACCGCCGCGCCCGCATCAGCAGCGCCGTCATCCCGTTCGTGCCGATGTCCTTGGCGACGGACATCATCGGATGGCCCTCGAGAAACGCCAGTTGGGAGAGTATCTCCCAGCAGCCGATGTGTCCCGACACCGTCACCGCCGGACGGTTCTCGGCGAGGAACCGCTTCCCCTCGTCGCACATCACGCCCGTCGCGGCCGCGCGCTCCTTCGCCCGCCGGCAAGTCCAGAACGCATAGCCGACGGTGCGCGTCATGTTGCGGTAGGAACGGCGGATGATCAGCTCTTCGGTCCGCGTCGGATTGTAGCTTACCTTGTCGGGGTCGAAGGCGAACAGGCCTTCGAGCGGAGGGCGCGCCCCGCGGACGATCCGCAGGTTCGCGAGGGCGCGGCGCTTGCCGCGCCGGTCAAGGAGATACATCACGCGGGAAATGCAGTCGCACAGGCGGAACATGCAAGCGCGCGGCAGCCAAGGCAGGACGCACAGTCCCAGCCCGATGCCCAGCCATTCGACCGGCACAAGCAGCTTGTTCTTCAGCTTTCGGGTCTTGCGCGACATGTTCGACGAATTATACCAAATTTTCAGTCTCCCTGCGTCACCTCCCTGCCTCCCGACATTGCTCCCGTTCCGCATGGTCACTTAGGTACAGGTTAAAATGAGAATCATATGCGGAAAATTCTCGTTCGGTGCTTGACGAAGAATAGCTCAGGTGCGCCTAGACACTTTCCGAGCGCACGCGGCGGCCGCTTGTTTGTCTTCTTGTTCAGAAGTTGATTGTCTCTAAGTGGTTTTTCGCGCCAAATCGCCGATCACATTGGCGATTTTGCATCAAATTCGCCTTCTTTTTTGGCAACTGGCGTTTGACACGGGCGCGGGAAGTGTTGTATAAATAATTCCAATGTCGTATTGTTGTCATGGAGGTTGGCAGATGAAGAAACTTACATCAACCCTGCTTGCCGCGATTGCGGCGGGAATGCTTTTTGCCGAGACGGAAACGGTCGGCGGCATTACGTGGACGTATCGCGTCGTGGGCGGTGAGGCGGAGATTTACAATGATGATGGCAGTACTGCCATCCCTGCCTCAACGTCCGGCGCAATAACGATCCCGCCCACGCTTGGCGGGCACCCCGTCACGAGCATCGGGGATTATGCGTTCGCTGATTGCCACGGCCTTGCGAGCGTGACGATACCGAGCGGCGTCACGAGCATCAAGGATTATGCTTTCTACGGCTGCAGCGAGCTTGCGAGCGTTACGATGCCGGACAGCGTCACGAGCATCGGGGATTATGCGTTCGCTGATTGCCATGGCCTTGCGAGCGTGACGATACCGAGCGGCGTGACGAGCATCGGGAATGGTGTGTTCTCCGGCTGCGACGGTCTTGAGAGCGTGACAATGCCTGGCGGCGTCACGAGCATCGGGAGTAGTGCGTTCATGGAGTGCAGCGGGCTTGCGAGCGTGACGATACCGAACAGCGTCACGAGCATCGAGAGTTGTGCGTTCTACGGCTGCAGCGGGCTTGCGAGCGTGACGATACCGAACAGCGTCACGGGCATCGGGGATGCTGCGTTCTCCGGCTGCGACAGCCTTGCGACGGTGCATGTGGAGCCGGGCGATGCGGAGCGCGTGAAGGCTCTGCTTGAGGCGTCTGGCATTGACGTAAGCCAGCTGACGTTTGAGGAGGAGAAAACTATCCACAAGCTCACCCTTAAGCCCAACAGCACGAAGTACGGCACGGCAACGGGCGGCGGAACATATGTCGTCGGCGCGAAGGCGACGCTGAAGGCGAAGGCCAAGAGCGGCTACGTGTTCGCCGGGTGGTTCAAGGACAAGTCGTGCAAGAAGGCGCTGAACCCGAAGGGCTACGACAACCGCAAGGCGTCGGTGAAGTACGAGATGCCGGCGAAGGACACCACCGTCTACGCGAAGTTCGTCTCGAAGTCTTCGGACAAGAAGGCGCTCAAGTTCTCGTCCGCGACCGCGAAGCTCGCCAAGACTCCCGCCAAGGTTACGGCGGGCAAGTCGTTCTCGCTCGCGCTCGGCATATCGTCCGCGTCGCTCCCGACCGTGACGGCGAAGAGCCTGCCTAAGGGGCTCGAGATTGACAAGACGACCGGAGTGATAACCGGTGTGGGGACAGTCCCCGGGGCCTACACGGCAAAAGTGACGGTAACGAGCGCGGCAGGCAACAAGATAACGCAAAATGTGAAGTTCACGGTCTCCGTCCCGTCCTGGGCGAAGGGCACGTTCTACGGCACGGCGAAGCCCGACGGGAAGGCGCTGTCGTACCTGAAGTTCACCGTCGGCTCAACCGGCAAGGTGTCCGGCAAGGTCACTTACAAGGGCAAGGCTTACCCGTTCGCCGCGAAGTACAAGAGCTGCACGGCCTCCAAGGCGACGTTCTCGCCGGCCATCAAGGTCGGCTCCAAGACGTTCAAGCCGGGCACGGTGACGGTGAAGGAGCGGGAGTCGTCCGGCCTTTCGCTCGTCGAGGCGGCAAACTCGAAGGGAACGTTCGCCGCGCAGAAGAAGCCGAACCTGGTTAAGAAGGGGAAGGCGCTCGCCGAGCTCGTCGGGAAGACGTTCACGTTCACGAAGGAGGACGCGGACTCGGGCCTGACGAAGACAAGGGACAAGCTGACGGTGAAGCTTGAGAGCGGCGACGCCGTCACGGTGTCTGGCACCGTGGGCGGCAAGGAGCTGACGGCGATTTCGTGGGTGACTCTCGTCTCCGACGTGACGGCGGCGCCCGGCGCGACTGCCTATACGCTCTACGTGGACATGATCGACGCGAAGCTCAAGTACGAGAAGACGCTAACCATCGTTGCGACGGCCGGCTCGGGCGGGACTGAGGCAGAGGCTTTCTTCGGCGAAACTCCTCCTCCGCGGCCCGAAGGCCAGCAGCTTTGGGAGGGCGGACCGTACTGGGCCGACAAGAACATCGGCGCGGACAGCCCGGAGGACTTCGGCCTCTACTTCTGGTGGGGCGACACGGAGGGGCGTCGTCCGACCGGAACGACGTTCGACTTCGATTTCTTCGGGGAGAACCCCGCGATTTACACATGCGGCAAGCGCGAGTCGGAATTGAAAGGCGCCGGGTGGATTACGAGCGACGGCGTGCTTGCTCCCGAGCATGACGCGGCGCACGTGCAGTGGGGCGGGGACTGGCGCATGCCGACGCGACAGGAAATGGACGATCTCGTCAGCAAGTGCGACTGGACGTTGACGACGCAGAACGGCGTAGACGGCTATGTCGTTCGCGGCAGGGGCGATTACGCCTCCAACAGCATCTTTCTCCCCTGTGTTGGCTGGGGCTACAAGACTTCGCTCTTCGATGCCGGTTCGTACGGCGGCTACTGGTC
>JAFWKK010000026.1 GCA_017514235.1 Kiritimatiellia bacterium | reverse complement strand
GTAGTTCTCCTCCACCAGGCGCGAGCAGACGTTGCGCCAATCGAGAAGGAATCGCTCCGTTTCGACCTCGCTGCCGATGATGTAGCCGAAGAGCGCGGGCAGCCACGGCCTGAGCGCATACCCCGTGCGCCGCTTGAACTCGTCCTCCATCTTCCACGTCCAGGACTGGCTTCCGCACTCCCAGCTGTCGACAAGGATGCCATCTACCTTCACGCCCGCCTTGAGAAGCCGCCCGACGTAGCCCGCGAAGTTCGCCTCGAAGCCGCGAGGGTCCATCTTGTCGCATTCCCACCCCGTCGCCTCCGGCGGCGCGGGATGGTTCTTGCGCTTCATGTTGACGTGCCCGAACACGAGTCGCTTCGTCCCGGCGGCGCGGATTGGCGCGGCGTTCGTGGACATCTCGAACTGGCGCAGGGTGCGTCCGGCCTTGGCCTGCCAGTTGTCGAGCCTGTGCGCCGACGACCAGGTCGGCTCGAACGGCTTCATGTCGTGCACGTTCCGCGCCCGCAGCTCCAGACCATCGCGCGGCAGCGCACCGACGTCAAACGTCATTTCCAGCCCCGGCCCGCCGAACGTATCCGCCCATGTTCCGACAGGACACTCCCGCTCGATGACCTTCTTTCCGCGAGACCACACCTCGAATACGACGCCCGGCTCAAAGCTCCATTCGTGGTTCAGCTTGCTTGGCGCAGGAAGAACGAGCGACCTGACGACGGACGAATCCTCCGCCTCGACGGGAAACTCCACCTCGCCGATTTCGTGGTAGTCGTCGTCCGCGTCGAACGCCGGCTTCCTGTCCGGCTCGAAGCAGACGAGCTTGCGCATCGCACGATCAGGCGTGATCCACGGTCCTCCCGACATCGACCAGCCCGGACAATTCTGCATCTTGAACTTGAGACCGTGCCGATGGCACTCCGTTTCGGCGAACCTGATCAAGTCCACCCAGTTCTCGCTCATGCACGGAATGCCGTTCGTGACGCCTGGCCACAGCTCGGTTCCGTCCCCGCCGCCGTGAAAGAGCGAAATCGCCGAAATGCCCGCCTCGGCAACCGCCGCGATGTCGGCGGCAAGCCCTTCCTTGGACGCATTGCCGCCGATGATGTGGAACCACGTCTCGGGCTTGGTAGACGCCCCGGCCGACACGGCTATCGCGGCAAGAGCTGCGGTCAACGCATTCATTTTGCGCGCAGCCCTTTCAGCAACGCCCGCTTTCGCGGATTGTCGGCGGACGGGACAAGCTCGCTCCGGTTTGGTCCTTCGCGCTCCACGCTCCAGCCTTCCCATTCGCGGAATGCATGGTAACACCAGTCCCAGCCGTACTCCTCGAAGATGTCGATGCAGTCGCGCAGGTATTCGCCAGCACCCGGTGCCCAGGCAATGGCGGAGAACTCACCGCAGAATATCTTCGCACCATGCCGCAGCTGGAACTCGCGTACGGGACGCAGCCCCGCCCGGAGATATTCCTTGTTCCAGCCTTTGGCCTCGTCAGGGTAGCCGCGCGGCTCGCCCTGCTTCCACATCACGCCCTGATGCGTATAGGCGAGCGGCAGATACATGTGGACCTGATAGATTATGTTCGGCATGTCCAGCGGAGAGAAGCAACCGTACGCCCACGGAGAATCCATGCCGTTGCACTCAACGATGATCGGCATGTCAGGGTCGATTGCGCGAATCGCCTCAGCCGCTCGCTTCTGGAGCGTCCAGAAGTCGCACTTCGGCGCCGATTCGGAGGCTTGCAGCGGCTCGTTCACGAGGTCGTAGCCGTAGATGCCCTTGCGCCCCCTGAAACGCTTCGCGATACGTCGCCACGTTTCGACGAAATGCCGCGCCACGGCAGGGTCGTGCAGCATGTTCCATTCGTTGAACTCATTCTTCATCCCCGGCGCCTCGTGCATGTCGAGAACGACCTTCATGCCGCGCTTCACCGCCTCCGGCAGCACAAAGGCGTCGAAGTGGTCAAGCCGCGCGTCAAGCCAGCGGTCGTATTCGCCAAGGTCAGGCGTCACCTTCATGGCATTCCAGTTGCGCCCCATCTGATAGCGGATCAGCGTCGCGCCCCACGACTGGAGCGTATCGAAGTCGTCATTGGTCATGTCCTGCGACGGCGACATCACGCCGCGAAGCCGCGTCGGGAATTTGATGCTGTATTCGCATTTCAGCGTCTGGTTCGTGATGGGCCATAGCGGAACGGGCTCGCCGATGCGGAGCGTCGAGAGGTCGAAAGCGACCTTGCCGCTCGTCTCCTGAAGTCCGAGCATGAGCCTCGCCCTGCGGCGGTTGACGCCGGCGACAAGGTCGGAGACGCGGATCGTCTGCTTGGGGAAGTCCCCGAGGCGTCCTTGCGTGTTCGGGTACGACCATTCGCCAGAGAGCGAATCCACGTACTCGAACTGGAACTTCAGTCCGTTGTACCAATTGAGCGGCTTTGCGATGCCAGCGCCCCTCGCGACGATGGAAGCGCCTACGGGCTTTCCGTCCCACTCCGAAAGGTCGATTTCGGCACTGGCGATGCCGCCTGTCTTTTCCTCGCCCTGCGGGACCTCGGCAATCAGGAAATCCCCCTTGATCTGCGTGTTCGCTCCGCAATTCCAGACAAGGTTTTCAACAGGCGACGCCGCAAGCGTAATGGCCACGCCTGCCGCGACAAAAAATGACATGACTAACTTTTCCACTTCATAAATCTCGAACGTTTACTTTAGTTGATTACTTGCAGCTTAAATCGACGCCGCGCGATTGCGTGTCGGCGAACTCGCCGAGGAACCTGCGCCAGCCGTCCGCACCACCGCGCCCGGCGGCGGCGACCATCCATGCCTTGCCTTCGGGACGCCATGTTGCACCTGCCGCGAGGCGCGTCGAGCCGACCGGCGAGAACACCGCGTCCGGATGCGGCGCACCCTCGCCGGATATCCAGTAAATGAAGTCCCTGACGGTCGGCGCGTAGCTCGCGCCGCCACACCACGCACCGTCCGCCGAGCGTATCCATACGGCACTCGCGGGCGCCTTCCAGACATTCTGCGGCGCACGGTAGCCGCCTTTCGCCCAGTCGCCGAACCACGGCGCGTACTGGCGGAAGTACACCTTGATATCCGAGAAATCCTCCGCGCATGTGTTCTCGACGCTCACCACGTTCGCGGCAAACCACGGCTTTCTGGCGAACGGCACAATGTCGCACACAATCCGGAATGAGTGGCCGTTCTTCGCGCCGACGCCTGCGATGCGCAGCGCGCCGCGCGACGGCAGCCACTCGACGGATTCTACGCGGTCGATGTCTTGATAGTCGCCGTGGTAGAGCATGAATGTGAGCTTGCCACACTTGAGCCCCTCCGCCTCGACCGAATCGAACGCATATCTTCCGCCTACACGACCCTTGAGAACGAGGCCCGTCGGCGCCTCAAGCCTGTATTCGTCGCCGCTGCGCGTGAAGACGGCGTTCGCGTACGCCGTCGGCGCGTCGTACGGGAAAACGGCGGCCTTCGCCTGCGCGGCGCGGTCGATCGCACGGGCTGGCGGCATTTCACCTTTTGCGTGAAGAGCCTCGGCCTGCGGATTGAGCCGCGCGAACATCGAGGTGATTCCGGCGTATGGTTCGCCCCGCTCGTTGACAAGCCCGTAGTTTGAATCTTCGGGGAATTTCTTGCTTATGCCGAGCGCGGGTTCATCGACCCACATGAAATAGTCGTAACCGACCATGAAAGGCAGCGCAAGGAGCGTGCGCGCGAAAAGCTCCGTCGCGCGGACGCGCTCGGCCTGGGTGTTGAAACGCTGGCCTGCGCCGCCGGCGCACGGAAGGCCGGCGTCGAGCGCCGGAAAACTCCACTCAGTTATAAGCATCGGCTTCTTCGCCCACTCGTAGCGCTGCGCATACGCATCGACCGCCTTGACCGCATCCTTGCGCGAGAAGTAGATGACGTTCTCGTCGAGGTCCGCCCAGGGATAGTTGTTGAACGTCAGTATGTCGCAGACCTTCCCAGCCTCCTCCCACACGACGCGGTGTGCGGAGCTTAGGCCCGCGAAGCGCGCGCCGAGCAGAAGGTGGTTCGGGTCGTGCCGGCGAACGGCATCGCCGATTATGCCGAAATAGCGGCTTGCGGCGAGGCGCAGAAATCCCGTCTTCACCTCAAGCGGCACGTCCGCGCCGTCTGCGGCGAGACCGCGCGCGGCGAGGAATGCGTCCAGCGCGCGTCGCGCGTGACGGGACGCCGGCATATTCGCGACAGCGTCGTACATCCCCGTCTCGGATGAGCCTTTCGCGCCCCATGCAAGCTCGTTGTCGAAGAAGTAGCCGAGGATTGAGCGGTTTTTTTTCTGCGGGGCGCACTTCCGTGCCGCCCACTCGTCGCAGAACGCGGCGAAATCGGGGTGGAACACGTCGGGGAAGGCGGTTCCGGGTGTTCCCTCGAATTTCGAAATCGCGAAATCGTTCCCCTTCGCGCTGAACCTCTCGCCAACGCCGAGAAACTCGATGTGAAGCAGTCCGCGCCCGCGAAGCTCGGGAGAACAACCGGCGCCAAGGGCGTTGAATCCCCACGATTTGAGACGGGCAAGAGTTTCTTTTTCCCATTCGGACTGCGAAGCGTAACGCTTCTTGTTCTCCTCGCGGTACGGGTTTACGCCAAGCGCCTCGCAGAAATGCCCATTCCAGTTCGCATGATCGATGCCGCGCAGGAAAATGTCGCGACCGTCGGGATCCACCACCCACCAGCGCCCGGCGTCATCTTTGCGCGCACGATACCAATCCGTCGCCGAAACGCTAAACACGGATGCCACCGCGCATGTCATCATCAGTAGTTTTTTCATTGTTTTTGTTTCCTTGTTCATACGGCGCGGCGTTTGTCGAACACGGCGGCGGAGTCCATTAGGTCAGAGGTTGTTCAATCCCTTCGAAAGGTCAAACTTCACCAGGAATGCGGCGGAGCCGTCGATCTCCTTCTTGAGCGTCAGGCGACCGTCTTTCATGAGCGCGCGAGCTGGGGTAAAATTGCGCTCATGATCGAATATCTCGGCAGACACAAGCGCCCCGGCGTTCTTCACGTCCACCACGATCTCGCTCCCGTTGCCGCAGTAGTCCGAGACGAGCAGCCAGCCGGCATTGCCGTCCGACGACTTCGCGGCAAACGTGGTAACCGTGCCTTCGCGCGTCGATTCGCACAGCGTGGCGCAGTTCTTCATAAGCTGGCCAAACGCCTTCAGCGCATGCCACACCTTGTACTTGTTGCCGAAGTGGTCCATGTATCCCCACGCGCCTTCGTGCCTGCAGCCGTAGAAGAAAGCCTGGTTGTACTTGGATGTCTGCAGACGCGACAGCACAGTAAGCGTGAAGCACGACGAGTCGATGCCGTTCTGCGAATGGGGGCCTGACCAAACGCGCTCCTGCACGGCTGGATCGTTGTTGCGCAAATCCCTGAATCCGCCCTCTCCGAGAAAGTGCCACTCGTTGTTGATCAGTTCGCAGTCCGTGAAGCCGTACTCGTCGCACAGCCGACGGGCGGACTCAGCCTGTTCCATGATGTCGTCGGGCCTGTTGCCGTAGTAGTGCCACGAGATGAAGTCTGGCGCGACGCCCGCCTCCTTGCAACCCTTGAATAGGGCCGTGAGGTACGGCTCATTATACCAGCACAATGCAGGACCGCCCACCTTGATTTCGGGAAACTCGCTCTTGAGCCGCTTCAGTGTCTTGACGTACAGCTCCACGAAAAGCTTCTGACGCAGCTCGGATGTTTCCTCGTCGTTTCTGCCGCTGAAACACCACATGTTGTTGAGACCGTCGGGTTCGTTCCAGATTTCCCAGTATTTGATGCCCCACCGCTTGCCGCCGGCCCAGCCCTGGTTGTAGTGGCGCACCGTCCCGGCAAAGGTCTCGACAAGCTTGTCGATGTCCTCGGGAATCCGGGCGTTGAAGTGCGTCGTGCCGGTATGCTCGATGGATGTCCCCAGCCGGTAGAAAATCTCCAGGCCGATGTCGCGGGAAAGCCCCAGCATGTAGTCTGTCGCCTTGAAATAGTAGTTCGACGGATTCGCCGCGTCGAGATGCATCAGAGGAAAGATGAAATGCGCATCGACGACGCGCTGGCCGTCGTTGATGCGCGCAAGGTCATGGGTGCGGACGGAATGGAAGTTCAGCGCCTTCACGTCGCGCGAGGTGTCGGCCACATCCTCGACCATCGGCGCGTAGCCCGACGAGTGCAACTCGCGCCTCACGGGCCCCTTCTCAACGGCGAAGTCAACGGACAGCACCATCGGCGATTTCGCGACAACCGCCGACGTGCTGACAGCGGCGGCAGACACCACCGACACGACAAAACCCATGCAACATGCAATCAAGAACTTATTGACCATACTCTATGCCATCATCCCTTCATGCCAATTTTACCGAAGGATGAGTAGCGTCCCCTTCGCCTCGTGGCAACGAATGCCGGAGAAGCGCCAGAGGTAGTATGGAATGGCCGTGCTTGAACCATAGCCGTCGCCCCAGGCCGCAAGCCCGGCATAGACCGTTTCGCCGTACTCGCCGTTCACATCCTCGTATTCGTAGATTTTGAGCCACTCGCCCGCCGCCGAGAGCCTGTACAGGCACGTGAACTTGTTGCCCTGGCGGATCAGGCGCACCCATGTTGGAGTCGCGGAGTACGACTCAAGCGTCGCACCGGCGACTTTCGCCTGCGTGGCTATTCCTTCTGTAGCTGTCGCCGTCGTCTTCTGCCGGCTCTCGACAACATAAAGGCCGCCTTCCTCCAGATACACGCCGTATGCGTTCATCATCGCGGTGGCGTCGAGCGAGCTGCGCACCATCAGTCCGGCTCTGCGCCAAAGCCACTGGTTGGCGACAGGAAGCGACTCCACCTTGGCCGTCAGGATGAAGTCGCCCTCCATCGGCTGCCACAGGAAGTTGTAGCCGCTGATGTTAAAGAAAAGACCGCGTCCGCTCTGCGCGAAGTCAAGCGAACCATCGGCGTTCACCCTGACGTCGCCAGAGAACGGGGAATTGGCGTCGGCATCAAACGACCGGGCGTTCGCCCAGCCATCTGGCAATGCCCTCGGAGCAACGGGTACAAGCTGCGAAGCCGGGACAATGGCGCGCTCTACGCTTCCGGCCCAATAGAGTCGGCAGAAGCCCGCACCGTTCTTGTGGCACCATGTCGCCGTGATGTCGTGTTCTCCAGCAGCCAGACTGACTGTGCCGCTCGACACGTCCTGGTACAAAACAGGATTGCCGTCTATCCAGAGATACATGCCGCCGTCGGCTTCCGCGTCGAACGCATAGTCCCCGGCGAAGGGCGCGATCAGCTTGCCTGACCAGCGGACGAAAAGGTTCTCCGTCTCACCGCCAGCCGAAGCGTTCGCAATGTCAATCGTCGCATTCGTAGTGACGAGCGCCAACGCCTCGCCACCTGTCGTAGCGACATAGTTGGTCCACCATTCGCCATGAAGCCCCGTGCCGTTCCCGGCGAGGTACGGACGTGCCGTGCTGTCCGCCGAATACGCCACGCCTTCGCCGTTGATTGTCTTAACGCGATACGTGTAGCGAGTACCGGACGAAACGCTCGAATCCGTCCAAGACGCGGATGTGGCAGGAATGTCGCTGCCCACGACCTCCCATGCGCCGTCGTCCGTCTTGCGCTCGACGGTGTACGTGCCGTAGCCGACAGGCGTCCATGTCAGCGTCACGGACGGCGTCGCGCCGCTTCCATACGAAACCGCAATGTCTTCCACTGCCTGCGCAACCTCCGCAAGATCGGAATCAAGCCATCCGTAGAGCTGGATTTCGGATACGTAGCCGCTCCATTGATAGCCGGGATTGGTGTAGTAGAGGTAGCGGTACGAGTTGGCGGTGTCGAGGCTGTCGTTGTCATGCCAGACGCAGAAGCCGTTCCAGACGAGCGGCTCGGTCAGCGCCGTGCGGTTGCCGTCCTGAATCCAGTCCGCGTCATTCGACCCGAAAAGCGTCAGGCCTGTAACACGCCAGGTCCCCTCGGACTCGGTCGTGACGGCGTAGAATCGCGCGTGGGCGACGTGCGCCGTCTCGCCAAGATCGACGCCTATGCACGTGTCCGGCGAAGCGTCGGCGATACCGACCCAGTCCCTGCTGTAGGGGTATCCGGAGCTTGACATCATCTGGCCCGCGCTAGTGGCCCCGCTCTTGTAGAGGACGTTGTTGAACGCGAGCATGATGCTGTTCGTGACGGCCTCCCACGTGTTGTTGTTCTCGTAAGCCGGAGTCTGGGCTTGCTCTCCGCAGTTGTAGATGATGTTCACGCCGGAGCGAAGATGCCCCAAGTCACCAAGATCGCGTTCCAGAAGCCGCCAGCGACGGAACGCGACCGAAGTCTCGTTCGTAAGCGAAACGTCATCGCCGCCTATCGAATAGTTCGCGGCGACGCGGTAGTGGCACAGTACGCCGACTGGGGCGGACGCATCCACGTATGTGTCGGCGTATTCACCGACCTGCGCAACCTCCACCCACGGCCCGTTCGCGCCGGGCCCCCGCAAGATCGACGTTCCCGACGAGCCAAGGGCGGGGCGCCAGCTAAGGACGGCGACCGGATTCGGGAATTCGCCGCGCTTGACCGCCAGCTCTGTCGGAGACGCCGTTGCGACAGGCGTGACCTCCCCCGAAGCGGGCGCATAGAACTGATGATTGACGCGGTCGTAGAGTCCGCAGACGCCGTCCTTCTCGGCGGGAATGAATACACGCACATACTCGCCGCCGTTCTCGATCTTGAACGACCAAAGCGTGCACGCTCCGGGGTCTTCTGTTCCCGGAACCGTCATTGCCGTGTCATTGTCGGAGAAGTCATAGGTGTTAACCGTCTGAACGGTCTCGCCGTTGACGACAAGCGATTGGCTGCATTCGATGGTCATGCGCTGCCCGGCGGCAAACTCACCAACCGCGCCATTGTTCGCGGCAGTGCCATAGCGGTAGTAGAAGCGAGGGCCGAGACCTTGGGAATAGTCGAGATTGAGAATCCAGCAGCCTTCACTGCGGTTCTTGACGCCGAAAAGGTCGAAATCATATTCTGTGTCTGCGCTCACGTCGGCAATGACGCGCGGGTTGTCGGTGACGACGCAGCCCGTGTTGAAATAGGTGCCGCTCGGAATGTGTATCGCCTCCAGAAGCCGGTCGTACGGCTCAGCCGTTACCGTGCCGGTGCCGACGTTCGTGTAGAACTGTCCGGCGATGCGGTCGTAGAGCCCGTATTCGCCGTTCTTGACCGCCGGAACGAAGTCACGCACGAGCCGCCCGCCGTCCTCGATCTTGAACGACCTGAGCGTGCACGCGCCGGGATCTTCGTTGCCGGGAACCCTCATCTGGTATTCGTTGCCGGAGAAGTCGTAGTCGCCAAATGTCTGAAGCGCGGTTCCGTTTACGACAAGCGTCTTGCCGCAGTCGATCAGAAGTCGCTGATAGGCGGCGAAATTGCCGACCGGGCCGCCGTGCGACGCCGTGCCGTAGCGATAATAGAAGCTTGGGCCGTACGTGCTGGACACATCGAGGTTGAGAATCCAGCAGCCTTCGCCGCGGGGCTTGACTCCGAACACGTCGAAGTCGGTGGTCGTGTCGGGGCTCACGTCCGCAATGACGCGCGGATTGTCCTTTACGACGCAGTCTGTTTCAAAGTAGGCTCCTGTCGGAATGTGGATGGCATCGACGAGCTGGTCGTACGCCGGCTCCACCGTGCCGGATTCCGGCGCGTAGAACTGGTCGTTCGCGCGGTCGTAGAGTCCGCAGACGCCGTTCTTCTCGGCCGGCAGGAAGTCGCGCACGAGGACTCCGCCGTCCCACAGCTGGAACGCCATGAGCGTGAACCGATGGGCATCCTCGGTTCCGGGAATCGTCATCGTCGTGGTGTTCTCTGAAAAGTCATAGTCGTTGAAGGCCTGGAGTTCCAATCCGTTCACGACAAGCGTCTTGCCGCAGTCGATGTCGAGGCGCTGGCGGGCGGAGTAGCCGCCGACCGCGCCGCCGCTATTAGCCGTCCCGTAGCGATAGTAGAAGCTCGGCTGGTAACCGCCGGTCGTGGTCCCGTCAACGTTGAGAATCCAGCAGCCCTCGCTGCGGTGCTTGACTCCGAAAAGGTCAAAGTCGTAATCCAGTTCGCTGACGCTTATGCTGGCGACGACGCGCGGATTATCCCTGACGACATAGCGCGTGTCGAAGTAGACACCGTCTGGAACGTAGATCGCGTCCAGGAGCCGGTCGTAGTTATACGCCGCTGCTGAGCCAGCAAGCATGGCCGCAATAGCAAACAGGATCGATTTTTTCATAATGTTTGGTTCCTTCCCTCTGTTTGTTTAAATTGTATCAAATTTATCTATCGCACATTTCTGTTTTCGCATATGAATAGTTATGTTTTTGCCAAATGGCCGAGACTGAATATGATATAATATCACGCATGGACGACGAAAGGAAATTCAGGATTGCAATTGACACAGGGTCAAACCCCAAATCACTCCGGGATTGCTGTTCGGGTTTCATGCGCCATGCCATGGAACGTTCGCTGCCGTGGGACATTCGGTTCTTCGCCACTGGGGACATACAAGACCGCAAAGCGTGGAACAGGATCGTCCTGGGATGGAAACCCGACGGCATCTACCTGAATTCTTCGTATTACATTGGCAATGTTCGCTTCGATCGCATTCCGAACATCATTGCTTTTGAAAGCCCGGACAAAAAGGAAAACATGCGCTTCCCGCGCCGAACGGTGTTTGTCGGCATCGACAACACTCAGATTGCCGCCGAAGCGTTCCGTCTGCTGGCAAAGCGAGGTCTCCAACACTTTGCCTACGTGCACCCATCGGCCACGAACGAAGACGTCAGCCACTCGCGTGCGCGGGCGGCGACGTTCATGCGCATGGCCGAGGATGCCGGCTTAGACTGCACCGAATGTCAGCGCAAGAAACACAAGGTAGCGGACTGGGCGGCGTCGATGAAAGCGCTCACCGAAGAGCTTTCCAAGCTTCCGTGCCCATGTGGCGTCATGGCCTACAACGACCGAGTCGCGCGCGAAGTAATTGACGCCTGCAACTATGCGAAACTGCGAATCCCTGAGCAGATTCAGGTCGTTGGCGTTGACAATTCTGAGGACATATGCGACAACGTCTGGCCACGCCTGACAAGCATAGAGCCGGACTTCTTCGGGGTCGGCAGGCTCGCTGCGCAGAGCATGGAGTCTCTGCTCGTCACGGGCCGGGCGCAGAACCACCTGACGTGCGGGGTGCTGCGCATCGCCGAACGCGACACGACGCGCGACCTGTCCGGTTCGGTCCGTCTCGTCACCGCCGCCGAAAAGCTCATTCGCTCGCACGCCTGCCAAGGGCTGCCGCCCTCGCCCAAGGGGCTGACCGTGCAAAGCCTCGCCGCCGCGCTTCACATTTCGCGCAACCTTCTTGAAATGCGATTCGGCAAGGTAAGGAAAGAAGGCGTGGCAACGGCCATCCGACGGCAAAAACTGGCGGAAGTCTGCCGCATGCTGACTGACACAGACCTGCCGATCTGCGAAATCGCCGAACGCTGCGGCTTTCCGGCGCAAACCCACCTCAACGCACTCTTCCGCCGCACGTTCGGCACCACCCTGCGTGCCTATCGAAACGAAAACCGCAACAAATGAACGCTACTCGACCCGGACGGAAGACACTTCAAAAGTCTTTCGAGACGCAGGGTCACGGTAGAGCGACGTACCAAACTCCAGCCTCATGCAGGCAAGGCGGCGAACATCGGGCTTCTCGCCCGGGCGCAGGACTTGATTCGCAATGACATCAAGTCCACCTTGACGGTCGCGGCCATCGCGCAGAAGATCGGTTGTTCCGCGCGGTTGCTCGAAAAGGACTTCAAGACCGTACTTGGGAAAACGGTGATAAGCGTGATTGGTGAAGTCAGAATGTCAAAGGTGCTGGACCTTCTCAAGCGCACGACGAAGAACGAAGAGACCATCGCCGCCGAATGTGGCTACGGCTCGCCCGGAACGCTGCGAAATGTCTTTCGCGCCCGATTCAATGCGACCATGCGCGAATACCGTGCGTCATTCCAATCTTCTTCGTCCCAAGCGCAGTGACGACAAGCTGAACCTTCTTCCCCATTCGCCGGGACTCGGGCGCGTTGGGCAATTTATGATATAATCCGCTTATGGTTGACTACAACGAACTCAGGAGGAAATTCCGTCCGAAGAGGCCGTCGAACGGCAAGGCGTCCAGCAGGGCGGCGGTAAAGGCCATAGCCCGCGAATACGAACGCAAGCGCGCCGAGCTCGGCGGCGGAGCGCCAGAGCTGCGCAAGGGCCCGCTCTTCTACGGCCTTGCGTTCCTCCTGCTGGCCGTGGCGGGATCGCTGGTGCTGTCGGCCACTCGCAACGGCATAGGGTTCGACAAGGCGCGAATCGAGCGCAAGCCGCTGCAGGCGCAACAGTCGATGCGGGCGCTGGCAGTCGCGCTGGGGCGGTACAAGTTCCACGTCGGCGACTACCCGACCACCGCCGAGGGGCTGAACGCGCTCGCGGCAAAGGCCTGGCGCAAGCAGGGCTGGGACGGTCCTTACGTCAACCACATCGTGGACGATCCGTGGGGCAACGCCTACGTCTACGAGACGCGTCCCGAAGGCGGGCACCCGATCCTCTACTCGAAGGGCCCGGACGGCCGCGCCGGCACGACGGACGACGTACTGCCCGACCAGGACGCCTTCGAAGAAGCCTTCCGAGACACCTCATGGACGAACGGCTGGGCGCCATACCGCCTGCGCGGAATCGTCGTCGCACCCGACGAAGCGACTAAACGCCGCGTTCAGGAGGAAATGAAACAGTACGACTGATCCGCGCCAAGACGCCACGCCAATGAAAGACATGTTGCCAACGCTCATAGCATTCATCGGCTATCTGCTGTTCATGCTAGCGATCGGCTTCTTCTTCATGAAGCGATCAAGCGGCAGGCTCGACGAATACCTTCTTGGCAGGCGCGGCCTCGGCAGCTGGGTTACGGCCATGAGCGCACAGGCGTCCGACATGAGCGGATGGCTGCTGATGGGACTCCCGGGCGCGATCTACATGATGCGTGACGGCGGCGGTTGGGGCGACATCTGGTGCGCCGTCGGGCTTGCCCTCGGAACACTATGCAACTGGCTCTTTGTAGCGCCACGCCTAAGGGTCTACTCTGAAAAGACAGGCTCCATGACCATTCCCTCCTACCTTGCTAACAGATTCCGCGATCCGTCTGGTGCGATGCGCATGCTGGGCACGCTAATCACCCTCATCTTCTTCACAGTCTACGTCTCCACCGGTCTCGTCGCCGCCGGCAAACTCTTCGAGTCGATGCTTGACATTGACTACCGCATAGCAGTGGGCGCCGGCGCAGTCGTAATCCTCTCGTACACTTTCATGGGCGGATACCTCGCCGTGTGCTGGACGGACCTCGTGCAGGGCAGCCTCATGTTTTTCGCGCTCATCGCCGCGCCAGCCATGTGCTACATCAAAAACCCAAGCGTCGCCTTCGCAGCGGACTGGGCGGTGCGCCACATGAACGCATTCCCAGACGGTGTCACGACCACCGCCATGCTCGGCGTAACGTCGGCAATGGCTTGGGGGCTCGGCTACTTCGGACAACCACACATCCTAACGCGCTTCATGTCCATCTCCGACCGCCGCGAACTCCCAAAATCCACGACGATAGCGATGATCTGGGTGGTCATCTCGCTAGGCATGGCTACAGTCATCGCCCTTCTCGCCATGCCCGACGCCGTCACCCAGCAGCTCTGGGGCTCCGCGCCGGACGCCAAGGGCGCAGAGAAGATATTCATCCGCATGGTGCAGGTGTACTTCAACCCGTGGATCGGCGGCGTTCTGCTTGCAGCCCTGCTGTCGGCAATCATGTCCACAATTGACTCGCAGCTGCTCGTCTGTTCCTCTACGCTCACCGAGGACATGTACAAGTGCCTTGCATCGCGCACATTGCCCGAGAAGAGACTTGTGCGCATCTCGCGGATATTCGTCGCAGTGATCGCGCTCGTCGCGCTCGGCATTGCGCTCATGGACCTCGAGACGATCTTCACTGTCGTGCAGTTTGCATGGGGAGGTTTCGGCGCGGCGTTTGGCCCTGTGATCCTCTTCTCGCTGTATTCGCGGCGCATGGCGTGGCCCACCGCGCTCGCCGCAATGTTCACCGGCCTAGCGGTAATGCTGGGCTGGCGCTTCGCGGGTTTGAGTGCCTATATGTACGAACTTCTGCCCGGATTCCTAGCCAGCACAATCGCCTGCCTCGTCGGAAACACGCTCAGTTCGCAACGCGATACGGCAATCCTCGCCGAGTTCAATGCTGTCCGCAATGCCATGAAGGCAAAGTAAACACCATCATGCACATACGACTTGACGCTCCCAATCAGGTCCCGAACTATGTCTTGTCCCCGGACAGTCCGCCGCCCTCACGACCACCCGCACGAAGACGCTCGTAGTATAAGCAAAGCCGCCGCGCTGAAATCAAGCGCGGCAGTTTTGAAAACTGCCTTGCTGCGACAAATTGTTTCTATTACGCCAAACCGAACGGATCAGACGACTTCGGAGGCGAATTCGCCCTTCGCAAGGCGCGTGACAAGACGTGTGCCGCGCTTCAGCGACGCGGCGTCGCGCACGACCGTGCCGTCCTCGGTGCGCGTCAGCGAATAGCCGCGCTCAAGGACACCGTATGGGGACAGCAGGCGCATCTTCGTCGCGGCGTGCTCCAGCCTGCGCTCAAGCCGCTCGCGGAAGAGCGCCAGGGCGTCGACAAGCGCGTCCGAAAGATGGTCCGTGCGCTGGGCGAAGAACTCTCCACGGCTGCGTAACGAAGCGACCAGCTGGCGGTCGCAGACCGAAATGCGCTGACGAAGCTCGGCAACGACCGGCACGGCAAGTTCCGCCGCCATGGAAGGCGTGCCTGCCCGGACGTCTGCGGCAAAGTCGCAGAGCGTGAAGTCCGTCTCATGCCCCACGGCGGACACGACCGGTATCTCGGACGCGGCGACCGCACGCACCAGCGTCTCGTCGTTGAAGCAGAAAAGGTCCTCGAAGCTCCCGCCGCCGCGCGCAACAATCAGCAGATCGGCCTTCCAGTCGAGCGACGGGTCGTTGAAGTAGGCAAGGCCGCGCACGACAGACGCGGCAGCGGCGGAGCCCTGCACCTGGCACGGGAAGAGGCGTATCTCCAGGTCTGGAAAACGGCGCGAAAGCACGGTGCACATGTCGTGCACGACGGCTCCAGCCTCGCTCGTCACGAGCCCTATGCGCCGCGGCAGGAACGGCAGCGGACGCTTCCTCGCCGCGTCGAAGAGCCCTTCCTTCTCCAGCTTCGCCTTAAGCTCAATGTACCGCTGCATGAGGTCGCCCTCGCCAACCAGCTTCGCCGCGAGCACGACGAGCTGGTAGTTGCCTCGCGGAGCATAGATGGAGACATTGCCGTACACCACGACCTTCGCGCCGTCCTTCAGCCCAGCAGCCGCCCGGCAGCGCCCAAGGGCGTTCGCGAACATCACGGCCTGTATCTGCGCCCCGGAATCCTTCAGCGTGAAGTAGGCGTGGCCGGACGGGTAGAGCCGCCAGCCGCTGATCTCGGCCTCGACGTAGATGCGGGTGAAGCGCGGCTCGATCGCAGACTTGAGCTGGACCGTAAGTGCCGAGACGGTGAACGGTTTCGGATGGGGACTCTCCGCCATCTCAGACCCTCATCAGCACCTTGCGACCGAGCGCATGCTTGCGGTCACGGTAGGAGTGAATGCCCACGGAAAGGATCGTGCCGACCGCAAAGAACGCGCTCAGCAGGTTTGTGCCGCCGTAGCTGAAGAACGGCAGCGCCATGCCCTTCGTCGGCAGGGCCTTGCAGACGACGCCAAGGTTGAACATCGCCTGAAAGAATATGATGAAGGCCATCCCGACCACAAGGAAGCGCCCGAAGCGGTCGCTGGCCCGTCGCGCGATGTAGACGGAGAGCCCGAAGAACGCGGCAAAGAGGAGTATGACGACGACGGAAAACACGATGCCAAGTTCCTCTGCGCCAACGGCAAAGACGAAGTCCGTGTGCGCCTCCGGCAGGTATAGCTGCTTCTGCATCGAATTCCCGAGTCCGACGCCCCACAGCCCGCCGTTGCTGATCGCGGCAAGAGCCATGTTCACCTGGTAGAGAGCGCGCTCGTCGAAGAGGCGCGCTACGCGGTTCGCGTTGGTCAGCACCTTGTAGACCACTACGCCGACGCCGACAAGCGCAAACGGCGTCATGTGCAGGATTCGCGTGCCGGACACGAACATGACCAGGAACCCCACCGAGCCTACGACCATGACCGAGCCGAAATCCGGTTCGAGGAGAATGGGCACCGCAAGGACGGCTATCAGCACCGCCGGCCAGAATGCTCCGCGCATGAACAGCTCGACCCTGTAGCCCGCCTTGTCCTGCCAGACCGCCAGCGCTATTACGATCACCAGCTTCGCGAGTTCACTCGGCTGCAGGCTGACGCGACCCAAGCTCAGCCAGCGATGCGAGCCGTTGATGGCGCGTGCGCGAAGGACCACCACCAGAAGCACGAGCACCACCGCGTAGAACGCCCATGTCAGGAACTCGCAGTCGCGCCACTTGCGATAGTCGAACAACGACACCGCGACAACCACCATGATGCCTGCAAGCAGGTACTCGAACTGGCGGCGCATGAAGAAATATGCGTCGTTGCCATGGTAACGCATGGCGTTCGCTTCGCTCGCGCTGGAGAGAACGACAAGGCCCAGCAGCACGAGAGCCGTGACTACCAGGCCGAATGCAAGAAGTGCGGACTTGCGCACTTCGCCTTACTGCTGCACGTCAGCCGGCAGCTTGATGATCTGCCCGGGAACGAGCTGATCGTTGTCGCTGAGATTGTTGAGTTCGCGGATTACCGCAGCGGAGACGCCGAAGCGAATGGACACGCCGGTTATGTCATCTCCCTCTTGCACGACATATGTCGTCGTCGAGGGGGCTTCGTCAGCGGAAACCGCAGGGGCGGGAGAAGACTGCGTCTCGGCCGCAGGAGAGACGTCTTGCGCGGGCTCAGCGGCTGCCGACGCAGAGTCAGCGGCTGCCGACGCAGAGTCAGCGGCAGGAGCAGGCGCGGCCGGCTCAACCTTCTTCTTCGCAACGGCCTTCTCCGCAACAGCGGCAGCGGGCTTGGCCGGCTTGGCGGCAACGACCTTCTCGGCCGGAATCTTCAGCTTCTGGCCGATGCGCAGCATGTCAGTGGAAAGTCCGTTAAGCTCCTTGAGCTGGCGGATGCTGATGCCGTTCGCGTAGGCTATCGCGCCGAGCGTGTCGCCGTTCTTCACGACATACTCCTTGGTGGCGCCCGAATAGGGAGCATACGGCTTCCTGGCAGGCTTGGCTGCTGCGGCCTTCACCGGCTCCTTCTGCACGCCGACGTCGATCTTGCCTGGAAGCTTTATCTTCTGCCCGACGCGCACGACGTTCTTTTCGCCGATGGACGGGTTCAGCCGCTTGATGGACGCGATCGTGACGTTGTACTTCTTTGATATCTTCGCAAGATAGTCGCCGCTCTGGACGATGTAAATCGTGGTCTCCGGCTCGGCAACGGCCGCCGGCACAGGCTTGGCCGCCACCGGAGCCGCCGAGACGATGCAAGTGCAGTCAGGGGCGCCGCAGGCGCAGGGCTTCGCGTGCCGCGTGCCGGGAGCGCAACGGCACCTTGCCAATGGGACGTCTTTCACCTCGATGTCGCTAGGCGTCGTCGTTACCGCCGCCGGGGTCGGCTGTTCCCCGATGGTAGTCGGCTCGTTCTGAGTGTTTCCGCCACGGTTGTAGTCAGGGTCCTTGCAGCCGGCAATCGCCGCGACCGCCGCGACGCCAATCACCATTCCGAACTTGTTCATTTGTCTGTTCCTTCTTTCTTGACTTTGACGAGTCCCGCGAAGACGTCCCCGCGTTCCCCGAAACTTTGAAACTGGTCGAAGCTCGCGGCTCCGGGCGACAGCAGAACCGTCTCACCCCTCGCCGCGTCGCGTCTCGCGCCCGCAACTGCCCTTTCCAGCGTACCGCAAATCTCGCAATCCACAGTGCCGCGCCAGGCCGCCGCAAGCGCTTCCGCGCCTTTGCCGATAAGATACACTTTTTTGACCCGTCTTGTCAAGACGGGCTCGGCCGCCGACGGGTCGTCGCCCTTGAGCAATCCGCCTGCAATCAGGCGCACTCCGCCGCCCGCCATCGTCACTCCTGCGGCGAGCGCGGCAATGCTCGTCGCCTTCGAGTCGTCGACGAACCGAACGCCGTCAATCTCGGCGACAAGCTGAAAGCGGTGAGGCAGCGGCTCGAACGACGCGAACGCCCTGCGGACCGCCGCGTCATCAAGGCCCGCCTCGCGCATGAGCCACGCGGCGGCCAGCCCGTTCGCGGCAAGCACGTCGTTGTCGAAGTACGAACCTGCGAAGAGCGTCCCGGCCTCGGCGCGCGCGGCATCCGCGCTCACCGAGGAGAAGTCGCGCGGACAGGCCGACATCGAAAGCAGCCGCCGCTTCAGCGAATGGTACGCCGCAGCAGAACCGTGCCGGTCAAGATGATCCTCCTGAAGGTTCAGCAGCGCCGCCGCCTCGAATGCTTCCGGCCCGAGCGAAGTCGTCTCCATCATGAACGAGGACACCTCGACAACTCCCCACGCCGGACCGGACGGCGCATCGGACATCGCGACTTCGCACACGGGCGTGCCGTAGTTGCCGCATGCGACCGCCCTGACGCCAGCGAGACGGAGACCGTCCGCGACGGCCTTGACGACGCTCGACTTGCCCTTCGAGCCGGTGACTGCGAGAAGCCGCCAGCCGCGCCGCTTCAGCTCCTCGCAGCCGGCCTGCAGTTCGCTGACGACACGGATGCCCGGGCTCGCCACGACAAGGTCGCAACCGTCTGCAACGTCGACGTCGCGCCCTTCGGCACGGAACATCGCCTCGGCGGCCTTGCCGCTCGCACCGCGGCCGAGAACGAGAACCCTGCCCATGTCAGGAGGCCCTTTCGCGGAACACGGCGTCCATGAGCGCAGCGCACCTGCCGCAGTGCCGGCAGTCGTTCGCGTCGCGGCAGCCGCGCACCGCGCGCCAGAGCGGAAGGTTCTCGTCGAACGACCTGTTGTCGAAAGACTTCGGCAGCGCATGGCAGGCATCCATCAGGTCGGCAAGGCTGCCGTCGTAAGAATACGTCGCATACGCGTTCAACACCTCCACGGGGTGCGGATGACGGCGCGTCGCCAGCTTCACGATGTCGACGTGCTCCTCGTACTCCGGCAGGTCTTCCGGACGTATCCACGTCGAGCGCAGGAAATCCTCGTAACGGCCACGCTCGTAGTTCTCCTTGCAGAGGAAGAACGTGAAGCCGTAGTCCTTCATGGTCGCTACGTCCTGCGGACGGCGCCCGTCGCCGTGCCCGTGCAGGTTGTCGTGGAACGTCTGGTACGCGCACTGCCTGATGCAGCCGGAGTTCGCCTGCATTCCAAGGACCTTGCCGTTGGCCCTCGCCCAGCGCGAAAGTTCGGCGAGCCAGTCGAGCTCGCGGTGACGTTCGCGCGATGCGTAGAACGAGTCGAAAAGATCCATGACCGGCTCGAAGCCGACGGTGCCGTGGACGCGGATGTTGACGCTCAGGCGTATCTTGACGGACGGGAAACGGCGGCGCAGCACCTTCGCTATGAACGGCGAGGTGGTTGTCACGGTGTCAGGGAAAAGCCCCGCCGCATCCATCTCGCGAAGATTGCGGGATACGAAGTCCGCCAGCTCGGGAGAAATGGCGGCGTCGCCGTAGCAGTTGCAGTTGAACAGCGTGTCCAGCTCGACGCCGTTAGCCCTTGCCCACGCCAGGTCGGCGACCATGCGCGCGCGCAGTTCCGGCGTGAAGTCCGGCGCGGGGCGGCAGCTCAGGACGCCCGGCCAGGCGAAGAAAGTCTCGCGTATCCGCCCCAGGTGCGGCGCGCAGGCGGACTGGAAGTCCGCATTAAGGAAATGCCCTACTGCAAGCGTACGCTTCACCGGCTGATCCCCCATGAGCGGGCCTCAGCCCCTGACGCCACGCCACTCGGCGAAGCGCCGCGCGGCCAGCGCCTTCCACTTCGCGCCTGCGCCGCCGTTCACGAACGGGTCTATCGTTATGCCGCCGCGCGCGGCGAACTTGCCGAACACCTCCATGTACTTCGGCTTCAGGAGCCTGGTCAAGTCGTCGTATACGACGTTCACCACGTCCTCGTGAAAGTCGCCGCGGTTGCGGAACCCGAACAGGTAGAGCTTGAGAGACTTCGACTCGACGAGACGCTTCGCAGGAACGTACCGTATCGTCAGGGTCGCGAAGTCGGGCTGGCCTGTCACGGGACAGAGCGTGGTGAACTCCGGCGCCGTGAACGTGACCCAGTAGTCGCGGTCGGGATTCCTGTTGTCGAAGGCGTCCAGCACGGACGGGTCGTAGCCTTTCGGGGCTTCGATCTTCCTGCCAAGGGCGGTCAGCTTTCCGAGGTCGTTTCTCATGGAGCGGATTATACCATAAACCTTACTGCGCGTAGGCGTTGGCGCGAGTGCGCCAGAGGACGGCGAAGAGGACGGCTCCGGTCGCCGCCGTGGCGGCCGCGACCATGAGAGGCAAGTGCCAGCCGCCAGAAGACTGAGCGAGGTTGCCGAAAACCTTTCCGGCCACGGACACGCCCACATACGAGAAGAGCGAAACGAAGCCTATGGACGTTCCGGCAAAGCGGTTCGTGGAGAGGTTGGTTGCCGTTACGCCGGTGAGCGCCTGCGGACCGTAGACGCAGAACCCGCCGAGACAGAGCGCGGCCGCGCCGGCAATCCCCGGGGGGAGGAACCAGAACGCCGCGAAAAGCGCCGCCGTGAGCAGCATGAGGAACACGCAAAGGCGGGGGGCGCGGCCGCCGAAGATGCGGTCCGTAGCCCAGCCGGCGAACAGCATTCCCGCTATGCCGGCGAACTCGAAGAGCATGATGACGGTTCCGGACTCGCTGGGCGTGAACCCCTTCGCCTCCTGGAGCATCGTGGGGCCCCAGTCGGCGACGAGCGCACGCACGGCGTTTATCGTCACGTTGATGAATCCCAGCATCCAGATTACCGGGTTGAGGAAGACCATGCGCATCGCAGAGAGGTCCTTCGCATCGTCCGCCCCGGCGTCGGCGCCCTTGACGACCCTGGTCCCGGGCAAGTCCGGCATGCCCTCGTCCTTCGGAGTCCCAGGCAGCCACACGAGCATGAGCAGAAGCCCGAGAGCGCCGAGAATGGCCATCGCCCAGAAGCACCAGCGCCACATGCCGACGCCCTGGTTGGCGGACCCGATCACCCCAAGCCCCATGATCACGCCGCAGACCTTCGCGACGAGTCCGCCGCCGATGGAGTGCGACGTGTTCCAAACGCTCATCTTGGTGGCGAGTTCCTTAGGCGGAACCCAGAACGCGATCAGCTTGGCGCACGGCGGGAAGCCCGTTCCCTGGAAAAACTGGTTAAGGACAAGGAGAAGCCCGAACGTCCACGCGAGCGCGACGGCCGACGAGGCCGCCGCGCCGCCTGACGCTTCGCCGGAGAACAGCGAGGCGATCTGCGGCGCGAAGCCGAACGCGACGTTGACCAGCGTGCAGACCAGGAGCCCGAGGCAGAACATCTTCCTTGGGCTCACCTTGTCACCGATGATTCCGTTAAGGAACTTCGAGAGCCCGTAGACGATGCCGCCCCAGAACAGGAAGTTGCCTAGCATCGACTTCGATATGCCGCAGTCCTGCTGGAGGCCGGGCATCGCGAAAGAGAAGTTCTTCCGCATGAAGTAGAAGATGGTGTAGCCGATCATCGTGGCGAAGAGCATCCGCCACTGCATGCGGCCGAACTTCCGGTCCGTGGCCGGATCGTCAAAGAGCTTCATTCCCGGCAGCCCTCCTTGAGCTTGCGGATAACGGAGAACATCACGCTCGGATAGTCGGTCGAGAACCCGTCGCAGCCGAGGTCGAAGAGCTTGAAGTAGACCTCCTCGGTGTCGCCGCCCTCAAAGGGAATTGAGCAAACGGGTATGCCGTGGGCGTGGAACTCGTCGATGAGCTTCTTGAGATATGAGGCGCGCGGCACGAACGGCTCGGCAGCCTTGGGGTTGTAGTACGAGTGGAGCGACACGGCCGAGACTCCCTTGTAGCCGCCGGCGCGCACCTGGTCCATGATCTTCTCGAAATGGGCCTCGAACCTGGCTATGTCGGCGGCGTTGTGCTCGGGCTTCGGCACGGGCCACGTGCCGATCCAGAGCAGCGTCTTGCCGCCTGGGAGTATCTTGGTCCATTCGACGGCCTTCCCGTAGTCCTGCCCGGTGTAGTACACCTGGTCCTGCACGCCGGCCTCGACCGCCTTCTTTGCGATGTACTCCGGTCCCGCGCCCTTCTCGTCCACGAAGCAGAGGTACGTTGGATGCCCCTTCATCGCGGCGAACGTCTCGTCTATCGTCGGAATGCGGTGATTGCTGAAGTCGGCTGCGGAAGGATTGAGATCCTTCAGGTAGGAGCCGACGTCGACATCCTTGATCTCAGCCCACGTCACCTCCTTCGACACGTCCTTCTTCGCGAGTTCCGGCGATATGCCGCGAGCCGTGCGCTTCAGGGTCCTGTCGTGGAGCATTATGCCCACTCCGTCCTTCGTCTTGCGGCAGTCGCACTCCAGCGCGGAGCCGTTCTCCCAGCACCACTTGAACGTCTCGAGCGTGTTGTCAGGGCGCTCCAGCTTCCCGCCTCCGCGATGGACGTGGGACATGTAGAGGAGTCCCGTGCGATCGCAAGGGAGCGACATCGTGCATCCGGCGGCCAGCGCAACAATGGACAGGCATCCGACAGTCTTCATTCTGATTTACCTTTCGTTTTTGAGTTTTTCGACAAAAGCTGCCGACGGCGGCGCGCCGCCGGGCATGGTGCAGGCGGCGGAACCGGCCGCGACCGACCACCGCGCGGCGGAAGAAGCGTCGGCGGACTCGCCGAACGCACGCCAGCAGAACTCGGCGAGCAGCGTGTCGCCGGCTGCAGTCGTGTCGGCGACATCGACCCTGGGCGCGGCGGCGAATTCGCCGTCGAACCAGGCTCCAGCCCCTCCGTCCGAGATTATGACGTGCTCGACCTTCTCCCGCAGCATCGCCGTCGCCTTCCTGAAATCTTCGGGCGCCTTCGGCACGAATCCGACAAGCGGCTCGCACTCCTCGGCGTTCGGCTTGATGAGGTCCGGACCCGCCTCCACGCCAAGGCGCATCGCCTCGCCGCTCGCATCCAGCACGACCGTGACGCCCTTGGCCTTCAGTGCGCGGACGCAATCTGCGTAGAACGCCTTGCCGCAGCACTTGGGGAGCGATCCGCTAAGCACCGCAACTCCGCAGCCTGCGGCGCCGGCAAGGCAGTCAATGCCGCCAAGGGACTTCAGCAGGGGAAACGCCGCGCGGTTCAGCTTCATGCTGCCGCCCGGCCATACGACCATCTCGTTGCGCCGCGTCGCCCCGGCGACGCGCACGAAGCGATCCTCCATGCCGTACTTGGACAGCTCCTTCTCGAACGGACGGGCGTTGTCCTCGCCGAGAAGTCCGCCGCACGCGACTTCCGCGCCGCGCAGGGCCAGCCACCGCGCCACGTTGACGGCCTTGCCGCCGACGTTCTCTTCCTCGGCGACGTCCTTGAATATCTCGCCTTCCCCCTTGGGCGCACACGGCAGCGTCACCGTGGCGTCAATCGCTGGGCTCATGCACAAGCAGAAGTATTTCATTTCGGCAGCGGTTTTTACGGTTAGCTTCCCTCGGTCACGGGCAGATGCACTCGTGCGACGGTATGAAGCAGCCGCGCGTCTCGTCGCGCCCCTGCACGATCACCCTGCCGCCAGAGGCAGCCAGGTCGTGCATCATCTGCTGCGGCCAGTTGCGGTGGAAGATCAGCGCGAGCTGAAGGTCCTTGAACTCCGTGAGCATCGTGTAGTCGCCCGGCGAGTCGCCGGCCGCCAGCACCGGGTCCGCGCCGTGGTGGCGCGGCGCGATGTGCGCGCGGATGAACTCCGGCTTCTCGCCGGTCTTCACGCACCCTTCCTTCATCTCCGGCAGATACCGCCCGGCGGCGTCCGTCTTGAAGTCCGAGCCGAACACGCAGGTCGGATCGAGGTCGAAGCCGAAGTCCGGCCCCGTCGCCTCAAGCAGAGTCTCCTGAAACGATCCGCTTACGACATAGACGGCGATGCCCGCCCGTTTCAGCGCATGGAACAGGTCCTTCATCTCCTGCGGGAACGCGAGCCCCCTTTTCTCGGTCGGCGCGAAGTCGGTACGGTGCAGACCCCCCATCGCAAGGGTCTGTTCTATGGCCGCCTTTGCGAGCGTCCGCAGCTCCTCGGGCGTGTAGCCCGCGAACATGCGCGACCGCCACAGGAAAGCGCGATAGTCGCCTGCCTCCTTGTGGAACCGCCGGTAGAACTTCCAGTAGCGCCCGACGAACTCTCGCCATTCGGGAAGGCCCGTAAGGTCACGTCCGGCAAGAGGCACCAGTTTCGCGGCGAGGCCGCAGATCTCATCGATCTCTTCGGCGTACTTCGGAGGTGCTCCCTCCGCGAACAGTGTGCGCACGTCGTTCGTCTTCACGGCAAACGTCTCCAGCAGCCGCCACATGCATGCGTAGGAGAGGTCGCCTATCGCCGTCGTGTAGTCGAAGTCGAACACTGCGTAGGCGTCGGGATTGCCGCGGTTGCGCTCGATCAGCGCGTTCAGGCGTTCGCGAACGGAAGGCTCCCAGGCGCCGGGCTTCAGGGCAACGGCGTCGCAGGCGGCCCGCGGATGCGATTCGTCGGCCGCCATCAGCGGAACGGCAAGAAATGCCGCCGCAACAACGAGAAATCTCAGATTCACTTCGTTGCCTCGTCCTTGCCCGCCAACCGCTTGAGCTGCTCCACCTGCGCCGCCGCCATGCGGTCGCCGGTCTCGGCCTTGAAGCGCGAGGAAAGGCCTTCGTAGCCGCCTTCATGGTGGGCCTTGGTCGAGGGGATATAGCCTTCGCTCCCGTTCACGAGGCAGCTCACCAGCGTGGCTCGGAACGGCGAACCCGCCTTGATGTCGCGGCCGATATCGACGAACGGCTCGCACGGTACGCCCGCGAACGCGAGCGAATCGCCGATGGCTACGGACGAAATGAGAATGTCAAGATGGTCAGGCCCGTTCCGGAACATCCGCACGCGCGACCGTCTGCTGGTCAGGGTGGTCAACTCCATGCCCTTGAGCGGGATTTCGTCCTTGCGCCCGGCATCGAAGAGGTCCACCCATTTGATCTCATCGGCGGTTGGCATGTTCGTCTTCATGGCGACAGGGGTGACGGCACCACGCACAGCGCCGGTCGGAATCTCCTCGCACTCGTCCCACACACCCATCGCGACACCGGCGACCTTGCGCCCCATGTGCATGGCGGTGCCGAGTGCTTTGACCGTATTCTTGTTCTTGAAGGAGTCAATTGCCGCGCGCTTCGGAGAGCGGTGCGTGTCGATGTGGTTCACGTCACCCTGCGCTGCATTGAGGAAGAGACACTTCACGCCGCCGCCGATGCCATTCTCAAACGTCCTGCGCACAACTCCCGGCCAGTCGGCGCTGATCCTCGTGCCGCCGACCGTGTCAGGATGCGTGCCGAAGTTGACGATGGCGATGTCCGGCGCGCCGGTGCGCATGAAACGGACGACCTGAAGCGTGTCATCGGGCGTTCCGAGCGGGCAGTCGATATTGGGATTGTTGACGCCGGGATTGGTCCGCACCGTGCCGTCCTTCATGCGGTAGCGGCGTATGAACGAGATGCCCGGACACGTGGTCTTCGCCACCGCGATCCTCGACGGCGCAAGGTCGGCCATGGCCTGGCGGCCCACATCGGCAAGCCGCGTGACAAGCATCTTGGCGTACATCTCCGTCAGCCGGACCTGCTCATCGGAGTATTCTTCGAACTTGATGACGGCAGGACCCGTATGCGTATGCGTGGAATGGACGTAGATGCGGTCGCGCGGAACGCCTGTCGCGGCTGTGATCGCCGGGAACGCCTCCGCGAAGAACTCGTTGCGCAGCTGGAGGTTGTCAACGGAGTAGATGAGCGCCGTGCTTTCGCCGTCAGACACCGCCACGCATTCGGCGCAGAGCGGGTCGAACACCCCGTCTGCCGGACGGGTTCGGAAGTAGCCGACGAGCGGAATGCCTAGCGGCGGCGTAACGTCAGCCCGGGCGAACCCGGCCTTGAACTCGGCCTGCAAGGCGGCGGCCATGAAGACCGCCGCACCCGTGAGCACGGCCTTTCTTATCGTATTTCCCATGTCTTGTCTCCCTAGTTCTCCTGTTAGCAAGATGTTAATTGCAATTCGCCGCGGACGGCGGACAGCTGGCGTATTCGAGCCCCGGCACTTCCTGCGGATGGTCTGTCGTGCCGGCCACCGGAATGAAAGTCCCGACCCAGCGATGGCGTATCCTCCCCTGCTCCTGCCGTCTCGGCCCTTCTACGGCCGGATTCGGCATCGTCAGCTTCACATGGTTCCACCCCTTGCGAAGCATGACAGACGTGGGCTCGCGCATGCAGTACTCCTGATCCGTGAACGGCTCCTCGTCCGCCTCGTACAGCGTCCAGACCGGCGTCCAGTCTGAAATGGGATTGCCCTTCTTAAGCCCCGGACGCTTCCACCTCGGCGGCGCGATTCTCTCTCCGTTCAGCTCGACCGACGCGCCGAACCGGTTCCATTCGCCGACGTTCGGCAGCGGAGCGGTGTACACCATGCCATGGTCGCGGGAGATGTTCGTAAATCCGATCCACGCGCCGACCCTCTGATCCTTCGGCGACCTGATCCACGTCTCGGCCACGACGGTTCCGTTGGTCGGCGAAAGGAGGAGCGGCTTCCCGCCTGCGCCGCAGAGCCGGCCGGGACTGATCGTCGCCTGCGCGATGTCCTTCGCAATCAACGTGCCGTCGGACTGCGTCAGCCGCCAGCGCATGTCCGTCTGCCGCAGGAAATGGAACGGATGCTTCAGGTCGCGCAGCGCCCGGTCGCGCTGCGCCACGACGCGCCGCTCCACTTCCGCCGCCTCCGCGAGCAGCGGATCGCCGCCTTGCGGCAGGCACTTGCGGAACTGCGGGAGATCGGTGCCGCGCCCGTTCCAATAGGCGTTTCCGAACAGGACGCACGACGGGAACACCGGCTGGTTGCGCAGAAGGTTCTCGTAAGGCAGGCCGACGGCCCCGTCATGCCAGGCGCAGAATATGGCGCCCCGATTGAGATCGCCGGCATCATGCCACCGCGCAGCCTTGTGATAGACGGCCACGGAAAGCAGCTCGAACGGGTCGAAGTCTTCGATGTACATGCCGATGGCGTCGAAATACGCGCCTGGGTTGCCGGCCGGCGAAACCTTGTCCGTCCACAGCATGTTGATTCGCGGGCCATCGCTGCCGTAGCTCTCGCCAGGCACCCAGCTCACCGTCGTGCGTCCGCCGTCGGCGATCGCCTTCGCCATCAGCTCCAGCGTCTCCTTGGGTGCGCCTTCGAGTTCGCGATCGTACACTTCGTCCGTGCCCATGTGTATGAACGGCATCTTCTCCTTCGGCGCAAGCGAGCAAAGCTCCTCGAAGAGAGAGGCAGCGGTCTCGGCCACGCCCGGATCGGACATCGTCTTGAACCCGAACGCGCGGCGAAAGGCGAACGCATGGCCCGGGAAGTCGAACTCGGGCATCACGCGAACGCCGCGCGAATACGCATAATCGACGATGTCCCTGAACTCCTCCTGAGTGTAGAACATGCCCTTGTGCCGGTGAAGGAACGCCCGATCCGACTGAAGCTGAGGGAAGCGCTTCGATTCGAGCCGCCAGGCGTAGTTCTCGGTCAGGTGCCAGTGGAAGAGGTTGAGCTTGTAGCGCGACATCACGTCGATCACGTCCTTCACGCCTCGCGGCGGCAGGTAGTTGCGCGACGAGTCAAGCATGAATCCGCGCCACTTTAGGCGCGGCCAGTCCGTGATGCGGCAGCACGGCACGTCGCCGCCGCCGGAGAGCCGCACGAGCTGGTCGAGCGTTACGCGAGCCCACATTTCGCCGAACGGGCCGGGCGCGGTGATCTTCACGCCGTTCCCGCCGATCTCCAGCACATACGCCTCGTCAGCCGTCGCGGACGGCGCCTCCGGCACCGCGCCGCGCACGACCGTGACGTTCCGCAGGCGCTCCGCCGCAATCCGGCCTTCGCCTGCAACGACAGCCTTCGGCACCGGCATCAGTTCGTCCAGGAATGTCGCCGCGGCTGCCGTTGAAACTACCGCCGCACAAACGGCTGCAATCGTCATCACGCCCGTCATGGCATCACGCTACCGGATTCTCACAGCCATGCCGAATGGCGTGTATTCGACTGTCGCGGCCACTGGATCGCCCTTGACCTTCTCGTTGAAGACAGTGTAGACAGGCTTGACGGAATAGGTATGGCTGTGATTGCCCGTCTTCGCTTTTGCCTTTTCCCACGTCAGTGTCAGCGAATCCGAAGTTTCGCCCGGCATGAGAACACCGTCCTCGTACCACTCGTAGCTCTGCGCGCTGGGCGCGAAACAGGTAAGCGTCGTGGTGTTCGCCACCCCTGAGCTCGTCAGCGTTGCGGGTTGCGGTTCGGTGACGAACGCACCTGAGCCCTTCGTCCCCAGGCCGCGAACCTTGCCGCCCGCCAGCGGGTAGAACACCTTGGTGTACTGTTCGTACAGCCCCGCCACACCGTTCGTCAAGCACGGCACGAAGTTGCGAGTCTCCGTGCCGGATTCCGAAATCTTGAAGCTATACAGCCTCATATGGGCGCGGTTCGTTCCGATCTTCAACACCTGTTGGCGCCCGGTGTTATTGTGGTCACGTGCCATAGGCTGATCAAAAAGGGTCTCGTTACCACACTTGATCGTCACCTGGCTGTTGTAGCCGTCCAGCTTGAACTGCCTGCGCCTGTTATCTGCGGCGCTAATTTGGGTATTTATGCCGACGCCGGTCTGGTAGGTACTATAGTCATCAAACTGATAGGAGAGCGTATAGGCACTGTTGATGTAGAGACGCGCAAGGATATTGGGATTTGAGTTGGACAACTCCTGCTTGAAGAATTCCTGCTGGCCATTGTATACCGTGTTATAAACAGAAAAGTCTGCCTCAATGCAGGAATTCGGTGTAATGACATAACCCGTATTGATCAAATGACCGCTCACACCATCGAATTCAAGATAGGCTTCATTCGAACCATCCGTGCAGGTGAAATTCCCTCCCGCCTCAAACACTACATTCGTCCTAGTGCCACCGAGGTAAGTGGATGAAAAGCGAACGTCTGTTGGATGGAGCTGGTCTATAAGCCCCGGCACACCGTTGGTGACGATTGGCCTGTAGTCCTTTACCAACACATTATGTTCGTAGATTTTGAGTCCGTAGATCTTCATAGGCGCGAAACCACTCGTTGCTCGTGCGTGACTGGCGAGATGGAGCGTGTAGGAGTTCATCGGATTGACAATCTCCTTCCCGGCAGCGGCATGTTCCATGAGGTTCGTGAACCCGGCAGTGGTCACGTACACGGTGTTGCTGTCAAACGCGACCATGCGGCGGATGTTGTAGGCATTGGCAAGACTGATACGCTTGATGTTCGTCTCATGCGTTCCAATCTTGTAGTAGAAGCAGCCGGTTTCTGTTAGATTGGCACGTCCAAGAAGGTACAAAAGATGACCGCCGCCTTCGGCGCACATGAAGTTGCAGTTTGGATAAAGATCATCTTTGGACCAGCGCGGCGTAAGCGGGGCAAAATCCAGCTCAATGCGAGAATACGGCTGCACATAGTATCCAGTATCCAGGCTGATGCTCTTTCCTGCCTCGGCGCCTGCGACCACGTCGTTGTTCGGAGTGGCGATGTAAGGATCGTCCATCTCTTCCATGATGTCGCCACCATATTTGACATTGGCTATATCCACGCCCGTGATGAACGTGTCCATACTGGGGCCGGTCACCTTGAATCCCGGAACGCCGCCTTTGATGCAAGGCACAAAATCTCTCACAAGATTACCGGATTCGTAGATCTTAAGGCGATACACCTTCATCTTTGACGCGCCCCAGTATGAGTCCGGCGTAGAGCCATAGACGGTATTGTTGCCGCCGAACAGTCCCAACGGGTATTTGGCGGTGGAGGTATGGAATGCCGATAAGTTCCGGCTATCGACAAGGTTTCCATTCGTATAGACCTTGAACTGACCGGAACTTGCCGGGTAATCAATGCGTATGAGATGTCGCTCCAAACCAGCGCGATAATAATTGCCCGCCTGGCGGGTTCCATCCGCCTTTGAACCGTTGAGCGAAAATCTCGCCACCCCATTGCCATCATAACCAATGTACACTTCGCAGCGAGGATTGTCGGGATCGGTCACATTGGTAGCTGGACTCTTAATTCCAATAAGGCGACATTGGCTGACGATCTCCGTCAACTGGAAGTCTAATTCGATCTGTGTGTTAGGTCCGATGAAATATCCAGTGTTTACGAAACATGTCCCGTCCGATTCGATATAGCCATCTTCCCCGAACGTGGAAGAAACAAAAATCAGCGCGGCAGCGGCGCAGGCTGACAAGGTCTTGATTCTGCTCATTGCTAAGTTCCCATTTTATCGCTTGACGGTTCGCATTATACCAAACTTATTCCAAAACCGCAACCGTTTCAAGGAGCTGGAATTCCCCACCCCTGGGAAATCGGCTGGGCAGATAGGATAATACATCAAGCGCTATTGATGAAACTCCGAAGGTTGGCAAAAAGGCCTCCGTTACCACTTCGGCTCTTGCTCCGCACATTTCAACCTGTGTCCTGTCGCATTTCTATGTTTTCGTGTCTGGAGGAGGTGTCCTCCAGACCTCCTCTGCCGAAGGCAGACCCTAAACATGCACATGAGAAGTGTCTTGAGCGCGGCTGGATGGCGCAAAGCTCGAAGCGGAACGTTAGTGAGGCTTTTTGCCAGCCCTCGGAGTTAGCACAAAAAGGTTGGCATATCCAGTATCAAGGGCTAGTTGCGGAAAGCCGCCCGGCTAGCAGTTTCTCTGCCGCCTCGCCAGTCGCGAAATACGCCGGCAACGCGTCCTTGAACGGACGGAACTCGTCGTACTTCGTCTCGCAGGGACGCCCCGGAGCAAGAAAGATCTGCGTGTCCGACGGATTCTCAGCGAACCGGCAGATCACCGACTCGAGCGTCGCGCGACGGCATATCGGCCACGACACGCCCGGATTCTCTTCGGGGTGAACGGACACGCGGTCACGCCCCACGGCATGGGAACTGAAACCGCGCTTCAGGTCGTCGACCGACACCGGATGCGCCGGCTTCACCGACCATGGCAATTCCTTCTCGTCAACAGCCACGCCTGCCGCAATGCGGTAGAACTCGACGATCCGATGCTTCTGCGAGAGGTCGTGCTTGGTGCGCGGCCCCTGATACGTGGCGGCAAAGTCAAAAGCATCGCGCTTGCCCTCTATTCCTGGCGAAACAATGTCTCCCGGCAGGATACTCCCCACCGGCAGAATGTTCGGATACGCCATCACGGCATCGTCCGGACACCGCCGCGCCACGTAACGCCGCCCCTTGACCGCGCAGAGAACCCATGCCTCGTCGCGGTCTGCGATCGTGAACGTCCGCGCATCGGGACCGTAACCATACCTGTCGATAAGCGACGTCGCTATCTTAACTCCCTCCGCAGCGCTGCGCGCCCTGCGGACGACCTCGAAGCGGAGCGCAAGTCCAAGTCCGCCATCGACCGTTCCAGACGTCGCCTCGTCAGGCAAATCAGCCGTTTGCCCGGCCCATTCCCGCATGAAGCCGCCGGAGTTCGAGAACATGATCACGCCGTGCTCGTTGAGAAGCACGTCTCCAGTGGTCTTGCCGACTTTCGCCTTGTCGGAATAGACGGCCTGCCAGTAAATGGCGGGGGACTTCCCGCCTCCCATGCCGCCCTTC
The DNA here is from genome assembly GCA_017514235.1 of Kiritimatiellia bacterium. Lineage (GTDB taxonomy): Bacteria > Verrucomicrobiota > Kiritimatiellia > RFP12 > UBA1067 > UBA1067. The sequence continues at coordinate 32,826 of JAFWKK010000026.1, read as the reverse complement.
CTGCCCGGTTCCTGAAGCGCGGGCGCGGAATCGGTCGCGGGAAGTACCGCATAGCGCATCGGGCCCAATCCGTCGTTGTTGTGGCCCACGATGACGCGCCCGGTCGCACTGGCCTTCTTGCCGACGACGAATGCAGTGCAATCGTCAGCGGCGGACGAACCCGGCCGGCATTCCGCCACGGACATGACCGGCATGCAGGCGCACAACGCCAGCGCGACCGAAGAACCTCGCTTCAACCAAGCGCACATGTCGAATTCTCCTGCGGTTCGGCGGCCCATTGCCGTCACAGCGAGACTTCGATTATGCCGTCGTCGCGCATGACGAGCTTCGTGCCGAAATCTGCCGACGTACGGACAAGCGCCGCAAAGATGACGCCTGCCGCCTCTGCATCCGCCGCCCGAGGAAGGCCGTTGACCGACCAGTCCTTCATCCAGTGCAACTCGATCGGCAGCATCTCGACCTTTGCGAGCCGACCGTCCTCAAAACGAAGGCGCGGCACGACGGAGAGGAAATTCTCCCGGAACGCATGAAGCCCGACCTTGCCGCCCTTCGACCGCGCGTTGAACGCAGTCTTCGCGTCGGAATCAAGCGGAACGCCATACTGCTCGCAGAAGTCCGGCGGCACGAGCGGCACTACGTTGTTCTGGAAGACGAAGTCGCCGAGCGAATAGAAGATCGGCTTGCCGTTGCGGATCTCGATGCCCTTGAGCTGGTGAGTGCCGCCTCCGATGATGGCGTCCGCGCCGGCGTCGATCGCAGCGCGGCAGAACTCCATGAAGTACGGGGCCGGCTCCTCCACGTTCTTGTAGCGCATCGTATGCGAATGCGGCAGCACGACGACGACATCGGCCTGGCGCTTGGCGGCGGCGATCGCCTCTGTGATGCGCTTCAGGTCGTTGGCGTTGCAGGCCGACGTGCGACCCGGCTTGTCGGCTACCTTGAACGCCAGGCTGCCCATCTGGCACGTGCCGGGCGCGTCTGGCGCGGTAAAGCCCGTGCGAATGTCCAGCTCGCGGTTCCCGTTGATCCCCGTTTCGGACGCAATCTCCTTCACCCACTCGAACTGCCGCGCGGTAACGAGATACGTCTCCTTCCAGCGGAGCCCGCTCAGTCCCGGCCGCCCGGGCGAACGCGACGTCTTCCAGCCGGCCATCGCGTCCGGGTGGAACGCGGAAGAAAGCGACAGGAACGCCACGCGTCCGTTCGGCGTGTCCACGAACGCCGCCTTCGTCGCGTCCTGAAGGTTCTCGCCGATTCCGGCGAACGGCATCCCCTTCTCGCGGAGCGTCTTCATCGTCATGAAGAGAGCGTCCTGGCTGAAGTCGAGCGAATGGTTGTTCGCGCAGCCGCAACCGTTGAACCCGAACGCAAGGAAGTCCGGCAGGACCGAGGGATCCATCGAGCTCCAGGTGCCGCCGCTCCATGCCGCGGGACGGCACGTGCCGTCGTTTACGACCGTCTCGAAATTTACGAGCCTCGCGTCGCCGCTGCCGATCCAGGCGGTCAGCTTGCGGTCAAGCTCGAACCCCTTTGGGAAACCCTGCACCATGAATGCGTCGCCGCCGGCCGTAACCGTCAGCGAAGCCGCAAGAAGAAGAGACGACAAGCACATAGCATAAACTCCTTTTTGGATTTTTTGGAGATTATAGCAGACTTCGCGCCAGCCTGCAACCGACAGGCCGGCGCCGCGAACATGCGCTCGCGACCGATTCCGTCGCCCAAGCTTGTCAGGCGGTTGCTGCGGCCGTCTGCTCCAGGGCCTTTGCCAGCTGGTCGGGACACGACGTGCCGTTGCGGCACTGTATGCCCTTGAGGAGCGAAACGACCTCCTCGACCTTCCGGCCTATGACTAGCTTCGCGACGCCTTGCGTGTTGCCGGGGCATCCGCCCTCGAACTCGCACTTAGTCACGACGCCGTTCTCAACCTCGTAGTTGATGGCCCGCGAGCACGTTCCCGTTGTCTTGTACGTAATCATGTTTTTCTCCTTATTGTTCGCCGACCCGAGAACTTCGGGCAAAAACACGCTTGTAGTATAGCATCCCCCTCGCTAAACTTCAATGGGGCACCGAATTGGAAGATCCCCCCGCCTTTGATTCGCTTCCGGCCTCGGCGTTGTTGAAAAGGTTATGTTTTTTTGGCGAATAGGGTATTCATCGCATGGTGATGTTTTGGTAAAATGCACCACGGTGAAACAGGGTGAAATGACACGTACGCGCTACCTGCTCGCAATTGCCGGGCTGGGCGGGCTTCTTTATGGCGTCGACTTCGGCGTGATAGCCGCCGCCTCGCCGTACATAAGGGCGCTTCGCCTTTTCACGGACGCGGAGCTGAGCTGGATCGTCGGCGCGGTGCTCTTCGGCGGCATCGTCTCGTCGCTGACGGCCGGAATGCTTGCGGAGCGTTTTGGCAGGAAGCGCATGATAGTCGCCTCCGCCGCGCTCTTCCTCGTCGCGATACCGGCGGTCTGCCTCTCGGAGAATTCGCTTTGGTCCATGCTCTTCGGGCGCGTCCTCCAGGGAATGAGCGCCGGCTACATGAGCGTCGTCATGCCGATGTACCTGACTGAGACGCTGCCTAGCGACATCCGCGGACGCGGCACGGGCGTATTTCAGTTCTGCCTAGGCCTCGGGCTTGTCGCGGCGGCCGCTACGGGGTACCTCGTCGCCCGGCTCTACGGCGCGGCGGACGCGCCTTCCGACATCGTTTCTTGCGCCGCCAAGTCCGCCGCGTGGAAAGTCAACTTCTGGTGGACGATGGCTCCTGTCGCGGTGCTTTTCTTCGGGGCGCTTCGCTTGCCGGAAAGCCCGGTGTGGCTGAAGCGGCTGCATGACGTGACGGATAGGACGGACGTGACGAACGCGACATTGCCGCGAGGATCGCTTTTCACCCGTCGCTATGTTTTGCCGTTTCTATTGGCAGTCGCTGTGCTTACCCTGAACAAGACGACGGGCATGAGCTCGATCACAAGCTATTCCGTGATGATCTTCCAGAAGGCCGGCTTCGCGGGTGCGCTCGGCAACGTGGGCGACTTCGCCATAAAGCTGACCAACCTCGTGGTGACGCTCGTCGCGGCTTCTCTCATAGACAGGGTCGGGCGCACGTGGCTTCTCAAGGTCGGAACGGCGGGCATGACGCTAGGCCTTGCCGCTATTGGCGGCGTCCTTCTGTCCATCGAGCGCTTCGGGGTCGAGGCCTCCGGCGCAACGGGGCTTTTCTGCCTCGCGGCGTTCTTCGTGATGCAGGTTTTCTACGCGCTCGGCCCCGGAATCTGCGTGTGGCTCGTCCTCTCCGAGCTGATGCCCTCTCGCATACGCGCGAACGGCATGGCAATCGCGCTGTTCATGAACCAGTTCGTGGCGTGGGGACTCGCCTCGTCATTCCTCCCGTGGGTGAACGCCTGGGGCTGGGCGTCGATGTTCTTCTTCTTCGCCGCGAACGGCGTCCTCTACTTCATCGTCGCGCTCTTCATCCCGGAGACGAAGGGCAAGCCGCTCGACGAGCTTGAACATCTTTTTGGCAGAAAGAAAAGCGGGGACGGAAAGTTCGAGTTCGAGAAAGGAATGGCAGAAATCCATTCTCCAACTCCAACTCTGACCCCCAACAACTAGGAAACAACGAACCATGATCACACAGACATCCATAAGCTACTACGGGCTCAACTACGTAGAACACGCCGAGGCCGACTTCAAGGAAATGAAGGCTCACGGCGTCAGCCAGGTCATACTGGCCGTCACAGAATTCGACTTCGACTTCTGGCGGCCGAACATCCCCGCCATCGTCGCCAAGGCGCACGAGCTGGGTCTCCGCGTCCTTATCGACCCGTGGGGGAACGGCAAGTACTTCGGCGGCGAGCAGGTCTCGAAGTTCCTGCAGGACAACGTGGAAAACCGCCAGGTAAGCGCACTCACCGGTGAAAAGCTGCCCTACGCATGCTTCAACACGAACAGCTACCGCGACTACTTCAAGAACTTCTGCACCACGCTCGCACGCGAGGCGAAGCCCGACGGCTTCTTCTGGGACGAACCGCACTACGCCTTCCCCAAGGGCATCGCCTCCATCACGGGCGGAGTGGCGGACGACTGGACGTGCTGGTGCCCCGTCTGCCGCAAGCGCTTCGAGGACTACTACGGCTACCCGATGCCGAAGTACATGACGAACGACGTGAAGCAGTTCCGCTGGCGCGAGGCGCTCGTCGTCCTCTCCGAGACGTCGAAGGCGCTGAAGGAAATCGATCCAAAGCTGGAGATCACCTGCTGCGTGCACGCCACGCAGAACGGCTACTATGTCTCCGAGTACCGCGGCTACGACAACTGGGACATGGTCGGGGCCTGTCCCTACTTCGACGTGTTCTCGACGACGATCATCAACTGGGCGCTTCCCGAGGACTTCTTTCTCGACATCACGCGCCGCACGGTCGCCATCGCCAAGAAGTACGGCAAGCAGTCCGAGCGCTGGTTCATGGGCTACTACAAGCAGCCGAAGGACTGGGCGCAGGTGGCGCGCTGGGTCGACCTGGCGGCGGCAGAGGGCATAGACCGCATCGCCGCGTGGACGTATCGCGGCGGTTACGGCACCGTAGTCGGCGCTCCCGACGCGCTGAAGCTCTGGGACACGATCGGCGAGAGCTACAGGCGGGTTTTGAACAAATAAGACAAACAAGTAGAAAAGCAATGCTTAAGCGGCTACGGATACATCACCAAGGTGATCGACACAATCAGGGAAATCGCTGAAAAGTAGAAGTGCTTGTGATAAAGGAACGCACGGGAAGAGCCAGGGATGCGAATAAATCATGTCGTTTGCATGGCGGTGGTCTTCGCTGCACCGATGTTGGCTTACGGCGGCAATGCGGCGAATCCGGACGCGATTGAGCTTGTGCCGTTGCCGACGCCTGTGGAGTTCTCCTGCGACATGGACAGGCCCGTCGCATTCGACGCTTCGGCGTCCGTCACGGTGGCGTGCCCGGACGCGGAGGCTGCGGTCTGGTTGGATCGCCATTTTGCCGAGTGGTATGGCGATCAGGCTCCGAATGTGACGGGAGGATCGCAACTTGCTGCGACCGGTGCGGACGCAATAAATTGCGCCCCTCCCGAGGGTGACGAGGCTTACGCGATTTCCGCCGATGCGACCGGCGTCAGAATCGCGGCGCGGACGCTTGCGGGCGTCAGGTGGGCGGCGTACACGCTCCGACAGCTGGCAATTGCCAAGCGCGGCACATTCAAGACGGAGGGACGCATCCTTCCGACGCTGAAAGTGGCAGACCGTCCGCACCTTGCCTTCCGCGCGGTGCACCTATGCTGGTTCCCGGAAGTGCGTCCCGTGCAAATGGAGCGTGCGATTCGCCTGGCCGCCCTCCTCAAGTTCAACCATGCAATCATCGAACCATGGGGCATGTACGCGAGCGAGAGGCATCCGTGGTGGCATTGGCCCAATCCAACGATGACCAAGGAGGAGGTGCGGCGCCTGGCGACGGTCGGGCGAGACCTCGGCATTACGCTCATACCGCAAATCAACGTCTATGGCCACGCCACATCCTCCCGCAGCTGCACGGTAAAGCACGTGGCGCTGGACATCCAGCCCGAGTACGAGCCGCTTTTCGAGCCAGGAGGCTGGAACTGGTGCCTTTCCAACCCAGAGACGCAGCGCGTGCTGCGCGAGCTGATCGCCGAAATGCACGACAACTTCGGGCTCCCGCCGTACTTCCACCTCGGCTGCGACGAAGCCCAGCCGCCGTCATGTCCAGAGTGCCGCAAGACGCCCTACGCAGAACTCGTATGCAGGCACATCGCCAGCCTCGCCGACTTCGTGAAAGCTCGCGGCGCACGCGCGATGATCTGGCACGACATGCTTCTTGAACGCGGCGACCCGCGCTGGAAGGGCTACGTGCACCATGGCACGAAATCGACAGCCTCGCTCGCGGACAAGCTTCCGAAAGACGTTATCATCTGCGACTGGCAGTACTCCTACGGCGACATGAAGGAGACTCGAAAGGACTGGCCGACGATGGCATACTTCAAGGGGAAGGGATTCCCTGTCGCCGGCTGCCCGTGGATGAACTACAACGCGATGAAGCCGATGGCCGACTACGTTGCCGAGATCGGCGGCTTCGGGTTTGTCGAGACCACGTGGCACCACTTGCGCGGAGACGATTGGGTGAAGATGTACAAGTTCGCGTCCGCCGCCGCATGGGGGACGGACGTCCCGAAACGCCCGCCGATGTACGACACCGCTTTTGGCAATGCACTGCGCCTTGTCGGGCAGGACATGAAGGTGACGGACTACCTAGACACCGGTCACCTCAACTATCAGGTGCCGCCCGCCTGGTGGATCGACAACAACTGACGGCAAGCCGATGTTGACCGCCATCGCTGCCTGACGAGAGGTCGTCTCCGATGCCATAAAAGAGAGCTTGTCAGAAACGGATGCCATAGCCTCCTTGCTTGATGTAAGGGCGAGATGGGCTCGCCATAAAATCCACAAGCAGAAAGTGAAGGTGCGCCATGAACAACAACTTCGTGAAATTCGCATTCGTCGGGATGGCCTGCGCGGCATCCTGCATGACAACGTCCGCTGCGCCAAGAGGCGGCGGCCACGGGCGCCCTGCAGGGGTGGCCCAACAGGCGCGGCCCCCTCATGTCGCACGACCTGCAGCAGTCAGGCCAAGCGCGGCAGTGCGTACCGTTCCGGCACGTCATGTCAGTCAGCCTGCCGTCGCAAGGCATGGGTACGCCCGTCCGGAACCGCGCCACCACGCGCCGCCGCCGCCCCGTGCCTTCCGCCACCACGCGCCACCGCCGCCCCGTGCCTTCCGCCACCACGCGCCACCGCCGCCCCGAGTCTTTCACCATCACGCGCCGCCGCCCCGTGCCCTACATCATCACGCGCCGCCGCCCCGTGCCTTCCGCCAGCATCTCCCTCGCAATGCGCACTATTGGGCGAGACCGGCCGTTCCGATGTGGCGCGTTGGCGCGCTCCGTGCGTGGGAATGGGTCGAGGCGGAATGGGTAATCTTCGTGAACGGCGTATGCTACTACGGCGACGGCTACTACTACGACGGCTACAACTACTATTACAACGGCGCGTACCACACAACCCCGCCGATGTCGATATTCGTGTAGCAAAACGAGTACGGCCGAGGCATGCGAGCCCCCGTCGGAAACGACGGGGGCTTTGCTTCAGCCTTTTGAACGCCTGAAGGATCGGGAACTGCATGCGCCGGCATAATGCGAAATGAGCCGCGCCGCTTGAACAATGGCATGCGAATGTTGTATAATAAGCCTCACACGGAGGGCAGGGAATGATGAACAGACAACTGATAATCGGTGCGACGGTCGCTTTTGCGGCGTCGCTCGCCTTTGCGAAGCCCGTCACGATGATGAGCTACAACATACGCATCGGCTGCGGGCTTAACGGAGCGTTCAAGTTGGCGCCGGGCAACCTCGGCCATCTGCCGCAGGTTGCGAAGGTCATCCGCGACGTCAACCCGGATTGGGTGGCCATACAGGAAATCGACAGCAAGACCAAGCGCGTCGGGTTCGTTGACCAGACCGCCGAACTGGCCAAGCTCTGCGGCATGAAAGGCACTTTCGTGCGCAAGACGCTCAACACGAAGATGAACAAGTTCCGCGTGCAAAACGCCGCTACGGCCGAGGAACTTGACGGAGCTGGCGAATACGGCCTGGCAATCCTCTCGAAAGAGGAGCCGCTCAAGGTCTCGAAGGTGCTGGTGCCAGGCTATTGCCATACGAGGTGCATAGAGTTCGTGGAATTCAAGGACTACGCGGTCGCCTGCACGCACTTCCCGCTCAAGGCGGAGCATTGTCTCATCGCCGCCAAGGTTGCATTGGCGAACATAGCCGACTACCGCAAGCCGGTGTTTCTGGCAGGCGACTTCAACGTGACGCCCGAGTCCGAGACGATTGCTGAATTGAAGAAAGGCATGACGATCCTCAACGACCCGGCGGTGTGCACGTACCCGTCGTCAGGACCTGACCACTGCATCGACTACATCATGGTCGACACGCCCCATGCCGGGCACGTCGCCGTAACCGAACGCCGCGTAATCGCAGATGCGAAGGCTACAGACCACTGCGCCGTAGTGGTAAAGGCCGACTTGAACCCTTGAGCGTCCGCGCCCGGGCAAGACAGCCGTTTTCACTTTGGCGGAATGATGATGTTTTCTTGGCGGTTTAAGCATTCCATTGGCTTTGGCGGTTTTGTATAATATGCTTGTTTGTTAAAGTCCAAGCTAGGAGAACCGTCATGCTGAACGACTACGGATACATCGACAAGGCGATAGCCAACATCAAGGAAGTAGCCGAAAAGCAGGAGGCCAACATCAAGGCCGCCGCGACCCTGATGGCAGACGCAATCGCAGCCGACAAGCTCATCAACGTCTATGCCGGCGGCGGGCACACCACGCTTGCGATGGGCGAGATGTTCTTCCGAGCAGGCGGGCTCGCCAACATCAACCCGATGATGGAAACCGCGCTTTCAGTATTCAACCAGGCGCTCAAGTACCTAGAGCTCGAGCGTACCGTCAACTTCGGCGCGTCCATCGTAAGGTATTACGACGTCAAGGAAGGCGACGTAGTCCTCTTCTTCCACAACATCGGCATCAATCCGGCGACGATCGACGCCGCCGAGGAGTGCAAGAGACGCGGCTGCAAGATCATCGCCGTCGCCTCGTCGTACTGGCAGAACGAGATGCCGAAAGACCACTTCATCCGTCACCCGAACGGAAAGAACCTCTTCGACTATGCGGACGTCTGCATCGACGACTACAACCCGGTAGGCGACGCAGTGGTGAACGTTCCCGGCATGACGACGCCAATCGGCCCCCTCTCGAACGTGGTCGATTTCACCATCGCCCACCTTCTCGAAATCGAAACGTGCCGCCAGTGCGTCGAGCGCGGCATCGTGCCGCCCGTCTGGAACTCCGCGAACGCGCCTGGCGGCGACGAGAAGAACGCGGCGTATCTCGCCAAGTACAAGCCACTCGTAAAGTGCCTGTGAAGAAGGAGAATGCAAAATGAACATCAAAAGCATACCGGTTGCGGTCTCGCTGATGGCGCTTTGCGCTTCTGCGTCCGACGGATCCTACCCTTACACCTCGGGCGATACGTCGCTTGGCGATGGCACCGTGGTCCTTACCTATGAGGAAGGAACGACCGACGTCAAGACGCTGACGGCGACTCCGACGGATGGCGGCACGATCACGCTCACGGGCGACGCGATGACCTTTGCCGACGACGCGGCGATCACGCTGTCCACCTCCGGCACGGTCTCCTTCGCCAGCAAGGTGACAACCCTCGGCAAGCTCACCCTCTCCCGCAGCGACGGGGCGTACATTGTCTGGACGAGTAATACGGCTCTCACGGAGTACGCCGCGCAATACCAGTCTTGGACAAACACCTTCTATAATGGCGGCAATATTATCGTCGCCTCCGATCTTGAGCCAAATTCGGTGGTTTATGTTTCAACGGGCAACATCTGTCCGGGGCGCATTGAGCGTTTAATAGATGGTCCGTCATCGAACATTTTCACGTTCAATCGCATTACCGCAGACCACACCTATACCTTCCGTCCGCAAATCAGCGCCAGCGGCATCCGTTGCATAACCATTTCGCGGTCGCCGCGTTTTGGCTACTATCCGTCGACACCCCTTTGGGCGAACAGTAAGGTCCAGGGGCCTGACAAGGGACATTGGTGCGTGGCGAACATCACCGATGGCGGCGAAAAGCTCGGCAGGGTTTCCGAGTGGGGGTTGACGAAGATCATGGCTGCCAAGAAGGGCATGGCCGCGCTGGCGAACGTTCGCTTCGATGGCGGCGTGACGCTCGGCGGCGAAACGTCTGTCGCCGCCGGCATGGAAGCTGTCGTGGCTGTGCCGGAAGGCGACAACACGATCACGGAAACCTTTACCGGCGACGGCGACGTGCGCATCGTGCCGATGGCGCCAACGACCGCCTATACGGGTTCCTACTATTTCGAGCCGTGGATCACCACGTCATGGCAGGTCATCGCCACGAACCGCTCGCTGTCGGCCCTGACGGCGCTTACGGGACGAATGCTGGGCGGAAGTCATAACTACGCCGACTATACCGATGTTGGCGGTACGCCGACGGATGCCTACCATATCAAGTATGATTCTGCTACCGATACGGCCACCTGCCAGTTCCAGTACGCGGCAGGGAGCAACAACAAGGTTGTGATGGCCATGCTCCGTCAGAATGGATTGAATGTGGAAATCAAGGCGACCGCCGCAGGCTTCAAGCCGTTGTCAACTCATCCGATTAATACTGATTTCTCGGAGATTCCCCTTACAGGGAATGTGGCGACATCGGCGAGCACAAGCGGCTATGGCATCCACATGATTACCGCGACCTTTGAAGGCGAGTCCAAGATGGGGTGCGTCACGCTGAACGGCACCATGAACGCCATGGTCGGCAACCAGTTGACGTTCGATGGCGGTGAAAGGCCGTTGTACGTGACCGTCACATCCACGACCGCGTTCCCCACATACGGCAACGTCAATGTGCTTACCAACGCGGATGTCAAGCTCTGTGCTGACGGGTTAACTGTCGGTGTAGGCATTTCAGGAGGCACCAGTACGCTCAAGATCAAGCGCGGTGGCATTCTGCGGCGCGACGACAATGGTCAGATCGCGAGTTCTCAACAGGTGGAGGTGGATGGAGGCACCTTGGATCATATTGGCGGTGGTGGGATTTACCTGAACTATCTCTTGCTGAAGGATGGTGCGCGTATGACTTCAGGCTCAACGGCTCCACGTTCGGTTCTCACTAGTATAAACTATTACAATGTGGTAGGCTCGGAACCGTCCAGCATTGAGGGAAGTGGCATAAGGCCGTACGGAAACTCAACCGTTTCAAGTGCCAGGACTTTCCAGATCAATGTGAACAATGTGACTGGCGACGAGCAGGTTGACTGCACGCTTGCTGGCATCCAGGCGCCTGCTGCAAAATTTGAGTACTACCATTTCGAGAAGTATGGAGACGGTGCGCTCAAACTGGCAGGGAGTGGCAAGCCCGTTCGGTGCCAGACCCGTCTTTACGGCGGCACGTTCATCCTGGGCGCGAGCAACAGCATGACGAACGCGGTCGTGCTGGCGGGCGGCAACCTGGCGGTCGCCGACGGGAAGTCCAACGCGCTTGACGCGCTCACGGTGAACACGAACGCGACGCTCACTGTCGGCGAGGGCGGGTCGCTCTCGTTCGCGTCGTTCACGGCGGGCGAAGGACTTCAGCCGAAAGCAATCACGATCGATGCGCCGTTGGAAGGCAATGTCATCAAGTTCAACGCTACTCTTACGGACGAGGAGCGCAACTTATTCCGCTGGAAGGATAGCGCGGCGCCGACGGGCGCAAGGCGCGTCGATCAAGACGAGGACGGCTACCTGCATCCACACACCGGCGGATTGCTGCTTTTCGTGAAATAGGTGCGCTTAAGGGGGTTGCCATGAAAATGAAGAAACTGTTGACCGTCTGCGCGGCGGGTGCCGTGCTTTCGCTTTACGCCTGGCAGGTGCCCAGCTGGGACGCCCGGCTCACTGCGCCGGGCGCGGTACAGGAAATGACGGGGAACACGTGGTGTGGGCACGTTCAGGGCATGTGCGCCACTTCCAACGCGCTCTACTTCGCCTTCCACAACCAGATTCTCAAGACAGACTGGTACGGACGCGCCCTGAAGCGCGTCACTACCGAGAAGCACACGGGCGACATCTGCTGGTGGAACGGACGTCTCTACACGGTCGTCTCCGTGGGCGGGAGAAGGAAGGAGACGCCCAAGATCACTGGAGCCATCCAGGAGTACGACGAGGATCTCACGTTCCTCCGCGAGGTGACATGGACGGGACATGGCGGCGACGGCATCACCTGCCTGGACGGCGTCATCTACGCGGGGATGAGCGCGCTCACCAAGCCCGCGATTCCGAACCGCGGGTTCTGGATCGGCAAATACGACACGAAAACGCTCCAGCCGCTGTGCAAGCCCTTCGCCGTCGATCCCGGCTACGAGCATTCGTGCGGACCGCAGAACATGACGACCGACGGCACGAACATCTACGTGGCGCTCTACAGCCCGGACGAGACGGCCAAGACGCCCTGCTTCATCACGTTCGACAAGGATTTCAAGACCGTAAAGGCGGCCAACGTCTTCGGGTGGCGGCAGGGCGTGGACGTGATACCTGGCGGCGAAGACGGCGCGGTGCGCTTCATCTACAGCACTACCGTCAACTGGATCGGCGGCAAGAAGATTCAGCCGCGTCTGCCCGTTCAGGCGCTGCTGCAGTTCGCCGAGATGAAGGACGGCAAGATCGAGGACATCACCCGCCATTGCGTCTTCAGGTATCCTTTGAAACGGTGATTAGTGGTTAGTGATTAGTGGTTAGTGATTAGAGAAAAGATATGAAGAAGATGTTGATCATAGGAGGCGTGTGCGCTTTTGCGACGGGAGTCTTGGCATCGCATCCCGCTCCACCTATCCCGCCGAACTGGGAGCCGATCCTCACGCGCCCCGGCGCACTCGCGAAAGGGAGCGGACACCTTCAAGGCATGTGCGTGACGTCAAACGCGATTTACGGGACGCTTCATGACGGCATATACAAGTTCGATTGGTACGGGCGGATGATCATGCACGTCCGGGCCGACAAGCACACCGGCGACATCTGCTTCTGGAACGGCAAGCTCTACACGGCTGTCTGCGGCAAGCAGGAGACGCCCGGCAACAGGGGGCGCATAGACGTTTGGGACGAGAACCTCAAGCGCGTCGGCTCCAAGGAGTTCAAGCGTTCCGCCGACGGCATCACCTGCCTGGACGGCGTCCTGTATGTGGGGTTGGGGCCGGCGCGCATTCCCGAAAAGCCCTTCCGCGGCAACTACTTCGGCAAGTTCGACGCCGAGACGCTTGAGCCGCTTTGCGAGCCGTTTCTCGTGGACCACGGCTTTGACGTGTCCGCCGGCGTGCAGAACATGGCTACGGACGGCGAGAGGCTGTACGTCAACTTCTACACGCCGGAGGAGGAATATCCGTGCTTCTTCGTGTTCGACAAGAATTTTCAAGTCCTCCAGTCGCACGTGTTCGGCTGGCGGCACGGGGTCGACCTCGTGGGCGGCGGCGAACCCGCCTCCGTCGATGGCTCCGGCGCGGTAAAGCCAGGGGATGTGCGCCTCATATACGCGCTTACGCTAAACTGCTGGTCCCAGGCGAGCAAGCTGCAGCTTGATCCGGCGCCGTCCCAGACGCTATTCCGCTATGCGGAGCTGAAGGACGGGAAGATCCGCGACATCACGCGCTACATCAAGTTCCGCAACGAAATGAAGCGGTAGCCAGCGGTTAGTGCTGAGCGGTTGGTTGCTAACGGGAAAAGAAGGAGAAGAGACATGAAAAGGATGGCGGCAATCTGTGGATTGTGTGCGATTTCGACGGGCGTTTCGGCGGCGGAGTTCGTGTTCGCGCCGTATGTGGAACCGAAGCCAGTGACGATGTCGGTCGATTCCAATACGCTGGTGCGGCTCGACAGGAGCCAGACCGTGACGATCGCATGCGCGGACGGCTCGGGGCAGGCGGCGGAATGGGCCGAGGCGCGTTTCGACGAATGGTTCCGCCTCACGAAGACTGGGTGGTTCTTCCCATCTGCCAATGCGCCGCGCGTAGCGGCGGCGACGTTCGCAGGCGAGCCGGTCGCGGGCGGCGACGAAGCTTACGAGCTGACGGCGCGTCCCGACGGGGTGTCGGTGCGGGCCAACACGCTCCAAGGCGTGCGCTATGCGCTCTACACGCTTCGTCAGACGATCCTTGCCATGCCGCGCGACGTGCGCAAGGTCGAATGGTATGCGATGCCGGCGATGAAGGTGACGGATGCGCCGGCGATGAAGTTCAGGGGCATTCACCTTGGCTGGTATGTCAACCGCACGACTCCAGAGAAAATCGAGAAGCGGATTCGCCTCGCCGCTTACCTCAAGTACAACTACGCGGTGATCGAACCATGGGGCACCTTCCGTTCGGAGCGGCACCCGTGGTGGGGGTGGAAGGAGGGGACGATGACGCCAGCCGTCACGCGAAGGCTCGTTAAGCTCGGCAAGGAACTGGGCATCACGCTCATCCCCCAGATACCCGCCTTTGGACACGCCTCGATGGGCATCACCTCCCCCGGGCGCCACGCCATCCTAGATGCGCATGGGGAATATGCGCCGCTATTCGAGTCGCTGAACGGATGGAACTGGTGCATCTCCAATCCCGAAACGCTCAAGGTGCAGTTCGAGATCATCGACGAGCTGATGGAGCTGTTTGACAACCCGCCATATTTTCACATCGGCTGCGACGAGCCGGCGAAGCCGAACTGTCCGCGTTGCCTCGCGGCAGACTACCGTGCGCTGACCGTCAAGCACATCAAGGCGTTGCACGACGGGCTCAAGGCCCGTGGCGCAACGCCGATGCTCTGGCACGACATGTTCATAAAGAAGCGCGACCCGAAATGGCCGGGCTCCGTCGCCAACGGCACGGACGAATCGATCACGATCCTGGACGAACTGCCGCGTGACATGGTGATCTGCGACTGGGTCTACGGCCTGAAGTGCCCAGAGGGGAACTACGCGTCGCTCAAGCATTTCAAGGACAAGGGGTTCGAGGTCGTATCATGTCCCTGCCACAAGGTCGACAACACGATGGTTCAGCGAGAATCAGTCCTCAAGCTCGGGCTGAAGGGAATGCTCGTGACCACATGGGGCTTCGGGCAGGGCAAGGAGAAGGGCAAGGTGTTCGCCGATACGTTCGCTGGCGGCGCGGCGGCGGCGTGGGGATCGGCCTACGAGGAAAGCCCCCTCTGGAAGTGGCATTACGATCTTGACCTGATCCGCAACCTGCGTGACGTGGTGCACGACATGGGGCTTGACGATCACGATGCCACTGGCACATACATGGATTGACGCGTTGAAACCCCTTCTCATGCCTGTGGTCGCCGTCTTGTTGCCCTGCCTGGCGACCGGCGGACAGCTGACGTTCGAGGAGCCCGCCCCCGGACGCGATTCGGGGCGGATATACTATTATGTCCCAGACGGACTTGACCTTTCCCGCCCTGTGCCGCTGCTGGTGTTCCTTCACGGTGGCGGCATTGCGTCCACGGATGCCACGCCCGGCAGCTACTTCAGCGAAGAGCGGCGTGCCCTGATGCCGGATGTCACGAATGCGCCGTTCGTCGTGGCGGCGCCATCCGCCCCGGTCACCGGCGGCAGTTCCCGCTGGAACATTGCCGGGACATCCAAGCTCATCGATGCCACGATAGCCGCCGCCAGCCGGAAGTTCAGCATCGACCGTGACCGCATTTTCTTAGGCGGCCATTCGATGGGCTGCTACGGGGCGTGCCATCTCGGGCAGATACTTGCCGACAGGTTCGCCGGCGTGTGGCTGAGTTCCGGCGCATGGTGGGAGGCTGACTTCAGGGCGTTTCTGGGAACGCCGGTCTACATTCAGCATGGTGCGCTTGACTGCTCGCCGCGTCCCGGCTATTCCGGCACTCACAAGAGGCCGCGCCGCCACCACTGGTGCGGAGTGAGCTTCGCCAGATGCGCACATGACCTGATGACCCGCCATGGCGTGGAGCATGTCTACGACGAACACTCTGAAGGCCATTCGCTCGCCTTCCCTGCGGCGAAGGCGGCCATGCGGCGGTTTTTCGCATGGGCGAAAGACAAGCGGCGCAATCCATACGCGAAGAGGGTGGCGCTGGTCACTCCATGCGGCACGAAGCATCCCGATCTCGAGCAGGTCACGAAGTCGCGTTGGCTTGAGCTTGCGGAGAAGTCTGCCGGCGAGATCGAGGTCGACGGCATCGAGCTGTACGGTCCGCCCGTCGCCAAGACGGATGACGATCTCGCGCGTCAGACCTATTCGCCTGTCAGACGGCGATGGAACGACGGCGCGCGCATCATCGCCGAGAATCTCGGCGGAAACCGCTTCAAGGTCGAGACCGAGAACGTGAAGCGATTCCTCATCTACCTCTCCCCGCAGATGGGCGATCTCGACAGGCCTTTCACGGTTGATCTGGGTGAGGACGGAATCCGTACGACAGTCGCAGAGCCGATTTCTCCCAACGGCGACTATTCCGCTCGCCTTTCGGTCTCGGTGGAGAAAGGTTCATGAGCTCCGGCAGGCTGCGGTCGCTAGACGCCCTGCGCGGGTTTGACATGATCTGGATTCTCGGCCTGGAGCAGGTCGTGCGTGGCTTTTGCAAGCTGTTCCCCGGCGGATCGGAATGGTGGTTCGAGCACCAGTTCCATCATGTGGAATGGGAGGGGCTGGCGTTCTACGACACCATCTTTCCCCTGTTCGTGTTCATTGCCGGCGTGAGCTTTCCGTTCTCCTACGCGAAACAGGTGGAGCGCGGGGATTCGCCTCTGCGCATCCATGCGCGGATATTCCGCCGCGCGGCGGCCCTGATTCTGCTCGGCATGGTGTATAACGGGATCCTCGCCTTCAACTTCACGGATTTCCGCTATGCGAGCGTACTGGGCAAGATCGGCATCGCCTGGATGGTGGCCGCGCTGTGGTATGTCCATTTCGGTGTGAAAGCCAGGCTCGCGATATGTGGCGCAACGCTCGTGGGCTACTGGGCGCTTCTGCAGCTGACGGCGCCTGATGCACCGGCCGGCTTTGGGCCGTTCACGCCAGAGGGGTGCTTCCCTGGATATCTTGACAGGCTGGGCTTGACGCCCGGCAAGTTCTACATCCCCGGATTGCTGGAACCGTCCGGAGTGCCAGTATCGTTCTTCGGTTCGGCCACTGCCATGATGGGGATGTTCGCGGGCGACCTTCTGCGTTCAGGACGCGGCTCTCTCACGGCGGAACGCAAAGTTCTGTATCTTGCGCTTTCAGGTCTGGCGGCAGGGCTTGCCGGATGGGGCGTCTCGTTCAGCTGTCCGATCATAAAGAAGCTATGGACGCCAAGCTTCATGCTCGTGGTGGGCGGGTATTCGCTCATGATTCTGGCGCTGTTCTACTGGATCATAGACGTGTTGCGCCATGACCGCTGGTGCTTCTTCCTGCAGGTTGTCGGAGCGAACTCGATAGCGATCTACATGCTTAGGCGCATTGTAGGCTACCGGCAGATTTCGCAGTTCTTGTTTGGTGGCGTTGCGTCATGGTTCCCAAGCCCGGATTTTGTCGAGGCCGCAGGAATCGTGCTGCTATGCTGGTTGACTTGCTGGTTCCTTGACCGGCATCGGGTATATCTGAAAGTGTAAGAAAGGCAGCAACATGCGTCGCGCAAAAATGATTTTCGCTTTGGCCTCCCTCTCGGCGGTTCGCCTTGTCGCAGCCGGGGATTCGGACGCGGAACCGGCGTTCAAATTGTTTCAGGTGTCCGGAACGCCCGCGCCGGTCTACTATTTCGCGCCTCACCGCATTGAGGACGGAAGCAGGTGCGAGACGGCCGCCATACTTATTCACGGCTGGGGCGGAGGATTCAGGCTCACCAGAGACGTGGAACCGTTCGCAAGGGCGCTCGCCAATGCCGTCGGCCCGTCGAACACGGCTCCGTATGTCATAGCGCCGCTTTTTCCGCGAAGGAGAATCCTTGTCAAGAACGGCATAAAGGACGACGGGAGGGCCGTATGGAACGATTCCTGGGGATGGGACTTGTCCAAGCACGGCAAGCCAGACGACGATTGGCGCGGCGGAGGAGATGCCGCGGGCGTGAAGCTCAGTTCGTTCGATGTGGTAGATGCGATTCTGATGGCCTTTGGTGACAAGGAACGGTATCCCGCCCTTAAACGCGTGATCGTTACCGGGTTCTCCGCCGGCGGACAGTTCGTTGGCAGGTATGCTGCCGTCGGCAAGGGCTTCGTGCGCGATGGCGTGGAGGTGCGATATGCCGCAATGGCTCCATCGACCGAACTGCGGCTTGACGACGACGTGTCATGGCACTATGGCATCAAGGGACGGCCGCGCTATTCGGCGCAAATGACGCGCGACCAGATGCTGAACAACCTTTCCCGCCGTCGCGTGTGGCGCGCATGCGGAACGAAAGACGTGCTTGGCAAGTCCCTTGACATCTGCCCGGAGGCGATGAGGCAGGGGGAGAACCGCTATGCGCGTTTCCGCAGTTTTGAGAAGTACCTGAAGCAATTCCCGGAGTGGGCGAAGCAGGTTTCGTTTCATGCCATCGAAGGCATCGGACACGAATCCATAGTGGCCCACACCGAAAAGGTTTTCATTGACTACGTTCTTAACGGCGATGCTGCGGATTGCAAAGATCAGCCTCGACGCTGAAGACAAGCTCGTGCGACTGGCCCGGCGCTAGCGCAATCGCGCCTTCCTTCGTCCGGCAGCTCGGCCCCAATCCGATGAAGCGCTCGGTGTCGCCTGCCTCAAGGTTGCGGTTGTGCGGCTCGACGTTCCCCGGCGACCATACGACGACGCCGGTGTTGCCGCTTGCGCGCATGCGCAGTTCACGCCCCGCCTCCGCATCGACAAGGGCGAAAGCGTCGCCGCGGCGGGGAAACGCGGCGTCCATGCCGTCCACCGCCGCAAAGTCATTCTCCTTCACTCCGCGCAGCGTCACCGCCCCATAGCGACTTACCGCAAAGTACGGCTGGATGCCCTCGGAAAGCGAGAACGGACGGTCGCCCGTGTTCTTCGTGAGCATCGTCATCTCAAGGCGGCTTGTCATGCGCAATGTCAGCTCAAGGTCGGCCGCATACGGGAAATCCGGATCCCCGTCGGCGGCAAGCGAAAGCCCCAGCGTGACGGACGAACCTCCGGCGCCATCCGAATCGCGCCGCCTCACGACAAGTCTGCGGTTGCGGGCAAAGCCGTGGATTGAGCTGGCCTTGTCCCCCTTCTTGCCAAACCACGGCCAGCAAACCGATATCCCGCCATGCGACCAGTCGCCGTCGGCAGATTCGGTCTGCCGGGGCATGAAGAGCAGTTCCTCTCCGGCAGGAGTCTTCCACGAGAGAATGCGTCCGCCCTGCAGATCGACGACTGCAAGCCCGCCAGGGCCTTTGACATCAACCGTGCGGGACGGCGACGTCGGCGACATCATGCCAAACAGGGCCGTCGCCCCGGTTGCAACAGCTATTGTCAGATATTTCTTCATGGCAATCCCCTTTCCTCTTTGAATCGTCTTCCTCCTGCTGCAGCCATCTTGCCGCCCAGTTTCATGAGCGTATTATACCATGTTCTTTCATCCCTAGGCGCAAAACCGCCTTCCGTCGTCAACCGGCATATGATATACTTTGCTGTGAAAGGAAGGGCGATTGCAAGATGAACAGGCGTGAATTCATGGTGGCGGCCGCTACGGCGGCGATGGGCGGATGCGCATCCTGCGATGCCGACACTGCGGGAGCGACAAAGGCGTCTCCTGCCGACGGGCGCGGCGCGAGCGTGCCAACCCGCAACAGGCATCCATACAAGGACGTGGACTGGACAACGGCGCTTCAGATCAGGGGCACGACGCACGTCCACTGCAAGACGCAGGAAGACCTTGACGTCATCCTGAAGCGCATCGAGTTCCTCACGCTCTCCAACTACTACCCGAGCGCGCCGTGGTGGCCGCTCTCGAAGATGACGGAGAACTACTACCGCCTGCACCACGACTTCCCGGTGACGGTGAACGGCAAGCGCGTGGAGGGTCCGTTCGACTGGAACAAGATCGTCGGACAGTGGATAAAGGAACTCCCGGCCGAGCTCCAGGCGGAATATCCGTTCAAGGAAGGCGGCAAGATATTCAAGCCCCTGCCGGAGGGCGTCCTTGAGGCGCCGAACGCCGAGCACCACTCCTTCCGCCGCGACGGCGACCGCCCGGCTCCGCGCCTGCACATGAACGCGCCTGGCTCGGCGTTCGCTTCCGGCACGTTCGACCAGTGGCAGAAGCGGCGCTTCCAGACCGGCGAGCGCGGCGGATACAGCTTCGGCTCCGGCGAACACTGGAAGACCGCCATCGACCGCATGATCGCCGGCCTCATCTTCCCCGACGGCGGCGGCGTGACGGTGAACCACCCGAAGTGGTCTGCATACGACCGCAACTTCATGCTGGAGATACTCGATTACGATCCGCGAGTCCTTGGCATCGAGGTGATCGAGGGCGGCACCAGCAACAGCGAGACATACTGGGACTGGGTTCTCTCAACAGGACGGCAATGCTTCGGCTTCTTCGTGCCAGACCACTCGATCCGCATCAAGAGCGGTTCGTTCGGCGTGAACGTGCTGCTCACGCCCGAGCGAACGGTGGAGGCATGCCTCAAGGCCTACCGAGACGGCAACTTCTACGGTGCGAAGCGCGGACTTAACGAACTGAAGTTCACGCGCATAACGTTCAAGGGCACGACGGTCGAGGCCGAGACGGACAAGCCCGCGCGCCTGCAGGTGATCACTGCGCTCGGCCCGGTAGAGGAAGTCAAGAGCGGAACTTCGATCAAGTGGACCATGGGGAAGCCTGGCCGTGCCGCCGGGCCGCGCAACGCCGTGCACATGTTCGCGCGCGTGAAGGCGTACGCCCTTGACGGCAGCAACGAGGAGCTTTTCTCCCAGCCGTACATGCTGGTGCCCGGCGTGCCGTCATGAGGCATCGCCGCAGAAGCCCATCTGCACTAGCCAGTCCCAGAGGAGCGGACGCCACGCAAGGAACTTCCCCTTGATCGCGCCTTTGGACTTGAAGTCGTGGTCACGCTTCGCGAACACGTGAAGGTCGCACGGAACATGCATCGCGTGCAGCCGCGAATAGACCTTGACGCTCCCCATCGGCGAGATTACGTCGGCATCGCCGTGCATGAAGAACACAGGACACGTCGCAGAATCAAACTTGAACTCGGGAAGTATGACGTCCTCGGCGAGGTCGCCGCCGTGGGTGTTCACGCTGTTCACGCCGTCGGACAGCACATACGCCGGATACGCAGGCGCCGCAAAGGCTATGTTACAGGGCAGGGAGTCTATCTCGTCGATCGGCTCGTAGGTGCCGGTCTGCGAGGAAAGCGCCATCAGAAGCGCAAGGTGTCCGGCGGCGGAATAGCCGAAGAAGCCGATCTTGTCCGGGCTGACCCCATGCGCCGCCGCGCCGTGGCGCACCAGCCGGACGGCCCTTTGCGCGTCCTGCCATGCCGTGACGTGCTTCGCGACCTTCTTCGGACGCGGCGTCCTGTGGTGCAGGCGCACGACCGTCATCCCCTTCTCAAGCAGCCAGTCGCGGAATCCCCCTCCCATCGACCCGGTCGGCACCCAGTTGCAGATGCCGTATCCTCCGCCGCACGTCACTATCATCACGGCGTCAGTGGTCTTGTTTGAAGGCACGAACCATTCGATGAACGGCTCGTTGTACTGATGCTCCTCAAGGGACGGCACCTTGCCCTCCGGCCAGAGCGCTATGCGCTCGCCCTCCGGCTCTCCCGCGCGAGGGTCCGTGGCAGCCATTGCGCCCGTCACGAACGACGCGGCGACACAGGCCAAGACAAAACAAATGCATTTTCTTCTTCCGATCATCATTGCCAATCCTTTCTTCTATTATTTGTTGCCTTTAGACATTCCTGTTGCCAAACTCTCGTTTTCATTGCCATGACTAAAGGGACTGCCGGGACTAACGGGACCGCCAAGACAAGCGGGACTGCCAAGACTTGTCCGCGAAGCCTTGGCGAAGGCGGGTTCCGGTTGTCCTGTTGGTCTCGGCCGTCTCGTCATTGCCAGCCCTTTCGCCTCTTGATGCTCCACACCGCTTGATCTGCCTTGCGCTTGATTTCGCTGGCTCTCGCGGCAAGCTCCGCAACATCGGCGGCGGCATCTAGCCGGGAATACACGCTCTTGTCCCAATCTTCGCCGCGCGCCGCCGTGCGGACAGCGTGCATTCGCTCTCGCACTCCGCCATACTTCTTGAAATCCTCTTCCTGCGCAGCAATCATCTTGTCAAGCATGTAGCGCGTCTGGTGGCAGATGGTCAGCATCAGGTTCGCCACAGTGTCCGCCGGTCGCGTCTCGAAGAGTTTCTGCCAATCGGGCCAATCAGCATGCGCCTTCGCGTAATCGCGCGCGGCCATGCGCCGTTCGTCGTCAGACGGCCACTCGGCGAATCCGTGCGACTTGAGCCAGTCGAGATAATCCTCGATCAGTTCGTCAAGCGTGGCGCGGGCGACATTCGTGAGCTTGATCTCCGTTTCCTTGCTCGTGCCGCTCGCCGCACTGCCCTCGGCGATATTCTGCTTGCAGCTTCGGGCGGCCTGCGTCATCTGATCAACGGTGCGGTCGCCATGCGCCGGAAGGAACCGGCGGCAAAAAGCGACCGTTCCCTGATAGATTACATCGCTTTTGCGATAAACAATGAGCTTCTTGTATCCACCATGCGGTAACACAATCTTTGGCGTCGCCTGAGAGAACGCAACAGGACTCCCAAGACTTGCCCGCTTGCCTGCCGAAGCCTTGGCGAAGGCGGGTCCCGGTTGTCCTGCCAGTCCCGGATGTCCCGGAAAGCTCGCATTCCCTTTCATGCTCATATTGTACCATTTTCCGTCGGATTCCACGCTTTCGTCTTTTCTGCATAGAGCTTGAAGAGCAAGGCGACGCGGTCGGCGTCGGCTGCGGTTGGCTTTAGGCCGTATGCCTTGTCGACAAGCGCATCGAGATGAGCATGTGCTTTCACGAGATCGGGCGGCATCGTGAGCGGATCGTAGAGGTCGGCAAGCGTCGCGCCTTGGTGCGCGGCGCGGGCGTCAAGAATGGCTTGTGCGGCTTCGGATATTTTCTCACGAGGAACTGCGGAGTCGCTGAGTTCGGGCCAGACAAAATTATTATAGACGATGTCCTTGGAATAGCGATAGTCCGATTTCAGCCGACCGGCCACCGCGCGCATCCAGGACATGTGCATCCGCGACGAGAGGATGCCGAAGTGGTAGAGTGTCGCGTCGGGAATTACGAACGCGAGATTTGTAACAATCACAGAATCATCAATAAATCCGATAGGTACATACTCGCGCCTTTCTGACGAAACACTTGGGATGATGATTGCTGTCTTGGGGTTCTTCTGCTCGCGGAAGATCATCGGCGTTGCAGCGTGCTTGCGAGTGTCGGCGGATTTGCTTGCGAGCCGCCATTCGCGGCACTTGGCTACGCGCTCCATCACGAGCGGCATCGAGCGGATGGCCGACGGCTCCACGTCCTTCAGCCACAGGCACCAGCGGTCGAGTCCTTGTATGTATTCCTTCGAACCTGTAAGACGTTTCACGAAAGACGGAAGCGTACCATCGGTTTTTGCAAAATGCGACAGTTGGTTGGCTTCGATTATAAGATTGCCGCCGTCAAGTGGCATGTTGCCCATGGAAAGACGAGGAACATCGCAAAGCGGTTTGCTGTGACTTTCCACAATGATGTCAGGTGCATCTACAAGATAGCCGTTTATGTGCGATGCGGAAATCGCGGTTCCGTCGGAGTCGTAGATTGTCCTTGCTTTCTCCCGCATGGTACGCAGGGCGGGATACTTCTCTGCGGTCTCTACGGGACATCCTGAGTGGAATCCAATTATCACGCAATGGACGGCGGCAACCCCCTTTGCTTCGTTGTGCCACCTGAAAGTTCGATAAGCGAAATCGATCTTTACCCCAAACTTTCCGAGGGTTCGCCAAAGCGGAGCCACCTGCTCTCCCTGCGTGATGGAATTGGTCGAGACTAATGCAACACCTGTGCTCCTTCCGTCCTTTGCGGCAAGGAAGCTACATTCTGCCGCCTTCGCATGCCAGCAGGCCACAAAGTCGACGTCCTTGTAATCAAAGAACCTGTCGATCTCCGCCTGTTGCTCCGCGCTCTTCTGCATCCGTCCCAAGAACGGCGGATTGCCCATGATGTAGTCGGTGCGAGGCCAGTCAGTCGTGAGCGCGTTGGCACAGACAATGTGCGGGGAGTCTTTGATCGGGATGCGGGCGAAATACTGGCCGAAGCGGTCTGCCACCTCCATGTTGCAGAGGTGATCCATGAGCCAAAGCGCGACCTTGGCGATTTCGGCGGGGAACGGCTCGATCTCGATTCCGTAGAACTGCGAGACGTTGACCTTGCAGAGCTGGGTGACGTCGAGAACGAGCGACGGGTCGTCCTTGTGCAATTCGTCCAGGACATCCATCTCGATGTGGCGCAGTTCACGGTACCCGATGAGAAGGAAGTTGCCGCATCCGCAGGCTGGGTCGAGAAACGTGAGCGAGGCAATCTTGTCGTGAAACGCCCTGAGGCGCGACGGACGCGAATTGCCCCTGAGCGCGCAGATGCCGTCAAACTCCACGCGAAGCGCATCAAGAAAAAGAGGCTTGATGAGCTTGAGGATGTTCTCTTCGCTCGTGTAGTGCGCGCCGAGGTCATGCCGGGCCTTCTCGTCCATCACGCCCTGAAACATCGCGCCGAAGATGGCAGGAGATATCTTCGACCAATCGAGTTCGCCGCAATCAAGAATAGCGCGGCGCATTTCGGGCGAGAACGCCGCGATGGGCAGGCATTCTGCGAACAGGCCGCCGTTCACATACGGAAACGCCGCCAGCGACTCGTCACGCGTCGCAAGACGTTTCTCCGGCGGAGTGTTCAGCACCTGGAAAAGTTCGGCGAGCTTCGCCGCGAGGTCGCTGCCGTCGGCGGAAGTCCGCTGCTCTATGAAGTCGCCAAACTGGTTTGGCTTGAATATTCCGGTGTCTTCGGCGAAAAGGCAGAAGAGAAGCCGCACAAGATACACTTCGAGCGGATGGCCCGTGTAGCCGACGGCCTTCATCGCGTCGTGCAGCTTCGCCATCTTCTCCGCGGCCTTGCGGTTCACGGGATCCTGCTCGCGGATTTCGGCGCGTTCGTCAGCGCCGATCATGTAGCCGAAGAGCGTCACGAACTTGCGCAAGTCCTTTAGCGCAAACTCGGTGAGCGCACAGTCGTTGGCAAGGTCGTAGAAGCGAACACGGACGAAGTCGCTCACTACTATCGCGCGAGGCGCCTGCGAGACGTCGGACAAGGCGCGAACGTAGTCGAGGGCCTGTGAGTATGCCACGTCGAGGTCTTTGCCGCGAGACTTCATTTCGACGAGTATCTTGCCCTGCCAAAAGCAGTCGGCATAGCCCTGCGAGCCGTCGCCAAACTTCACGCGATGCTCAAATGTGTTAAACAGGACGATATCAACGCCGAAGACTGCAAAGAACTCCTTTAGGAAGCTCTGCGCCTGGCTCTTCTCATCGTATGCGTCTTTCCAACGTTTCGAGAACGCCGTTGCCGCCTTGCGAATCTCGTTCCACGATTTCATTGCATCACACCCTCTTCTTCATCCCGCGACTGCAGCGGAGTCCATCTTTGTGAGAATGCTGCGGTCTTATTCATCCGGCATTTCCTTCCATGGTGCGTATTATACCATTTTCGCGTTTTGCCAGACATTGCGTTCTGACGGTTCGCGGCATTCCGTTGTCGCAGCTCGGTCATAAAGCATAGGCAAGTACCATTTGCAAGATTCTACACGACCGTTGGACGGCACTTCTGACCGCTAAGCAATAATTTCATTTGCATTTGCAAAATTTACAGTATGAGATGCAGGTGATATTTGATATCATACAGCAATGAAAGGATTCTGCACTCATGGAAAACAATGCAATCGGAAGGAGTCGGATTCTTGTGAATAAACTGGCGATGACGATGGCCGCGCTTGGTGCGTTAGCGGCTGTTGCAGACGGCGGCACTGCCGCTGCGCAAGACGACGTGGAGATGCTGCCATCGGCCTTCGACGGCAAGACGCCTGTCGTCGTCGAGACCGATGCGTTCAAGCTTGTCATCAATCCTGACGCAACGGCGCGTTCGCTCGTCATCAAGGCGACGGGTGAGGAATGCCTCGCGCCGGAGGCGGGGCTGCCAGTGTTCGCCTCCGTCCAGAAGCGTCCGTTCAACAACGAGACGCGTCTCGTGCAGATGGCCAAGCGCACGATGTACCCCGCCAACCGCGTCAGGCGAGACGGCGACATCTTGCGCATCGGGTTCGACACGGCCCCATACGAAGTTGAGGTTCGCGTCCGCGAGCGGACGGGCTACGCTGCGTTCGAGATCGTTCGGTTCATCTCGAACACCGTGCAGGAGAAGCAGTACGGCGGCCTTGAGCCGTGGAAGCTGGACGTGCCGCCAATCGAGGAATTCCGGCTCCTTCAGCTGCCCGTCGTCGAGCGCAAGAACTTCGGCGACTGGCTGAACGTGGAGTGGGACGACCATGCGGCGGTGGCGGTCGTCGGTGCGACACCGTACATGGACGTTGACCACGAGAGACGCGGCCGGTGGCGGCTCATGCGTGCAGACGCGCTCTCCGGCATCGGCCACGGCATCACGAACGGCGTAGCGGTCATCGCCGCTGGTACTGGGAAGGACGATCTGCTTGCGCAGATTGCCGCGATGGAGAATGACTACGATCTGCCGCGCGGCGTGGAGAGTCGTCGCAACCCGCTTCTCAACGCCTCGATCTACTGGACGCGCGACCTTTCCGTGTACAATGTCGACGAGCACATCGCCAACATGAAGAAGGGAGGGTTCCGCATGGCGCTCTTCTACAGCACCGGCATGTTCCTGAATGAACGCGCCTATACGCACTATGGCAACTACGACCTCGATCCCGAGAAGTTTCCGAACGGGTACGACGACCTCAGGGCGGTTCTGGGGAAGATCCGGGCGGCCGGTGTCGCGCCCGGCTTCCACGCGCTCCAGACGTTCATCGGATTCAAGAGCCGCTACGTGACGCCCGAAGCCGACCCTCGTCTCAGCGTGAAGCACTACTTCGCGCTGGAACGTCCGCTTCCCGCCAACGGCGAGACCTGCGACGTATATGTGGCGCAGAACCCGATTGACGCGCCTATGCACCCGATGTGCCGCATCCTGAAGTTCGGCACGGAGCTGATGCATTACGAAGGCTACGTCACCACGCCGCCGTACCGTTTCACCGGCGTTAAGCGCGGCTGGTTCGGCACGACCGTGAAGGAGCACGGGCGCGGATACTTCGGCGGCATCCTCGACGTGTGCGAATGCACGGCCACCAGCTGCTGCATCGACCAGAACACCTCGCTTCAGGACGAGATTGGCGATAAGATTGCCAAGGTGTTCGATTGCGGCATGGAGTTCCTCTATTTCGACGGCTCCGAAGACGTGAACGTGCCCTGCAACGTGAACATCTCGCTTTCGCAGTGGAAGGTCGCCCGTCGCTGCGGCAAGATGCCGCTCTTCACGGAAGGCTGCGCGAAGACGCATTTCGGCTGGCATCTCCAGAGCGGCGCAAACGCCTTTGACGTGTTTTCGCCGGAAGTGTTCAAGGAGAAGATCATCGAATATCCGTATCAGGCGGCGATGCGGCTCGCGAAGGATTTCACGCGCGTCGATTTCGGCTGGTGGAAAGTCTTCCCCGAAACGCAGCCCGACATGTGGGAGTACGGCACGTCCAAGGCGGCTGCATTTGACTGCCCGGCGACGATGCAGATGAACCTGCACCGCGTCCGCGCAAACGGGCGCATGGACGACCTCTTCGAGACAGTGCGCCGCTGGGAGGACGTGCGCGCGCGGAAGTGGCTCACGCCCGACCAGAAGGAAATGCTGAAGGATCCGAAACGCGAGTTCCATCTCTATCTGAACGAGACGAACGGCTATGAACTGGTCGAGTGGAAGCAGCTGGACGTCGCAGGCGGGAAACGGACGGACGTGAGGGCGTTCCTCTTCGAGCTCAACGGCCGCCGTGTCGTCGCCTACTGGCACGTTCGCGACCGCGCTCGCCTCGTCTTTGCCGAACCGCTGGACGGCACGGCGTTCCT
The DNA here is from genome assembly GCA_017514235.1 of Kiritimatiellia bacterium. Taxonomy (GTDB): domain Bacteria; phylum Verrucomicrobiota; class Kiritimatiellia; order RFP12; family UBA1067; genus UBA1067. The sequence goes on along the minus strand of JAFWKK010000026.1, from coordinate 5,046 downwards.
CGATGCCGCCGGCATGAAGTATTTCGAGACCTCGCTCCCGGCCGAGACCGTCCGCGCCGCATTCGCCGCCGCCGCGATTCGTGAAATTCCCTCAGATCGACGGATTGCGGAAACGGTTGAAACCGGCGATTTGGAAGTGCCGGCGCGCCACGTCCCGAAACGCATCATGGGACGCGACTACTGGCCTGCCCTTTACAAGTATCGCGACTGGCTGCCGGGCGCCAAATACGACAACAGCGCCTTTGAGGTGCGGTTCGACAACCCAGACATCTTCAAGATGCCGGCTTTCCGCGACGCTGCGCCCGTCTACTGGGCGCGAAACGAGCCTCCGCCAATCGATGGCGCGAGCGGCACCTGGCGGCATTTCGCCGACAACTTCACGTCCGGCGAGCGCGACCGAGAGATCATTGATTCGAATCCCCTTCCCGACCGTCCGTTCCTTTTCGCGGCAACGGCCAAGCGCAAGTTTTGGACGTGGGGTGCGGAATGCGACCTCGATTATGACGAGTACGCCGAGTGGAAGGCAAAGCACCCCAATATCCTTTACGACGGAACGATCCTTGAGTGGGACAACGATCTGATGCTGGCCTACCGACGCGTCAAGGGACTCACCAACGAAGTGCGGCGAGCGAAAGTGGAGGCTTTGATCGGCAAGAATCCGCCGAAGACGCGCGATGAACGCATGGACGTGATGCGACGGCACTATGCCGACCGCCACAAGGCGGCATACGGCGGCAAGATGGCAGTTCACGCCTCGCACGTATTCAGCCAGCATCTTGGCGCCGACTGCGGCGCGGACGTGCTTGCCGTAGAGACGACCAACTCGTCCGGCAGCCCGACGAGCGATTCCGAATACCGCTGGAACCTCGCGCCGATGTTCGTGCGCGGAGCGGCGCGGCAGTTCGACCGTCCGTGGGAATGGTACTGGGCCGCCTACATGAACGGCTTCCGCACTAACGGAGAATGGCACAACAACGCAGCCTGCAGATATCCAGCAGGCCCATCCTCGAAGAATGCGGCGGGCACAACCTGCAGTCCGGAATACGGCGTCTCCGGCAACCTGATGCGCCGTCTCTACTACTTCTCATACCTGACCGGCGCGAACGTCACGCAGCCCGAGGAATGGTCCGCTTACTTCCTCGCCTGGGACGACAACGCCGGCAAGACCGTGCTAACCTATCGCGGGCGCGACTACGCGGCCTACCATGACTTCACAGTGAGACACCCCGGACGCGGCGTGCCCTATACGCCAGTCGCCATCTGCATTCCTCTTTCGCGCGGCTATCCGGCCTATGGCGGCTGGCCATGGGCGGAAAAGAGCTATGGCTATACGCGAAGCGACCTGATGTCGGATGCCGTGTTATTCTCGCTTATCCCGGGCTTCGAGCGGGCCAAGGCGATGAAGGCGGGCGTCGAGACGAATCTCCACAACTCTCGCTTCGCCCAGATGTACGACGTGATCTGTCCCGACGCGCCAAGCCAGTCCGCAGAGACGGTCCTTGATGTGATGGAGAGTTACAAGGCACTGGTCGTGGCCGGCGAGTTCGCAGGCCCAAAGGCAGCCCGGTGCCTCGCCGAATACGAAAAGAGCGGCGGACGGGTGATACAAGTTTCAACCACGGAATACACCGAGCAAACGGAAAATGGCTGGCTTGGCAATTCCGTGCGTTCCGTGCCTTCCGTTGTTAACCTCATGCCGAAGCTCAAGGCGGGCAAGATACGTTTCCCTGAAGTCGAATCAATTCTTGAGAACCTTCAGAACGACTACTTTCCATTCAAGGTCGAGGGCGACTGCCTGTATGGAGCCAACCGCACGGCGGACGGCTGGTGGCTCTGGGTGTTCAACAACAAGGGCGTTGCTAAATTCACCGATGCGCCGCACACCGTCGATAATTCTTTCGATGCCTATGTCAAGGTGTCGTGCGAGAAAGGCAACGTCACGGCGGCGAAAGAACTTGTTACAGATAAACCAGTGCCAATCGAAGGCGGCACATTCAAGCATCGCATTGCGGCAGGCGATTTAGCCGTGTTTGAATTAACGAAGCCGCAATCGTCCCCGCCCGGTGATATCCGGCGACGGCATCGTTGACACTGGCACGGGGAATTGATATACTTCAAATGGTTTAATGAGGAACCAAAATGAATAACGCAACGAACAAATCCCAAAGACGCACAAAATTCTCCGTTTCGTTCGCGCTTGCAGCATGGGCAATGCTGGGCGCAAGCGCATTTGCCGAGCAGCCCGACAAGTGGGTGAGCTACGTGGAATCTGCGGGCTCGTCGTGGGTCGATACCGGCATAACCGGCCGTCCAAACACCAAGATCGAGGCCAAGGTCGAGTGGATGAACCTCGCCGACAGCGCGTTCGTCGCCTGCGGCCTCTGGAGCAACAGTACCCGGTTCTACATGTGCTATTGCAATGCCAGCCCTTATCAGATGCTCTTGTCGCAACGGGTGAACGCGACTGTTAAATTGAGCAACGAATGGGAAACCCGCTGGGAAACGAACCGTGTTTACAACTACACCGCCGCGTTCTCTGCGACAAACAGCGCGGGCGAAAGCACTGCTACCGTCGCCGTGGACGGAATCAGCGGGTGGAGCACGACCTTTACGGGCCTCAATACCGGGCGGAGCCTCTATGTCTTCGCCAACAACAGTGCGGACGGAACAGTGGGCGGAAAGTCCAAGACGCGCTGCTACGGCCTCAAGATCTGGCAGGGGCCAGAGGACGGCGGCGATATGGTGCTCGTCCGTGACTTCCAGCCCTGCATGAAGGGCGGCCGCGCGGGGCTCTACGACGCCGTTTCCGATACCATCTTCTACTCCATTTCCGGCACCGACCTCCTCTGCGACGAGAACAGCGAAGTACCCGACGAGTTTATCGACTACGTGGAGTCGCAGGGAGTGGCCGCAGATGCCGACGGACAGAAACCCGCCTACATCGACACGGGCGTCATCGGCAAGTCTGCGACCACGGTCGAGTTCAAGGAGACATGCCTTTGCAATGACAATGATGAACACTGCGTCATCGGTGCAAGAGATACTTCGTCTAACCGGTTCTTCATGTGGTATCATGCATCCGGGCATACGGTCGGCCTTGGGTACGGCGACACCTATTGGCGGCCGGTTACGACAGATCCGACCAAGGCCGGGGCGTGGAACGACAAAAACCTCTACCCGCTGAACTATGGCAACACGACGCACGCACGGGTGTCCTTCGCGGCGGGATCGCAGACCTTCACGGCGATCAACGATGAAACCGGGGCCGAGAAGGTCTGGACGTCGCTGTCGCTTTCCGCCACGGTCAACACGGACCGGAGCCTCTACGTCTTCGCGAGAAACAACAACGGTGCGCCGGACGCATACAGCGCATCGCGCCTCTACTTCCTGAAGATATGGCAGGGCGGCGAACTCGTGCGCGACTTCCGTCCGTGCCTCAAGAACGGCGTCGCCGGACTCTACGACGACGTGTCGAAGCGCATCTTCTACTCGCTCGGCACGCCGCTCGTCTTCAACAACGTCTGCAAGCAGAATGTCAAGCCGAAAGAAGTCGTCTATGTCGAGTACATCGAGTCCGACGGCAACAACACGCTCGACACCGGCGTTCCCGCGCGCAGCGGTACCCGCGCCAAGGGCGAGATGATGTGGATGGGGCCGCGGCACGACAACACGCCCACCTATTTGCGCGAATGGAACCATGAGGCTTATCGCTACCTTGAAAATACGGCGTCACCAAACGTGTTCTTACGCCAGCAGCATACGTATCTTGGCGCAATCGAACCTAAAGGCGACAGCCTGTTCTACTTGGTCCATTCGCACAATCACTACTTCGACGCTGGATATGGAGTCGAAAACCAACCCCAATTGACGAGTGGTGGCGCCGCAATCGTGCCGATCGTCGGGACGAAGTATTCGTTTGACGTGACCCTTGCGAACGGGTCGCAGACGTTTGAACTGGACGGCTCTGCGGTTCTCAGCACGAACATTACCGGTGACGTCGATACTGGCACTTCGCTTTACCTCTTCTCGTCGAGCTATTGGCGGCAACGCTCTGCCGCGAGATGCTACGGGCTGCAGATCTGGCAGGACGGCGCGCTCGTGCGCGACTTCAAGCCGTGCCTCGTCGATGGCAAGGGCATGCTCTACGACGCTGTGACGAAGAGCATCTACCGCCCCTCGCCCGACATCCCCGCCTCGCGAGTAGGCAAGATTATCCTCCCGGAGGAAGCGACGAAGCTGGAATGCTATGTCGATTACGTAGAGACCGACGGGAAGGTGTTCATTGACACGGGCGTCATCGGCAAGGCCGCGACAATCGCCGAGTTCAAGGAGACGAGCATGCAGAAATCGACTTCAGAGGAATGCTTCATCGGCTCGTATGGTGGCAGCAGCGACAACGAGTCCCGGTTCTACATGTGGTACCATGCCTGGGGGTACAATGTAGGACTCGGATACGGCACCTACTATCGTCCGAAGAAGAACGATCCATACACGGATGCTGCAAACGCTTCGGATCCGGACGTTTACATGCTGAACCCGGGCAACACGACCCATGCGCGCGTTTCGTTCGCAGTCGGGTCTCAGACCTTCACGGCCATCGACGACGCCACCGGATCGGAGATGCTCTACTCGTCCAAGACGGTTTCCACCGATGTCGATACCGGCAGGACGCTCTATCTCTTCGCCAAGCACGACAGTGATGCGGGGACCCCGACCTCACCCGCCGCGTCGCGGTTCTACTTCCTGAAGCTCTGGCAGGGGAACGCCGATGGAACGGGAATGCAGCTTGTGCGCGACTACAGGCCGGTGAAGCTCACGAACGGGCTTGTCGTCCTCTGGGATTTTGCGAACGACGAGCCGTATCTCCCGCAGTCCACGACCGCGCCGTACAACTACACGTCGTTTCCGGTTGTCGGGCCTGACGGCGCGTTGATCCGCAACGGTCTAATGTTGTCCATCCGCTGAGGACAAGCCGCCGTTTTGGCGGTGGCATGCAGCCACGTTTATCTTTGCAGCAGTCCGAGGCGGATGGCGATGGCCACGGCT
>JAFWKK010000025.1 GCA_017514235.1 Kiritimatiellia bacterium | reverse complement strand
CGTGACGGAGCAGGAGTCCATGCCCGTGACGTCAGGCAAAGCATACTTCACGTCGCCCGTCACCGTAAGCGTACCGATGCCGGAGAGCGTTGCGCGCGTCGCTCCGCCGTTGAAGGCCACCGTCACGTCGCTGCCGCCGAATGAGGCTGTGCCCGCGATCGCGCCGCCGTTCAGCTCCAGCGTCTCTGCGCCGGCGAGCGTCGCGCCTTCAAACGTCTGTACTGAATCTCCGCAGACGGCGAGCGTCCCCCTGCCAGTCACGCTGCCGGAGAACGTCGCCGGCGCGCAGGCGTTGATCTCGCCCACGGCATCCCACTCCAGCTCTACCGTTCCAGTGCCAGAGAGCGGACCGAACTTCTCGTAGTCCGCAGCCAGCTTCAGCGTGGCGTTGTTGCTGATCGCCACCGGCGAGCAGTCGCCTATGGAATTAGCAGCCGACGTATCAAGATACGGGAACTTCGAGGCGACCTCGAACGGACCGACGGTTTGATAGGCCGCAGCCAACGCCGATGCGGGAACCGTGTAGTCTCCGACTTCGTCCACACTGGCGAATGTCTCGCCGTCTTCCGATATGGCAAGCTTCCACGCCCTTGGAAGTCGATCGTTCTGGTTGCCAGGGTTTCCTGTCGTCGTGAAAGAATATGCATCGAACTCAATTTCCTGCCCGGCGTCTATCGTGACATAGCTCGGCAACCTGTTGACAAACGTGCGCTCAGGCTCAGGCGTATTCTCGGCTACCATACCATCGCCCTCGGCCCAGATCACGTTATTGACAAGGTTCGTGAGCAACGAGTTGTGCGAGGTCATCAACGTTGAACCTGATAGCGTCGGTTCCGCCGTCGTGATTGGCCACTGCAGGCGAACGCCATCTTTCCATAGGCTGAATTCTGCCATCTGCCAGCCGTATGCGGTAGACGCGGCATTCGGGTTCTGCGTTTCATATACATGCAGACGGAAGTAGCGCGCCTTCAGCGCACGGTACGTGTCACGCGCCGTCCCGTCGGAGAAATAGCAGCTGTCTAGCGTATAGAGCGCCGCGCCAGACGCCTGCGCCTGTCCCTTTAGCGCGAACGGGCCTCGCGCCGACGATGTGCCGGAGGCCCAATCCGACGTGCCGGCCGAAGCGCTGTCGCACACTGCCCAGTTCACGCTGTCGTCAGACACCTCAACGCGCCATTCCGTAACGAGACGGTCGCCGTATTGACTCACCGTCCACCACCTGTATTGCGAAAAGGTAACGCCTGTCTTCGTGTCAATCGTTACCGGCGGCAAAGCCTTGTTTCCGCTGTTCCAGTCAGAATAGTTCGACATCAGCATGCGCGTCGTATTGTCGCCATCAATGAGACATGCAAGCTTGCCAGAAGACAGTTCGTTATTCGTGCCGACGGGTTTTGTCACCGCCGTTCCGCTGGGCCATGTCACAACCGCACCGTTTTCATCGAATATCTCAAATTCGTTTGCACCCCAATAATAGCCGTTGGTATCCTCGCCATTCGTCTTGAGCGGAGAGAAGCGAATGTATCGCGCCGTCACGGACGCATGTTTCCGCGCCACGGTAAGCGTGCCTTCATGCACAACCGTAGGACCGGTGAATGACGCGCCCTCCGTCTCTACCACGCGCTCGCCCGCGCCACGCTTCACAAGACCGAGCCTGCCGCTCTCGCCATCCTTCATCTGCCCGAAGAGATGCTCGGAGCGAGTTCCGTCCAGAAGCACGGAGACGTCATCTGCGCCACCGTTGACGATGGCGATGTTCTGTCCGTTGGTGATGGAAACCGGCTGTTCCGCGTCTTCGCCTGCGACAAGGGCCAGCCGTCCCTGCGACGACATCGTCGTGCCGTTTGCCGTGAAGATGCCGGAATACCCGGAAAGATCCGACACGGAAAACTCGCTGCCGTTCTCGACCTGAACCGTCTTCGGCGCCGCTCCGGAGAGAGAAGCAACGGATTCCACTTTCGCCCCGGAAAGGCGGAAGCTCGGAACTACCGTATTTTCAAGCGCAACTGCTGTATTCTCGCCAAGCAGACTCCCCATGCGAGAGTTCGCCGAAAACATGATGTTAGTGGTGGAAGACTGGCTTATGTTAGTATACCATGGCACGTTATCGCCACTCTTCTCATCAACCAATATCCAGCCAATGTACGAATGACGGTAAACGTACACCTTCCATCCGGTTGTAAGATAGCTGTTTGCACTTGAGGCTGTGCCAAATTGCGCAATGCGATAACCGTCCACAGCGGCATAATCAGCAATCGTGAACTTAACGTTGTGAGAAGTTCCCAGGGTTGTCCCCCATGACGTATCGGCCTTACCATCTATGAGCTTGGACGAGTCGTTAAATTCGGACACCGATGAATTTGACGAAACCTCGATTGAAGAAATCGCAACGGGAACGCCCTTGTAGGTAGGAGACAATTCCGCAAGTCTAATTGCACCATTTCCACTGCCAGCCGGCGGATCAAACACAAACATTACCTTCTGCGGGCGATCAAGTATCTGCAGTGGAGTCGTGCCGCGCATGATCAGGGAAGACACAGGGGATGACGATATCGTTGGGCTAACGTAAAACGAGTTGTTGTTTTGCGCAACTATGTTGATTTTACCCGGTGCTTCTTCAAAGTTTCCGTAAAAATAGGAATTCTCCGTACCGTAAACAGTAAGCGTAGCTTCATTCTGAGACGTGTTTATCACACGTCCCGGACCCGGATGAAAGGCTGCAGTCCACCTGTTGTCGCAACTGCGGACCGTTACACTGTGTCCATTGAGATCAAACGTGGCAAAATCACAGCCGGCAATCTCGTTCTTTTTCCCGTAGAGCTTGAGATAGGGTGTGGTCCCAAACGGATTGTCTATGCCGATCTTGAGCGCGGCGCCGTTGGTGACGCATACGATGCTGACGGACGTCGGCGTCTGCAAGACGAGCGTGCCTTCGCCAGACCTAACCGTAAGGCGATTGCCCTCAATCACGTATTCTGCGCCGGTGATGTACGCCGGATCGTCGGCGAACGCACCGAACAAAGCGGCCGCCACAAGCATTGCGGCCAACGTCATTTTCCTTAATGAGACTGTGTCCATGACTTCAGTCCTTTCTTCTACGCGTCTTCAGTTGTTCACTCAAAATCATTTCGCAATCCTCATTATCAGCGTTCCGTAAACGTCCGTTTCGGCGGACGGCTTCACCGTGAAGCGGTTGCCGTTCCACTTAGCGCCTGCGTCTCGCCATGTCGCGCCGTCCAGAACCTCCACCTTCCCGCCTGCGTACGGCGGCACGACCTCGAACACGAACTGCTCCGCCGGATCGCACGAGAGGTTGACTGCCTCCATGAACAGGCGCTCGCCGTCATCGTTCGCGACAAGCATTACGTTAGCGCGGTCGGTGTTGCGCACGGGCACGGCGCGGTCGCCGCCAAGACGGCGAAAGACATTCACTAGCAGCTCCCTCTTTGCATAGGAGAAGAAGTTAGGCGTCTTGCAGTAGGCGAGGTTGACGGCCATCACGGCCACCTTGCCGCCAAGCTCGTTTTCGAAATACGTGATCGCCGGCTGGCGCTTCGCTCCGGCTGAGAATTCCGTAACGTTCACGGCGCCCGCCGACTCAAGCCGCGAGACGGCGCAGCCGTCAAGGCCGTAGTTCTGGTGGAACGTGCAGCCGAACGAAACGCCAGTCCCCGCCCATTCCGTCTGGTGTTCGCCGATGAAGTCGATCTTGTCGCGCATCGCGGCCTTCACGCCTGTCAAGTTCGCGAAGCCGCGGTCGGTGAGCGCCTCCGCCGCCGCGCCGTCAAGAAACGCGCCGCCGGACAACAGGTTTGTTATGGCAGCGCCGTCCATCGTGCGGAACGCATGGTGCCCCGTAAAGAGCTTCACCGGCGCTTCCGCCGTCGTCACCGGAATGCCCAACCGGTTCAAGGAGCGGTGCCACGCCGAGACATCGAGCGGTTTCTTCGCGCTGCCGCCTACGCCGCCCACGCGGCTGTCGGGGTCGAAGAACGCCTGCACGCCCACGAGGCGCCCTTTCGCGGCCTCGGCCTTGACAGCCGCAAAGCGATCCATGCAGCGCTTGTGCATGTCGATGTAGTCCGGCGAAGTCGCAAGCGCGTCGGCGCGTCCGCCAAGCGCCTGGAAGAGCGGCGCTGAATAACCGAACGCGAGCGTCGTTGTGACAAGCGCCTCCATCCGCGCGGCTGAAGCGTAGAAGCGCGAATGGGGGCAGGGGTCGGCCTCGTACATGCACTCGATGTCCTGCGGCAGGTTCTCCTTAGACCACTGCGCCGAGAATAGAAGCCCCGACGCATCCACCGGGCAGTCGTAGCCATACACCGAGCCCCACCAGCGGATGACCGGGCGGTGCTTCCCGGCAAGCGTCCGGGCAATCTCAGCCGTCTCGCGCTCCGGGAAGCCGCCTGGGGCGCACAGCCCGACTCGCGTCTCCGGCGAAACGGCGGCGATCGCGTCGGAGGCCGCCTTGGCCAGCAGAAGCAGGTCGCCGGTCTGGAAGCGGTGCCACGCCATGCGAAGCCGATGCCCTTCCTCTCCTTCCACGCGCAACGCCCTCACCATTTCCTTCCGGTCGCGCCGGACGCCGGAAATCTCCGCGAACCTGCGAAGATGGTCTTCACAGAAGCAGCCAAGCGTGTAGTAGCGGAAGTCGTCGTCCATCAAGTACAGGAACGGACGTCCCGCACCTGCAACGGCGGCGCACTTCGAGGCGAAGTCCTTCCTGAAGCTCTCCTCGCCGGGACACGCCGTGAACTCGCGCTCCTTGCCGTCCGCCAGCGTGAACTTGCGCCACGGATGGTTTATGCCGCAGTTCATCGTGGGCATCATCTTGTAGCCGATCAGTATTCCGTCCGCCGCAACCTTCCGCCGGATTTCGCCGATCCTGCGCCCGAGCGCCGCGTAACCCGCAACATCCATGATGCCGCTTACGCGAACCGCATGCCCCGGCCCGCTCATCACAAAGCGCGAGATCCCTCCGCGCGCCTTGACTTCGCGCAGGCGCTCGGCGACCTTGTCGGTGTCGCCGCCGAACGCCCCCAGCCCGAACGGCATCACCGTGCCGCCAACATCCTCCGCCGGCGGCTGGCAGCCGGCGGACGACAGCGCCGAGACGAGCAGCATGGCAGAGGCAAAAGTCTTCGATGCCAAATTCATTTCCTGCCTCCCTTCGCAATGCGCAGGTCCAGCGTTCCGTACACCTTCACCTTCGCTGGCGGACGCAGCGCCAGCCGCGACTCTCTCCATTCCGCGTCCGCCGGCTTCCACTCCGCGCCATCAAGCACTTCCACGCGCCCCCCGGCATACGGCGGCACGACCTCAAGCAGAAAAGAATCCGCAGGATCGCACGAAAGGTACATCGCATGCAGGAACAGCCGTTCGCCATCATCGTTCGCGAGAAGCGTCACGTTGGCGCGGTCAAGCACGCACGCGGGCACGACGCGGTCGCCGCCAAGCTGGCGGAACATCTTCACGAGCAGGTCGCGCTTTCTGAAGTTGAACACGTTGGACGATTGGCACCCGGCCAAATTGACGGCCATGACGGCAACCCTGCCGCCAAGTTCGTTCTCGAAGTACGTAATCGCAGGCTGCCTGCTGCCTTTCCCGGAGAACTCCGTGAGGTTTCGAGCGCCCTGCGGCTCAAGCCGCGACACCGCGCAGCCGTCGAGCCCGTAGTTCTGGTGGAACGCGCATGGAAAGGTAATCTGTTCCCCCTGCGCCTTCGTGACGAGATGTTCGCCGGAGAAGTCGATCTTGTCGCGCATTGCCGCCCGAACGCCGATCAAGCGCGCGAAGCCGCGTTCGGTCAGCGTCTCAGCCGCCGCTCCGTCAAGAAACACGCCGCCGGCCAGCAGATTCGTTATCGCGGCATCGTCCATCGTGCGGAACGTGTGATGCCCTGCCAAGAGCTTCACCGGCGCGTCCGCCATCGTGACAGGAATGCCGAAGCGGTTCAGGGCGCGGAACCACGACTCAGGATCGAGCGGCTTTTTCGCGTCGCCGCCCATGCCTCCGACGCGCATGTCGGAGTCAAACCATGCCTGAACGCCGACGAGCCGCCCTTTCGACGCCTCCTCCTTGATGGCCAGAAAGCGGTCAAGGCGGCGCCCGTGCATGTTAAGGTAGTCTGGTGCCGTCTCAAGCGCGTCCTCACGGCTCAGGAGCGCCTGGAAAAGCGGCAGGCAGAAGCCGGAGGCGAGCGTGGTGGAGATTAACGCCTCCATCCGCGCTGCGGATGCGTAGAACCGTGTGCGCGGACACGGATCTGCCTCGTACATGTATTCGATCTCCGGCGACAGGTTCTCGCGCGACCACTGCGCCGAGAACAGCCGTCCAGACGTCTGTACTGGGAAGTCGTAGCCGTAGAAAGAGCCGTACCACCTCACGACCGGACGGTGCTTGCCTGCAAGCGCACAGGCGATTTCCGCCGTTTCGCGCTCCGGGAACCCGCCGGGCGCACAGAGGCCGATTCGCGTTTCGGGCGAAACCGCCGCAACTGCTGCCGAGACCTCCTTCGCCGTCGCCACCAAGTCGGCTACCTGCATACGATGCCACGCCATGCGAAGCTTCTGCCCCTCAACGCCAGTCTCGCGAAGCGCCTTGACGAGCGCGGTGCGGTCACGATCCACGCCTGTCTGCTCCGAAAACCTTCGAAGATGGTTTCCGCAGAAACACCCAAGGCCCCAATACCTGAAGTCGTCCTCCATAAGGTAAAGGAACGGATGCGCCTCGGCTGCGAGCGCGGCGGCCTTGGCCGCCAAGTCCTTGCGGAAGCCTTCTTCGCCCGGACAGGCCGTAAACGCGCGTTCCGTACCGTCGAAGTTCGTGAACTTCGCCCACGGGTGGTTTATGCCGCAGTTGAGGGTGGGCGACATGAAAAAGCCGATCTTGATGCCGTCGGCGGCCACCTTCCCCTGAACGGCGGCGATGTGACGGCCAAGAGTCGTGTAGGCTTCCGGCCCCTTGATGCCGTTTACGCGCACGGACGAGCCTATGCCGCTCATCACAAAACGCGAGATGCGGCCCCGTTCCTTGACGATGCGCATCCGCTCGGCAGCCTTGTCGGCATCTCCGCCGAATGCGCTGCCGCCGAACGGCATCACGGTGCCGCCCACTTCCTCTTCCGGTACAGCATATGCAGCCAGCATGATCATTGCGCATGCCGCACCAGTTGCCAGCCCAGTCCGATTCCAAGTCATAGCAATCGCCCGAAACAACAATGCAAACAACACGCCGACCTTTCCCATTGCGACACCCGCCGCACGGCTTGAGGCCGACAAGTGCTTTCCCACGTCTACCGATAGTATAGCAGTTTCGGGGCTGGATTGTAAAGCGGGTTTTCCCTAGGAACGGGCGAAACGGCGGTCGAGTTCGCGCGTGGACGTGAAGATCATGACCAGCTTGCCGCGCGGACAGACGTATGGCATGCGGCAAGCGCAAAGATCCTCGACAAGCCGCACCGCACCCTCCTCGGTGAGCGCCGGCGACGAGCCTGCGAACGACCGCGCTATCGACTTCGCTATCAGTTCCTCGCGCCAGCGGCCTCCACGGCGGCTGCCGCCGTCGGCAAGGTCGCGCGCAATCGTAGACAGTATCGAAGCCGGCTGGACCGACCCGACCAGCTGCGGCACCGCATCGACCTTGAACGTGTCGCGCCCGAACTCCTCCAGCTGGAAGCCCATCGCCCTGATCGTGTCCAGCGACGCGCGAACGCGTGCAAAGTCTACAGGACCGAGCTGGACCGTCTCCGGAATAAGCAGCGTCTGCACCGTCGGCGTCCGCTCGCCCGCGCACATCAGGCGCTCGTAGGCAATGCGCTCACGGGCCGCGTGCGGATTTATCGTCACAATGCCGGCGTCCGTCTCGATGAGCAAGTAGCCCGACGCGCTCTGGGCAAGGTAGCGGAACCACCGCCAGGGACGGGAACGCGGCGAATCCGGCTCAAGCGCAAACTCGATCGGCAACGGAGCGGGCGCCGGCGGCGGAGTCAACGGCAACGGCGCTGACGGCGTCGCAGCAGGCGCACCATCCTCGCGTTTCGCCGGTCCCTCATGTCTCTCGCTCTCGCGACTCTCGCGTCCCTCAAGCCTCTCTTGCCCCAAAGGTTCTTCGCGCCCCTCCGGTCCCCCAGCCCCGACCGGTCCCTCGCCGCCTATGCCGGACAGCGCTGCGCCAAGCGCGGCGACAAGCGCGTTCCTTACCGCGCCGCCGTCGCGGAACCTCACCTCGCGCTTCGTCGGATGCACGTTCACGTCCACGCAGGACGGCGGAAGGTCAATGAAGAGAATGGTTGCCGGACGCCTGTCGCCCGCCTGCCGTGGACAGACCTCGCGCAACGCGTATGCGATGACCGGGGCCGTGGCGGGGCGGCCGTTCACGAACACGTACTGGTCGTGACGCAAGGGCACGGAACGCCCGGGCCTTTCGATGTAGCCGGAAATGCGGATCTGACCCGACTCGCCGGACACGGTCAGGAGCCCTTCCAGGAAGTCGGCGCCAAAAAGGTCCCTCACCCGGTCGGCTCTCGACGACGACGGCGCAAGGCGATAAAGCTCCCGTCCGTCAACCGAAAGGGAGAAACCGATGTCCGGGTGGGCCAGGGCGTGAACGGCGAACACGGACCTTACGTGCCCCTCCTCGGTGGCGTAGGCCCGAAGGAACTTGCGGCGGGCGGGCACGTTGCAGAAGAGGTCCCTCACCTCGACGAGCGTCCCGGGCGGGCATCCGGCGGAGCGCACTTCGGCAAGGGTGCCGGCGTTGACCTGTATGCGCGTGCCCTCGTCGGAGTCGGCGCGCCGCGTCGTAAGCGTAAAGCGCGAGACCGACGCTATCGACGGAATGGCCTCGCCGCGAAAGCCGAGCGTATCTATCGCCTCGATGTCGGTCACGTCGCGAATCTTGGAAGTCGCCTGGCGTTCCAGCGAAAGGACGGCGTCGTCGCGCGTCATTCCGCAGCCATCGTCCTGCACTGAGACGAGGCGGCGGCCGCCCTGCACGACGGATACCGCAATCCGTCCGGCGCCGGCGTCGATCGCGTTCTCCACGAGCTCCTTGACCACCGACGACGGACGCTCCACTACCTCGCCGGCCGCAATCTTGTTAGCCACGTGGAGCGGCAGCACCCGCACATGTCCGTCGCGCTCAGAAGTCAAGGCTCAGGTTCTTTCGGATAAACGTCGGTATGTCAAGGTCCTCGTCTCGCCAGACCGTCGGCTCTGCGTTCTTGAAGCGTCCGCGGCCCGACGGGCCGACGCCCAGCACTCCCTTGCCAGTACGCCTGCGGCGGCTGCCCATTACCGAGCCTGACGCCGTCTCCCCTTCTGCACGCGTACCGGCCTCGAACAGCATTACGACCACGGAAAGCCTGCCGGAGAACGTCGCCTCGTCGTTCACGGTCGCCAGGTCGAAAGAAAGCCCGCCGAAGGCGTTGCGCACGCCGTCGGCGACCGTACCGACCTCGCTCAGCAGGAGATCGTCGCCTGCGAGTATGCCGCAGAGGGCGGATTTGACCGGACCGGACGATGCCGCAAGCATCTCCGAGCGCATCAGGCGGTCCACGGCCTCTGCCGCGCGTCCTGGCCCCTGAACGGTCACGGCGGCGAAGCGTCCGCGGCCGGCGCCGGCCAGCAGATGGCGCAGGCGCTCGGTGTCCAGGCGTATGTAGCCGGGCTTCTCGACGAGACGCCAGAAGAGCGTCACGCCGCTGGCGACGGTGTCAACCGCGCGGCGCAACGCGTCCGCCATGTTGTCGGTGTCGCCGATCAGCTTGTCCAGCGGCAGGAAGAACGTGGCGTTGGCCGCATCTTCTATCATCGTCATGACGCCGCGGGAGTTGCGCTGGCGGTCGTCGCCCTCGAAGACGAACGGCGTGGTGGCGAACACCACGGACGGTATGCCGTGCGCGGCAAGGTGCTTCGCGGCCTCGAGCGTGGCGCCGCCGCCGGTGCCGCCGCCGAGAGCGGTAACTATCACCGCCAGCCGGACGTCCTCGAGGCGGTCGTCGATCATCCGTATCGAGACCTCGGCCGCCAGCCGCCCGGCGACGATGTTGCCGCCAGCCCCGCGGCCCGACAGCCTGTCGCCGCCGATGAGCACGAAGTCTCCGCCAGCCTCGCCGGACGTCGCATCGGTGTCGACCAGCACGCACCTGATGTCCTCTCCGAAGGCCCTTCCCACGCCGCGGGCCATGGCGCAGCCAGCCGTGCCGATGCCGATCAGAAGCATTGGGGAGTCGCTTTTCATCTGCTGAAGAACCTCCCGAGAAGTCCGTCAAGTATCGACTTCTCCTCGTAGTTGCGGTGGGCGTAAAGCAATGCGCCGGCGATCGCCGCGTATGACGGCGCGAACGGCTCCTCGTCAAGCCCGTCCACGTGTATCGGCCGCCCGGGGCGAACGCTCGCGCCGAACGCCTGCTCGGCAAGGGCGTCGATGTTGCGCATGCGGGCTCCTCCGCCCACGAGGACGACGCCGGCATGCAGGCGGTGGACGAGATCCAGCTCTTCCAGCCTTTCGCGGATCACCGTGAAGAGCTCCAGCAGGCGGGCGTTGACGACGACGTTGAGCGCACGCCGCGAAATCGTCCGGTTGTCAAGCAGCGTGTTCTCGCCTGGATCGACCCTGACGCGGGCGGACGCGCCGTCGTCGCCGCCGACCGTCGCGCTGGCCTCGCGGATCTTCAGGCCCTCGGCCTGGGTGTTCGTCGTCTGGAACGCATGGGCGATGTCGTTGGTGACGTGGTCGCCGCCGACGCCGATAACCTCCATCGCGGCAAGGTACCCGTCGGAGTACACGGCATAGCCGGTGGAACCTCCGCCGAGGTCGATGAGGAGCACCCCGTTCTTCCGCTCGTGGTCCTCAAGCACCGCCTCTGCGGCGCACGTCGTCGCGAAAAGCGGGTCACGTATCTCGAGATGGGCCGCGTCGGCCGCGGTCCGGGCGTCCTGGATGCGGTTGCGGTCGCCGTGGACATGCAGCGTGTTCAGCCGCAGCAGCCGCCCCGCCATGCCCTTCGGGGAAGGAATGCCGCCCATGCTGTCCAGCACGTAGTCCTGCTCCACGATGTCGAGGAGCTCGCGGTCGCGCGACGTCGGCATCGAGTGCGCGGCGCGTATGGCCGCCTCCATGTCCTCGGCGGTGACGCGCGCACCCTCGACCTGCACCGGAGCGGAAAACGGATCCGCCCGCACGTGCTGCCCGGAGACGACCAGAAAGGCGTTGCCGATGGTGATCTTCGCGCCGGACGCCTCCTGCTTGCGCTCGATCTCGCGCAGTACGGAACGGATTGACTGCGTCGCGTCCTGAATGTTCAGTATCTGGCTCTTGCGAACGCCTGCGGACGGCGTCTCGGCATGGCAGGTAACCTTGAGGCGGCCGCCCGTCTCGGCCTCGCCGATGGCGAGAACCGTCCGTGTGGTTCCGAGCTCAAGCGCCGCGTAGATGTTGTTCATGGCTTCAGTTCGTCCGTTCGGGGTCGGCGAATATGCGGTGTGGCAAAGTGGCGTTCCAGAGCCGGACCTGGCCGGCCGCGCCGCTGCGGATTGCCTTCAGGAGCTCCGTCAGGCGGCAGGAAAGGTCTTCGGCGGCGTGCGGCGCCCGGTCGTCGTCCATGCCTTCCCATGCGATCTTGACCCTCGCGTAATTGGCGCCGAGCGTCGCAAGCAGGTAATCGGGGCGGGAGACGTCCACGTCCTGCACTCCCAGCTCCAGGAACTGCGGCTCGCGGCACGTCACGATCAGGCGAAGCGCAGCCTGCGCACGCCCCGTCAGCCGGTGCCCGATCGCCGTTCCGGGGGCCATCGGCTCGACGATCGTAGGCAGCAGCATCGTGCCGCGCATGCAGGGAAAGACCACCCCCTCGGCGTCCACCACCCTGCCCGTCAGCCCGCGGTGTCCGCGCAGGCCCATCTTCGCTATAGGCGTACGCTCCTCGGCGACGACCACGATCTTGTTCGGCAGCCGTCGAGAGACTGAGACGGACCTCAGCGTCGGGATCCTCTGCAGGACCTCCTCGCGCTTCTTGGAGAAGTCAATGAGCGCAAGGTTCGCCCCGACGCGAAGGCCTAGGTTCTCCGCAAGCACGTCCTCCTTGACCATCTTACCGGACGTGATCGAGACCTGCTCCGCCATGTCGGTAATGACGCATTGCTCCAAATAGATGTCGCGCAGCTTGCCGAAGCCGAGCAACGCAGCGACCAGCACCGCAAGGACCACGACGAGCGCCGCTATCAGCGCCGGACCGCGCGGACGGCTCCCCGACTCTATCTTGTTCGCCTTCATGTACGGTCAACGGCTGCAGACTGCAGTATCCGGTCGCATACGCCCGCAAACGTAAGGCCCGTATGCATTCCCGCCTTCGGCACGAGCGAATGCGCCGTGAACCCTGGAGAGGTGTTGAGCTCCAGGACGTAGCACCGTCCCAGCGGGGAAACGCGGAAGTCCACGCGCGTCACGCCCCTGCAGCCGACCGCACGGTAGGCGTCGATGGCTGTCTGGCGCAGCTTCTTCGCAAGGTCGCCCTCCTCGAGAAACGGGTAGCGCGTCTCGTCCGAGACATACTTCTCCTCGTAGCCGTACCAGCCTCCGGGAGCGACTATCTCCAGAACCGGCCACGCCTCCCCGTCGACCACGGCCACGGTGAACTCGCGCCCGGGCACAAACTCCTCCACAAGCACAGGCTTCTCGCTGCCCTGCGCCGAAAACGCCAGGTCCAGCGCACGCTTCCACTCCTCGGGACGGGCAACCTTGCTGATGCCTACGGACGAGCCGTCGCACGGCGGCTTGACCACGACAGGCAGCGGCAGCGGGCTAACCGCAGCGTCCGGCCCCGCAAGCCCCCACGCAGCCGTAGGGACGTTCTTCATCTCCAGCACCATCTTCGTCTTCACCTTGTCCATCGCAACCTGCGAGGCAAGCACCCCGGGACCGGTGTAGGGTATGTTCAGCCCGTTAAGCGCGGCCTGCACGCCGCCGTTCTCGCCCCAGCCGCCATGCAGCGCGATATAGACGGCATCCACGTCCTTCGGCATCGCGTCGAGGCTCTCCTCGTCCAGCACGACGGGCACGACGTCGTAGGTGCCCAGCGACGCGAGCGCGCGAACGACGTTCTCCCCGGACTG
Organism: Kiritimatiellia bacterium; assembly: GCA_017514235.1. Lineage (GTDB taxonomy): Bacteria > Verrucomicrobiota > Kiritimatiellia > RFP12 > UBA1067 > UBA1067. The sequence goes on along the minus strand of JAFWKK010000025.1, from coordinate 54,568 downwards.
GACGGACACGTCGCGTTCGCTCGACACTCCGCCCATCAATACGGCAATCCGCTTCATCATCCGCATTATACCAAAAAACGGCGGCGCTGCCGGGAATCGCCCGACAGCGCCTTGGTCGCCCAAACGTCAGTTGGCCTCGGCGATCAGCGGGCCGGCGAGTTCCTTCAGGAAGAACAGTCGCCCGGGAAGCGTCGGGATCCAGCTGGACGTGATCCAGCGCGTAGGCCCGTAGCGGAGCGTCATCCACAGCGACATTCCCTGCCACTGCATTCCGCGGCCGAACGTTCCGTCGGCGCCGCCGATCGCGTAGTCGGCCTGGAACATGAGTCCGGGCCCCATCGTGTTGGCGCGGCACGGCACGAGCGTCGTGCGGCTCTTGAACGACGTCTGCGCGTTCTGCTCGATCGTGAGCGGATGAAGCTGCACCGCGATGCGGTAGGGCTGCTTCTTCCACTCCGCGTCGGTCTTGAACTCGGCGCCGATCGTCGGCTCCCAGAACGCGATGTGGCACATGCGGCCGATGCCGTAGACGAGCACGAGCTTGGCGCCCTCCTTCTTGAGCGCCGCGATCTTAGCCGGGTACGTGGGCAGGTTGGTCTTCGTCGCGAAGTTGCGATGGTCCTTCGGCACGGTCAGCTTGCCGAGCGGATTGTAGAACGCCTGCTCCATCGCGTACTGGAACGACGCGTTGCCCACGAGCGTGTTGCCCTTGCCGTCGGCCCACTCGTCCATGTTGAAGCACCACACGTGCTTGCAGTCGACGTTCCACTCCTTCAGGAAGTAGACTGCCCACTTGTACATGCCCATCGGGCCGACCGGCAGGATGAACGCGATCTTCCTGCCGGCGTCCTTCGCCTTCTTGACCTCGCTCGCGATCTCGTGGCCCATCTTGACCTCGAACTCGACGAGATTGTCGCACTGGACCGGCTCGAACGCCTTGTTCCAGAACTTCTGCGGCTTGCAGACGTCAGCCGGCTTGTTGGCGCAGCACCTGTCGATCTTCTTCATGTCCCAGCCCTTCGGGTAGAAGCCCTCGAGAAGGGAGCCTTTCACTGTCGAAGCAAAATCCATGGTTGGATTGTCCTTTCTTTTTTTGTGATGCGGTTATTATAGCACAACCTTACCAAAATTGCCATTGCCCGGTGCGGAGCACCCAGAGCCCGAGCACGAGGTTTGTCGTGACATGCGCGGCTATCGCCGCTCCCAGTCCCCGCCGCAGGCAGAGGAAGCCGTACGCGGCTCCGGCGACGGCCCCTGCCAGCCAACGGTCGTGCTCTACGGCAAACAGGCCGACCGTCCACCAGAACCCTGCGAAGCCCATGAGCCACCGACGGAAGAAAAGCTCCTCTGCCACGGCTATGACGAACGCGCTGCCTGCGAGACGAACCGCCAGCAGGGCCGTGCCGGTCTCGGCGAGAGACTGCGTTCCCCCCTCGCCGAACATGAAGAAGCGCCGGTACCACTCCCAGCCGAACTGCTCCGGCAATATCCAGGCTGCGAACACGGCAAGCCCGGCCGGCACGCCCCATTTCAGCGACTTCGAAAAGCCGCGGCAACCGCCCGCAACCCAGGCGTACAGCGTCGGCGCGAGCAACGCCGCCGTAGCCGCGGAGCGCACCGCGTAGCCGGCCGCCGTAGCCGGCAGCACCGTCATCAGAACCATCCACGCCGCATAGGGCGCGATCAGCCAGGCCGCCTTCGTCATGACGGCAGCCATGCGATCGGCGCGACGCCGTGCGCGACAAGATATGCGTTCGCCCTCGAGAACGGGCGAGACCCGAAGAAGCCCCGGAAAGCGGAGAGCGGCGACGGGTGCGGCGATTCTATCACGCAGTGCCGTGCGCGGTCGATGAACGCGCCCTTGCGCTGCGCCGACGCCCCCCAGAGCAGAAAGACAAGGTGTTCGCGCCCCTCGGCAAGCGCCCGCACCGCCGCGTCTGTAAAAGTTTCCCAGCCGCGGCCCTGGTGGGAGGCGGCGCGGTGCGCGGCGACTGTAAGCGTCGCGTTCAGCAGCAGCACGCCCTGGTCCGCCCAGCTCATAAGGTCCGGTATCGCGCAGCCCGCCCCGCCGACGTCCGATTCAAGTTCCTTCGCTATGTTCGCCAGCGAAGGCGGCGTCTGCACTTCCGGCGGCACGTAGAAGGCCAGTCCCTGCGCCTGCCCCGGCTCGTGATACGGGTCCTGCCCGAGAATCACGACCTTCACCTTGTCGAACGGAGTGCGGTCGAAGGCGTTGAAGATCAGCTTCGCCGGCGGATAGCACCGCCCTGACGCATAGGCTCCGCGCACGAAATCGGCTAGCTCTGCAAAATAGGGCTTGTCGAATTCTGCCGCAAGCACACGCTTCCAGCTTTCTTCCATGCGCACTTCCTTTTTCATCGGGCACCCTCCATGCCGCGTATTATACCACATTGTCCCGGCCGGACGGTTGCGGCACATGGCCTTTTTTGGTAGAATCAATGCATCATCCCATGCGCGATGCGAGTCGCGACGGCGGGACAGGAAAAGAGGACGGCAAAAAATGGAAACCTTCTACGAAACGAATCCTTACGGCGGCAAGGGCACGATGACCCTTGAGAAACTGCTCGGCCCCGAGCAGCTGAAAGACAAGTGCGGGCTCTTCGCCCGCGTCACGCTGCCGCCCGGCGCGGTGCTCGGATTCCACGAGCACCACGGCAACGGCGAGTGCTACTTCATTCTCTCCGGCAGCGGCGCCTACGACGACAACGGCGTCACTCGCACCGTCAAGGCCGGCGACGTCACATGGACGCCCGACGGCTCCGGGCACGGGCTGAGCAACGAGGCCGGGAGCGAAGACCTCGTCTTCATGGCCCTCATAATCAACAGCTGACCTGGCGCAAGCGCGTCACGCCAGCTCGCGCGAGCGGGCCGCGGCGGCGGCGAGCGTGTCGGCTATGATCTTCTTGAACGCCGGCTTCGCCAGTTTCCTCATGCCGGCGGCAGTAGTGCCGCCCTTGGTGCACACGCCGTCTATGAACGGCCTGAGCGCCATGCCGCTTTCGCGCAGGAACTTCGCCGTGCCGTACATCGTCTGCTCCGCAAGAAGACGGGCGACGTCAGGCTTGAGCCCGAGCTTCACGCCGCCTTCGGCCATCGCCTCCTCCATGTACGCGAAATAGGCCGGGCCGGACCCCGAGAGCGCCGTCACGGCGTCGAAGTCACGCTCCTTCAGCACCACCGTCGCGCCGGCGCCGCCGAGAATGGCCTCGACCGCCGCGACTGCAGATTTTGACGTCTTCGGCGTAGCGCATATGGCGCACATGCCGGCGTTCGCCCGCAGCGCAAGGTTCGGCATGACGCGCACGAGGCCGGCCTTTGCGCCAAACGCCGAGCGCAGGCGCGCGAGCGTCTTACCGGCCACGATCGAGACCAGCGTCTGCCCCGGCTTCAGGAGCGGCTTGACCTCCGCGGCCACGGCGTCCACGTCCTGCGGCTTTACCGCGAGGAACAGGAGCGTCGCCTTCTTCGCGACTTCCTTCACGTCGCACGTGACGGCGACGCCGTATTTCGCCGCCAGTTCCGCCGCGCGTTCCGGCAGCCGCTCCGCCATTACGACCGAACGCTTGTCGGGAATCGCCGAGAGAATCCCCTCAGCCATCTTGCCGGCGCCAAAGAATCCTATTTTCATGATTATGTCTCCTCATTTACGTCCGTCAAACACAGCCAAGCCCGCCCTATCGGGTGGCCCTGACCCTGAAGAAGCCGTTGGTCGGGTTGGATGCGCGTTCGCTCGTCCACGTCGTCTGATGGCCTTCGCCAGGCGCGCATGTGCCGGCCAGCAGCGTCTCTTCGTCGCCTATCTTTTCCATGCCGTAGACGTGATAGACTTCGGATGGATCCTTGTCGTCACGGACGCCGTTGAACGTGAGCCGGACGCGCCTGTCGGCAAGGAGAGTGATGGCGACAAGCTTGAACGGCTCGTCCTTCGACAGGTCGATGCCAGAGTCGAACGCATCGCCGAGCGTGTAGCCGAGCGCCGCCAGGTTCGGCTTCACGTTCGCGGGGAACGTCAGGCTCGGATTGCGCCCAAGGCCGACCGCGTCAAGCCATGCGATGGGAACGCCATCGATATGGGTCGGCTCCGCCACGTCTTCAATCGAAAGCATTATGTCGTCGAGCTTGCAATTGCCGGACGCGACAAGCGCCGTGACGCACCGCTTTTCGCCGACCGCCAGCAGCTCGTACCAGCTGCCGCCCGTCGCAAGGTCCGTAGGCGAGGCATAGCCGGACGCCGTCGGGCATTCCGCGCCGTTCAGCTTTACCTGCGCGAACGCCCTGCCGTCGCCGTTGGAAGAATAGTCGAACGTCAGCGTCACGCGCACCCATGAATCGTTCTCGTATGACGTGCCGGAGAGCTCAGCCCAACCTGCCACGCCGCCGGGCTTCGTACACTTGACGCACATCACGCCATTGCTGTTGCACGCGACGATGAGCTTGTTGTTCGCCTCCGACCCAGATACCGGTATGTCTTTGCCGGACGGCGCATGGCGCACCGCCACCATGAAGTCGAGCGTCTGCAGCGCGTTCGTCTCGACTTCGGGATACGTGCGCGTCATGTCGCCGTCCACAGACAGCACCTTCGTGTGCGACTCACGGTCCATCGGATAGCCGGCGGCAGGCGCATACGACTCCGTGACAACCTCGGAGTCCTCTCCCGACCAGCCGGGGATCGTGTTGCCCTGCGTCCCGGCGGCATACGCCTCGAACGAGTCGTTACCGAGAATCGGCGACACCAACTCTTGCGAATCAACATTCCATGCCAAAGCACCGTCATTAGTGACTGAAAATGTTGCGGCATAGCCAACACCGGATGCAAGCACCTGATTCTGCTGGTTGGTTACCGTCCAAGATGCCTGTGTCATAACAGTCTCGCTGTCAGATGCCGATTTTGAAAGCGCAACCGTCACCTGATCCCCACTGCAATAACGGTAATTGGAGCCTGCAATTGATGGCATATACATGGATTCTGCCAACGCATCTAAGAACATCGTCCAGACGTCCAGACCAGATACCTTGAGGACGAAAATCCCCTTCTCCGCACTTGAACCACCATCTCCGACAAGAACGAGCGTGCACGAACCGTCATCCAGACGCGGACCAAGGCAGACACCCTCGTAGTTCGGCATGTCATTGCTGTGCGTATACTGCCACAGCAACGTCTTCGTTGTTTTGGTATATGATGCACCCTCCAATGCCGCAAAGAAGGAGACGTCTGTTGCACCCGAGAAATTCACCTGATAGACGCGAATGTTGAAATCTGGAAAAAAGCCACCCTGGTAGCAGCGCCGCTCCAGTACGAGAAGAGCACCATCCGGAAGCGCACAGAGTCCAGAAACGCCACTCCGCGTGTGAGAATCCTTCGCCGTGCCAATAGGCTGGGTCTCGTAAGCCCATTCGCCGTTAGGCGTCCAGTTGTCATATACGGAATCGCGAGTGAACCTCGTGAGGCGGACGACGGAACCGACGGAGTTTGTCGCAAGCGGCCCATCGACTTTCAGAGCCTCTTCGTTGGCCGTCCACATGGTCATGCCATCGCCAGAAATTGTAAGCGCCTCCAGACTGTAATTGCCAACATATTGCTTCTGAACGACGGGGACGGGGGCAGAGCGGATGAGAGTTCCAGTCAAGGGATCATATTCCTTGATGAGCGCACTAGTCTCCTGGGAAATCCACACCTTGCCCGAGGCGGGGTCGAATGCGCAACCCTCCATGTCGTTGCCATCAGACATCGTGACGCCCGTGCCTATTGTTATGCCGGAAGTTGTGAGTGAGCCGTTGGCACGGTTTATCGCGAGGGTAAGCGGATAAAGCTTGTTGTCGTTGTCGTCCACGGCATAGAACAAATTGCCGCCCGCATACGTTATGCCGCTAATTTGCTCGGCACCGTACGTAGAACTTGAAGGCCGAGTCACCTGCGATACCGTCGACACCGTCAGTGCGCTCGCGTTTGCAACAAGCATGCCGCACAGAAGCACAGTGGCTAACTTGATTCTACCTGTGTTATTCATTGTCATACCCTTTATGAACCTTGTGCACATGGGACGTTCAGTATTATACTCTAACTCGTTTTGATGCGCAACCCCGGGGATTGCGGTTGTCGCGTAGGGGCTATGTCGCGCCGGCTCCGCTACGGCACGCTGGGCTTCAGCGGCATCGTGTCCTTCATGCCGAGCGCCAGATACTTGGAACGGGCGTAGTCGAAATATTCCAGGTCGACGATCGAGCGTTCGCCAACGCCAATGGAGTTCAGGTAGCGATGGCGGGCCGCGACGTCCTCGCCGTCCGTGCAGCCGGGCACGACAAGACAGCGAACCTCCATCTTCGCCTTCGCGGCCACAAGCCGCTCAAGGTTCTTCCTTACGACCGCATTCGAGACGCCTGTGTACCTGACGTGCAGCGCATCGTCGTCAGCCTTGTAGTCCGGGAGCCACATGTCCGTCACCGGCAGGAGCGCGTCGATGGCCGCGGGCGGCGCGTACAGCGACGTGTCAAGACAAGTGTGAAGGCCGGCCGCCTTGAACGCCTTGAACAGTTCCGCCGCCCACTCCCAGAAGAAGAGCGGTTCGCCGCCGGAAAGCGTCACGCCGCCTCCCGACTCGTCGTAGAACGCCTTGTCCTCCAGGGCCTTGGACACGATCTCGCCGATCGTCATCGGCTTGCCGTAGCGCTTCAGCGCCCTCGTGGGACACGTCGCCTCGTCCATCGTGCACTTCGCACAACGCTTGCACAGATGCCGAAACCTCGCCCATTGAGCCTCGGGTTCGATTGATTCCGGGTTGTGGCACCAGATGCACTTCAGCGGGCACCCCTTCACGAAGAACGTGGTGCGTATCCCCGGCCCGTCCCAGATCGCCATTCGCTTGGTGTCGAGCATGAGCGGCGTCTTCACGGCGCGTCCAGCGGCAGACATAAGCGGACTTACGGCGAACGCTGCGGAAGCGGCGATGAAATCCCTGCGCGGCATGGCCATTCGGCGAGACGCCTCGCACATCTTGTCCGCCGCAGCCTTGGCCGCAGTCGCCTTGCCTTTTCCGATACAGACCGCCATGCTTTCTACTCTTTCACAATTGGCCTTGCCGCCGTCACCACGGCATCGATTCAAGCCTTTTGATGTATTCGTCCTGCTCCACGCGCGGAATGTCGTTCCAGCGTATGTTCCAGCCAGCCACCCGCACCTGAAGGTTCTCGTACTTCTCGGGGCGCTTCTGCGCGTCGCGCAGCGTTTCCGGCGAGACGACGTTGATATTGAGCGCGACGCCCCCGCCCGCAAAGAACCGCTCTGCGAGAATGCGAAACGCGCGAAGCCCCTTGTCGCCAGCGACGGCGGAGGGATGGATCATCACGTCATAGATGCTGCCGCACGGGAAGTTCTCCGGCGCAACCGCCCCATAGCTCCTGATCGAGCCTGTGACGCCCTCCGTCTCGGCGCCCACGCTCGGCGCCATGTTCTTAGAAAAGTGGTCGCCGGCCCTGCGTCCGTCCGGCGTGGCGCCGGTCATCCGTCCTCCGCGGATGAATCCCCGCGAGTTGAGCCCGTAGCATACGAACACGCCGCCGCGTCCGTTGGGCTTTCCTACGAAGCGTGACGTGAACCCCTCGATTACCTCCTTCGCGAGAGCATCCGCATCCGCGTTTCCGCACCCCCACTTCAGCCTCGAGTTCCTCATCCTGAGCCGCAGCTCCTCGTGCCCCTTCCAGTCCGCCGCAAGTATCTTGCCTAGCTCCGCAAGCGACACCGTCCCCTTGTCGTACACGAACTCCTTTACCGCAAGAAGCGAATCGACCGCCGTCGCGAAACCGCATTCTGATATGGCCGTGAAGTTGTACTTGTAGCCAAGCGAAAAGGCGTCAACCCCCTTCTCCAGCGCGGAGCCGACGGCAAGCGAGAGCACGAGCGCGGGATTCACCTCTGCGAGATGACGCTCGCTTTCGCGGAGAAGCTCGACGGTCCTGTCGGTGTTGGCGTGAAGGATCCGGAAGTATTCTCGCTTGAAACCTTCGAACGTCGAGGCGACGAAGTCTCCCTTTGCGGCATTGGACAGGATTTCCGTCACAGGCTGCGGCAGATAGACGTCCGTCGCGCTAGTGCAGTTGCCCTTGCCCCGCGGCAGGTATTCGAAGCATCCCCAGACCAGCAGGTCCCGGCACTCCTCGTCCGTCAGGCCCACCGGCTTCATCGACCGCGCCATGCTCTCTTCGCCCATCAGGCAGAGCGGCGCGTGCTTCCTAAGCATGTCGAGCGCCTTCAGCCATACCTCGTCCGGCGTGTTCTTCGCCATCTTCAGCTGGAACTTCGGCGTGGGCAGGGCCGTCTTTTCAACGACGTCGAGAATGACGAGCGAGAGCGGATTGTACGCGCTCGTGCCGTCCTTGTTCGTGCCGCCGAGATAGATGGGGTGGCCCCAGTAGTTGTCGATGGACCCGAACTGCCAGATGAAGTGGCGGAAGTCCTCGCGGAACTCGGCCTCTGTGGTCCGTCCCGCCGCAAGGTCGGCCTGATAGTACGGCCACCAGCGCACGTCGATGTTGTCCAGCGTACGCACCTGGAAATAGTTGAGCGGCTCGGAGAGCATGAAATACACCATCGTGAACTCCATAACGTCGAACACGGTCTGCGGCGGACCGACGCGCAGACGCTCCAACGAGGCAATCTCCTTGCGCATCCAGGGCGAATCGGCGTCAGGATGCGCCTTCGCCGTCGCAATCAGGCGGTCGAGGAAGCGCATCGCCGCCGCCGCCGCGCGTTTCTCTGCGCGGTAGAACGGCGTGTCCTGCGAATAGGAATCTACACGCGCCTTCATGCCGGGGAAGCCGAGCTTCAGGATGTCCGCCCAGTCAGGCGCAGAGTGGTCGAAATCCTTTCCGATCGAGGCTCGCCCCTCCTTGCGCATCTGCGCAATCTTCTCGCGCAGGCCCGGGGAATGCTTGTCGTCAACCGCGGCCGCATGCTCCCACAGTATGGCCTTCATCGGACGGCGGTGACGATCCCACGCGGAAACGGCCGGAAAGCCGTCGTACCTCGAGAACCCGATGGCGACGTTGTCGACCAGGAAGTCGAAGCAACGCGCGGCGACGTCGTACCAGTCCTCCCTGCCGTCTTTCCAGCCCGATTCGTCGGCGATCTTCTTCACGCCGGCGCGAAGCGCGTCGTTGTCAAGGCCCGTCGCAGGATCTGCGAGGTCCATGCGCCACTTCCACTTGAGGTATGCCGACTCGTCGGCGATCGCCGCCGGACGCTTCTCCGTTCGCGTCGTGTACTGGTGCCCGCCGTCGTTCATCGGCACGCCGCCGTCAGGGATTTCCACCCCCGTCGACAGGACAACCGCCAGAAGCGGGCATACGACATTCACCAGCATGACTTACACATTCGCAATCCGGGTCATTTTCTTTCCGGCCGAGGGCGGCTACCTGACGATAAGGCGCAAGCCCGGGGGAGTGTACCGGACGCGTATCACGCCCGGCTCGGTTTCGGCCGCCCACCTGCTTGGATGCTTGGCATCAATGCCCCACGCCGTACCCGAGGCATCAAACGTACCGGAGTAGCGGATAAGGTCTGCGCTCACGTTTTCCTCTGGCTCAAAGAGCATGCGCAGCGTCATGCCCGACGGCAGCAGCAGGTCGCCGGCGATGTCAAACATCGCGGAGTCAGACTCCCCGCCGCGCGTGATCGTGGCATTGCCGGTCACGGCAAGGCCTGAAAGCGGCTGCGTCGCGGCGAAGCTCTTCAGCTCCGTGCCGCCGCTGGCTGTCACAGCAACATTCCGGTCGAGCGCCGGCACGATCGGTTGTGCAATCGCCGCGGGCGTCGTCGCCGCGCCGCCCGGAATGAACCACTTGGCGCGGAGATAGGCGAGTATCGCGGCGCGTTCCGCTTCAGTCGGCTGGCGCGTGCAGACAATCAGCTCGCCAACCTCGCCCCTCCACAGACGACCAGTTGATGCGACTCCGTAGTAGTACGACGTGCCTTTCGGCCCGAGACGGCCGCCGACCGAGACGACGTCAATGGCAGACGGATAAGGTCTCACGGCATTGGCAGGCGACGCCGTCCTGGCCTCTGCGGCGACGCCGTTCGTGAACGTCTGCAGATACGCGAGCGCCCCGTAGTTGTAGTTGTAGTGCGCGAAAACAATTCCTGTGCCCGCCTTCAGGCTCGAAATGCTCGAAGTGGCGAATAGCCTATCTTTCACATCGCTGTAGAAAAGGACTCGCTTGTCTACCTTCGGCTCGAAGTGGCAGCCGACAGGCGCATCATAGTCGAACGCCGCGCTTGCCGCCGTCGCAAGGGAGAACGGGCTTGTCTCCGCTCCTTTGCCGTCAACATAAAGTTCAGCGCTGTCACCGACGCGCGCCGCGAGGAAGACGGTGTAGGTGGCGTCGTCGTTGTGGTTCGTGTAGCTGTCAAGAACGAGTGCGCGCGTCCCGTCGAAGCCAAGGGCTGTATGTCCGTTCATCGACGCGAGCAAGGGAAGATCTGGACTCACTAAGTTGAATCCGGAGATGTAACCGGCGCGCGGGTTCTTCACGAAGCTGCCGCCGGCGCGTCCCTTGTTGCGGACCGAGACAACCTCGCCGTTCTCAACCGTCAGCGTGCTTTCGTCGGCGGCATCCATCCACACGTCCACCTTCGCCACGACCGACGTCGGGATAAGCGAAAGCGCACCCCCCGTAACGGCGACATCGCCATCGGCCGCGACGGAGCCGACCATCAGCTCTCCGGCACCCGTCTTGGTGAAGGTTGGCGTCCGACCATCGTTGAGTCCGCCAACCGACGCGGCCGCCGCCGTGCCCTGCGGCACCTTGATGGCGACAACACCGCATTTCTCCCCTTTCCTTCCCGAAAGCCACTTGCGCTTCATGTAGGCCTGAAGCGTATTATACGTGGTCTCGTTGTAGTTCGTGCACACAATTACTTCGCCGATTGCGCCAGTCCACGCATAGGCGGTCTGTCCGGATGAGTGCATGCGCCCGCCGAGCGACATCCTGTCGAATGCGAGTTCAAAGGCGCCAGGGTTGAGGTTGCTGTGGTTAGTTCCGTCAAGGTAGTCCATCCACGTACGACGCGAACTGCTGTTGCCATAGACCGAAAACACGCAAGGAGCCCCGTTCGTGGCATTACACGGATTCAATACGTTATCCTGACGATTCCCATCCGCTTTTCTGTTGTAGAAGCCAAAACATCTCTCACCGTCGTCCTCCTGAAACAGCGTCCCCTTCGAACCATTGTCGTTGCCGGTGTTTGAAGCTAAGGCAAAGGCGAAGAGTCCGTAATACAGTTTGTACGCACTTCTCTCGAACGCAATGAAGATCATCATGTCATGCTCGGGATTGTCCAAGGTTCCGTAGGCCAGATCGGAGAACAGCATGGTCTGGTTGCCGTTGAACTTGTAGGATGGACGCCCGTTGACGCCATTCGCCGTGAACGTGCAGGGATTCTTGTAGCTGCCTGTTGTCGGCGGCGCAAACGATCCTGGAACCGTACCGAGATTCGCAATTGTCGGTACGGACGCGCCCTCTTCTGCGGTCTCCTGCCACGCATCCACCCAGATTGCGCTGTTGGTCAACGCCTCGTATTCTGCGGCAGTACACGCCATGGAGGAATTGACAGGCGTATCGAACGCCGCGCCATCCTCCAGTTCGATTGTCGTGCCGGCGTATGTGTTCAGCGTCGCGTCCGGTCCAAGCGAAGCGCCGGCGGCGAACTTGAGCGTTCCTTCCTTGAGCGTCGTCGTTCCCGTAAGATCGCCGCCGCGCAGGAACGTGAGCGTTCCCGCACCGGTCTTGGTGAAGCCGCTGTCCTTGAAGACGGTGCCGCCCACCGCGCCGTTGCAGATCATGGTGTCAAACTGAAGTTCCGCACCCGCATCAATGTCGAACGTCGGCATGTAGTTGACGTGGCCGATATGGATCGCGTAGGACCTGACGACGGACGGCACCCCGTTCGTCGATGGCAGCACCTTGATCATGTGCTTAAAGGCCCAGCCCTTGTAGAAGCGGAGGTTTTGCTCACCATCGAAGACCGAAGTGATGTATCCATCGAAACGTCCGCCACGCATCGTGACGTTCGGCAACGGGACGTGTGACGTCGATGTAACTGTTCCGTTCTCATGCACGACCAGCGTGAAGCGGGAGCCATTTGAGCTGTGTCCGCCCCAGCAGTCGCCGGGGAGCTGGACCGTGCCTTCCTCGACGATGTAGGTTGAACCGGATTGGTCGCCTGCCAACGCCTCCGTCGTGTTGAAGTTGAGCGTGCCTTCGCCGAACTTGGAGAGCGTGTGGCCCGCAGCCAACACATTGCCCTTGGCGCCAGCAAGCATTGTATAGCCGGGCGCGACGCGGATGGATGAATCCGCCGTGAGCACGATCTTTCCGGCGGTGAAGTTCGTGACCGCCACAAGTTCGCCTCCGGCAAGGTAGGTCGTTCCCGGAACATCCGCCGTCGAGGCGACGAGCGCCGAACCAGCTGAGACCTGAAGGTCCGCGAAGCCGCCGCAGGCGTTGGTGAGGGCGAGCGAGCCGGGCCCAAGCTTCTGGATGGATAGCGTCACGGACGAGCTGTTCGCTATCGACGTGAGCGTCGCCTCGGCTCCGTCCGCAACCGTGATGTCGAGCCATGCGCTCGTTTCCGACTCGCTTCGGTAGGCGACGCTCGCCACGCCGATGCCGGAGACGGTGACGTCGATTCCTTCATACCACACGTCATCCGCCACGGCGCAGAACGCAAAGGCGGCAGCCATGGAGACTACGGCTAACCGTGTTTTCATCTTCATTGTCGTTATCCTTTCGTCGTATAACAGTGCCTTGGTGTTTAAGATTTCCGCGCCTTGATCACGGGCTCCATCTGCGCTACGGCCTCCAGCGCCCTTGCCTCGTACTTTTCGAGCGTGAAGAGCCACGTCGTCATCATGTAGCCCTTGATCCGGTCCCTGCTGCAGTTCTCGTCGCAAAACTTCACAAGGTTGGCGAAGTTCGTGTTGCACAACCAGTTGGAACCTGCCGGAACCTGGTCGAACCCGTCCTTGTCGAGGTCTATGTAGCGGGCCGTGTCAATCTGCGTTGCGTTACACTCCTCGTTGTAGTGCCAGTTGGACTGCAACACGCTCCTCGGCATTCGCTTCAGAAACTCGTCCCTGTGATACCAGCTGTAGTCGCTCCAGATCCACGGACGGCTGCCGGCCTTCTCCGTGACCTTCACGAACCACAGGAAATCGTGCCACCACAGGTCGCCCTGGCGGCAGGCGGCGAAAAGATGGTGCTTCTGGCAGTCGAAGCTCTCTTCGTCGTAGCCGAGGTGGAAGAATCGCGGATGGTCGAACATCTCCACGACATCCTTGATGAGGTCTTCGCACACCTGATAGTACTTCGGCGTGGAGAGCATGCGGTGATAATCCTTGAGCCACGTGTCGTGCGTGGCGGAGAAGTTCATCTTAGGGATGACCTCGAAACCCATCCCGCGCAGGCGGTCAAGTTCGGCGCGGAGCTTCTCGACGGACCAGCTGCCCTTCTCAGCCAGTTCCGGATGGCTGGGGTACTGCACAATCTCCGCGAGGTCGATGACGATCTGGTTGCAGCCCGCCTTGGCAAGAGCGTCGGAGAGCCTGCGCCAAGACGCCTCCGAGAAGCGCACATGGTCGGCGTAGCAGCTCGTGAGCCACTTCGCGGGCAATGAAGGACTGAGCGGAACGTCCTTCCACGAATTGACGCCGAAGTGCGCGAGATACGACCAGATGAAATCCGGTTCCGGCTTCTTCGCGGCAATGCCAAGCGACGAACAGCCGCTAAACGCAACTGCGCCCGCCACAGCCGACATGAAGTCACGCCTGCTGATGCTCGCGCCGCACTGGATTGGCCGTGTCCTCTCCATGCCGTCTATTATACCAAAAAATCCGAATACTGTGTGTTGTTTCCGTGATTTCTTCATCCCGCAGGCGCGAAAGGTCTCTCTCAATAGCCACACAACCCGTCCTTTGTGCTATAATCTGTCCGTGCGAACGATACTGCATGTGGACATGGACGCCTTCTTCGCGTCCGTCGAGCTGCTGCACCATCCCGAATGGCGCGGACGCCCCCTTGTCGTCGGCTCGGGGCCGCACGAGCGAGGCGTCGTGTCCACATGCTCCTACGAGGCCAGGAAGTTCGGAGTGCGATCCGCAATGCCGTCCCGCACGGCGTATTCGCTCTGCCCGCAGGCAATATTCGTCCGGCCGAACATGAGGCTCTATTCCGAAGTCTCGGAACGCGCCTTCGAGGTCTTCGGGCACTACACTCCGTTCGTCGAGGCCGTATCCATCGACGAGGCATTCATGGACATCACCGGCTCGGTGCACCTGCACGGCACTGCGCAGCGCCTCGGCGAGGCGCTGCGCCGCGAAGTCCGCGAAACGTGCGGCGTAACATGCTCCGTAGGCATAGCGCCAAACCGTCTGCTGGCAAAGATCGGTTCCGAGATGCACAAGCCCGACGGGATGACAGTGATGCCGTTCGACCCGGATGCGATCGCCGCGTTCCTAGCGCCGCAGCCGATCGGCGTCCTCTGGGGCATCGGACAGCACACCGAAAGGCTTCTCCGGCCCTACGGAATCGCGATCTGCGGCGACATCCAGAGGCTTCCCGAGGCGCAGCTCGCAACCATCCTAGGCTCCGCGCACGCGGCGTCCGCGCTGCGCGAATACGCTTTCGGGCGCTCCGACGACACGGTGCACTGGGAGCCGTCCGACGAGAAGTCAGTCAGCCGCGAACATACCTTCGACACCGACGTTACCGACCGGCGCGTAGTGCGGACGAAGCTCCTGGAGCTCGTGGAGGACGTCGGGCGCCGCTTCCGGACCGCGCCCCGCTGGGCCCGCACGGCCCGCATCAAGCTCCGCGACGCCGCGTTCAACACCATCACCCGACAGACGCCGTTCGATGCGCCGGCCCGCGACGACTTCTCGTTCCGCGCCAAGGCGCTGGAGCTGTTCGACCGCGAAAAGTTCGGCGCCGTGCGGCTCGTCGGCTTCGGCCTCAGCCACATGCAGTTCACTCCGGACGCCGGGGAGCCCGCGCTCTTCGCGGACCCGCGCGACAAGCTGCGGGAAAAGCGCGAGCGGCTCAGCGAGACGCTCGACGGGCTTCGCGACCACGGCCTTTCCGTGTGAGGCCGCTTCACCGCAAAACGCAAGCGGGCGACAGCCGTGCAGCCGTCGCCCGCCTGTTTCATTCGCCTTAGCGGCCCCTTACTTCTTCACGAGCTTGCGCACAGCCTTGTGCGAGCAGAAGGTGCGCTCGTTGTAGAGCTTCGCCCGGCGGGCGGTGCCCTTCTTGACGACCTTGATCGCCTCCACCCAGGGGCTGTTGAACGGGAACAGCTTCTCGACGCGGACGCCATAGGTGTCGCGGGAGACGGTGAAGTTGCCGGCGACGTTCTTGCGCCCGTTGTCGACCGCGAGAACCTTGCCCTCGAAGTCCTGGATGCGGAACTTGTCGCCTTCCTTGATCTTGATCGAGACGCGGACGATGTCGCCGGCGCGGAACTCCGGAAAATTCTTCCCGGCGAGCGCGGCCGTCTGCTCCGCGTTGATCTTGTCCAAAATCTTGATGCCCATTGTCTCAGCCCTCCTTCTTCGCGTCGGACTTCGCCTTCGCCTTCGTCGCGTGATGAGGCTTCAGCTCGGGGTTCCTGGCGCGGCGGATGAGCGAGGCGACCGTAGCGGATGGCTGGGCGCCCTGCTTGAGCCAGCGATCGACGCGCTCAAGGTCGAGCTTGAAGTTGTTCTCCTTGATCTGGGTGTCGTACCACCCGAGGATCTCAAGGAACTTGCCGTCGCGCGGCGAACGCGAATCCGCCGCGACAATGCGATAGGTCGCGTGGTTGGTGCACCCCGTGCGACGCATTCTGATCTTTACCATGGTTCGTTCTTGCCCTTTCGGTGAATGAAACGGCGCGTAGTATACCATACCGCGCCGCCGAATGCAACGGGAAACTACATAAGCGAAAAAGCCGGGGTGCATCTGCTTAATCTCTTTTAAAGAAACTCCGAGGGTTGTTGTTCTCGCTAACGCTCCACGGCTTCGCGCGTTTCAACCTGTGACATGTCGCATTTCTTCTACGCTGTTGTAGCTGGAGGAAGCGTCCTCCAGACCTCCTCTGCCGAAGGCAGCCCCTAAACATGAACGTGAAGAGTGCCATAACCGCGGCTGTATGGCGTGGAACACGAGGCGGAATGGTAATGACGCCTTTTTGCCAGCCATCGGAGTTAACGCAAAAAGCGGAGCGGAAATGCATCCACGCCGAAGGCGTCGGGTTTTTCCCGATTCCAATCAAGCATAGATGAAAATCATAGATGCGCCGCCGGTTAACCCTGACGCGTCGCAGGCAAGGCGATCCGCTCGCCGCAGCGCACCAGCGTCTCCAAACCGTCGGAAGAGTTTCGCACTAGGTCGCCGTCAAAGCGCAGCGCCGCCGCGGGCGCCACGAGAATCACCGTCGATCCGCCGAACTTGAAATACCCCTTCTCGTCGCCCTTCGCATGGTCGACGCCGCCATACGTCTGGACGATGGTCCCGACCCCGAACGCCCCGACGTCCACGAGCCAGAAGGAGCCGAAGTCCGCCTCCGCGCGGACGATCTGCCGTTCGTTCTCCGCATACACGTCGGGACGGCGCACGAGCGCGATCGGGTTCACCGAATGGTACGCCCCTCGCATGACGCATGGTGCGTCTGGCGTACGGCAGTCGCATGGGAAGTGGAAGCGATGGTAGTCGACCGGCGCAAGGCGCACGACTGCGACGTCGTAGCGGCCGCCGGGAACCTGCGGCGCACCGGGCGGGCCGAACACTTCGCGCAGCGTCCGACGCGCACCCTTGAGCGGAAACGGGCTGTCGGCGTAGGCGCCGAGGAAGAGCCTGAGCCTTCCGTCTGCCGGGCTTACGAACCCTTCGCCGAGCGGACGCGCCCCCGGCTTCAGCCGCCGCGTGAAGAACTCGTTGAACGACCCGTATTCGGAAAGAGGCTTCTCCGCCTCGTCGGGGCAGCAGCCCGGTATAGACGCGAGGGAGGCGATGTCGGACTTCGAGCGCGGCGAGTCGTAACGGCGCCCGAGTACGGCCGAGCAGAGGCGCGAGCCGAACAGCACCGGCCAGAGCGTCCGCCCCAGCAGCGTCTCGTAGGCAAAGCGCAGGGCGCCGTCGCCCATTACGCTTTCGCGGACGCGGCGCCCCGAACGGCGGTCGATGTACTCAACCGTCACGACACGTGGAGGACGCGCTCCTTGATCTCCTGCGTGCGGCCCTGGTTCCAGAACTGGCTGCCGATGTAGCCGCACGTGCGCCTGGCGACGTTGAGCTTCGACTCGTCGGTGTTGCCGCACTTCGGGCACTTCCAGATAAGCTTGCCGCTCTCGTCCTTCACGATCTCGATCTCGCCGTCGAAGCCGCACACCTGGCAGTAGTCGCTCTTGGTGTTCAGCTCGGCGTACATGATGTGGTCGTAGATGTACTGCATGATCGCGAGGACGGCCGGTATGTTGTTTTGCATGTTGGGCACTTCGACGTAGCTTATCGCGCCGCCGGGCGACAGCTTCTGGAACTTCGACTCGATCTCGAGTTTCTTGAACGCGTCGATCGGCTCCGTCACGTGTATGTGGTAGGAGTTGGTGATGTAGTTCTTGTCGGTGACGCCCTTGATGACCCCGAAGCGCTTCTGCAGGCACTTGGCGAACTTGTAGGTCGTGGACTCGAGCGGGGTGCCGTAGAGGGAGTAGTCGATGTCCTCCGCAGCCTTCCACTTCGCAGTGTACTCGTTGAGCTTCTTCATGACCTCGAGCCCGAACTCCTCGCCTTCCGGCTCGGTGAGCTTCTTGCCCGTCATCGAGAACACGCACTCCCACAGGCCGGCGTAGCCAAGGGAAATTGTGGAGTAGCCGCCGTAGAGGAGCTTGTCGATCTTCTCGCCTTTCTTGAGACGCGCCAGCGCACCGTACTGCCAGAGTATCGGAGCCGCATCGGACGACGTGCCCTTCAGCCGCTCGTGGCGGCACTGCAGCGCCCTGTGGCAGAGCTCGCAGCGCTCGCCGAAGATCTCCCAGAACTTCTCCATGTCGCCATGTGCCGAGAGCGCGATGTCAACGAGGTTGATCGTCACGACGCCCTGGTTGAAGCGCCCGTAGTACTTGGGCTTGCCGGGCTCGTAGTTGCCGGCGTTCGCCACGTTGCCGTAGCCGTTGCCGGAGCGGTCAGGCGTAAGGAACGACCTGCAGCCCATGCAGGTGTAGGTGTCGCCATGGCCGACGGTCTCGCCCTTCGACAGCTTGTACTCGCGCATCTTCTTCTCGGAGATGTAGTCGGGCACCATGCGCTTCGCCGTGCATTTCGCCGCAAGTTCCGTTAGATACCAGTATGGCGACCCCTCGCGCACGTTCTGCTCCTCAAGCACGTATATGAGCTTCGGGAACGCCGGGGTGATGTAGACGCCCGCCTCGTTCTTGACGCCCCTGATGCGCTCGTTCAGGACCTCCTCTATGATCATCGCCAGGTCCTTGCGCTCCTGCTCGCTGCGCGCCTCGCCGAGATACATGTAGACCGTCACGAACGGCGCCTGGCCGTTCGTAGTCATGAGCGTCACGACCTGGTACTGTATCGTCTGCACGCCCTTCTGTATCTCCTTGCGCACGCGCTTCTCGACGATGGCGTCGAACGCCGCCTTGCCGACCTTGGCGCCGGCCATCTCGCACTCCGCCGCGAGATCCTTCGCGATCGACTGGCGCGACACCTCGACGAACGGCGCCAGGTGCGTCAGCGAGATCGACTGCCCGCCGTACTGGTTGGAGGCGACCTGCGCGATGATCTGCGTCGCGATGTTGCACGCCGTCGAGAACGACTTCGGCTTCTCGATCATCGTGCCGGAGATCACGGTTCCGTTCTGCAGCATGTCCTCGAGGTTCACGAGGTCGCAGTTGTGCATGTGCTGCGCGAAGTAGTCCATGTCATGAAAGTGGATTATCCCGTCCTTGTGAGCCTGGACGACGTCCGCCGGGAGCAGCAGGCGCGACGCAACGTCCTTCGACACCTCGCCGGCCATGTAATCGCGCTGGACCGCGTTGATCGTCGGGTTCTTGTTCGAGTTCTCCTGCTTCACGTCCTCGTTGTTGCTCTCGATGAGCGACATGATCTGCTGGTCGGTGGTGTTCGCCTGCCGGAGAAGCGACTGCTTGTAGCGGTACGTGATGTACTTCTTCGCGACCTCGTGCGCCCCCATCTCCATGATCTTCGTCTCGACGACGTCTTGAATCTCCTCGACCGTCATCGCGCGGTCGCGCGCAGCGCACACGCCCGCAACCTCCTCGGCAATCAGCTTGATGCGCCCTTCCGAAAGCGCATTCTTGTAGTCGACTGCCTGCGACGCCTTGCGAATCGCGTTCTCGATCTTCGTGATGTCGAACGCCTTTTCCTCGCCACTGCGCTTTATGATCTTCATCTGCTTCATGTTGCCGAGCTTCCGCCTTTCAAGTTGGTTTACCCTATTTTGTAGCTACAGGAAGAATGATACACTATCTGTCGTAGATTGGCAAGGGGGAAAATGTGAAAACTTATCAACAGGTTGTAGACACTGCATCCGAAATACACAACGTATTGTGCAACGGAGAAATCACGCGCACATGGGGCAACTGCCCCCAAAATGCACAAACCACGCGAAAACACCGCCCGCCCGGCTAAGGGTCTTTGGTGTATTTCGCGTGTTTCGCGGTTTACAATGGAATCAAGCGATGCCGTTACTTGCGGTTGACCTTGAAGAACGTCGGGCCAGGCTTCACGGGCGTGACGAAGGTTACTTCCTCGTCCACGCTCTCCGCGCCGCAGTGAGGCACGTTGGCCTTCTCCGACACGTCTGTCGGCGCATCGCCGGTCGCAAGGTCGTACTGCAGGTAGGGGACAGTACCCTTAACCGTCACGAACACGTTCGCGCCCTCCACGCGGATGCCGACGATCTCTGGACGCGGCGTGCCCTCGGGAACGGCAGTCTCAGACGCTGCGCTAACGCCCGAAAGGCTGGCTATGCCAGCCATCTGGCCGTTGGAATCGGCGAAACGCACTGTCGAGCCGGACACAAGGCCGGAGGCGTTGACTACCGTGGCGTGTCCGCCGGAAAGGCCGGCGAGCGACACCGCGCCGCCCTCGCCGTAGCGCCGCGTGTCGAGGAGGTAGACGCTCCACGAGCCGTCCTTGTAGCGCGACGAGACGAGCCCGGCGTCCACCTCGAAGACAACCTTCGGGCAGCGTCCGTTCTTCGCCACGGGCGCGGTGAGCACTATCTCGCCGCCCTGCACCGAACCGTCCGCAGCGACCACCGCGCCGGCGGAGGCGGTCGGAGTCCACACGAGCGCGTAGCACTCGCCGTCAAGGACGGCAGTACCGTCCGCGTACTTGTCGGGTCCCTTCGTCGAGAACGAGATGAGCGCGTCGTTGGCCGCCGCAAACGCCGCCCCGCAGAGCATCGCCGTTGCGAAAAGCGTGATTGACTTCTTCATTTCAGTGTTTTCCTTTCAAGATGAGACTTAGGATTTCAGACTTCGGACTTCCGGGCACGGCGACGGCGCAGCGCAAGCCCCGCCAGGCCGACGAGAATCAGCAGCCCGCCAGACGGTTCGGGAACAAGGTCCGGCTGGGTCACGGAAAGCGGTATGCCGCCGGACTGGTTGAACGTGTCCACTATGAACGGCTCGATCGAGGCCCAGTCGTAGGTGGCATAGCCGACGCGCTCGTCCACGCCGTCACGCCACAGTTCGACGAGGAACGAACCTCCTTGGACCGAGTTGAGCCGCGCATACGCCCCTTCGTCCATGCTGTATCCGCCATCGTTAGGAACCACTTCCGTGCCTAAATCAGTCGCGCTTCCCGTCGCGGCATCTTCAGCGTACATGTGGAGTATGACGCCATCCTGCGATATCGTAGCGTAGTCGTACTGCGTTGCGCTGTACGCGGTGGGCGACTGCTCGATCATCCAGAAGAGGTAGCTGTCCTCAGCCCGTGCGGACATGACGGCCAGCGCGACGAATGCCGCGGTCGCAATCTTTTTCAGTGTCATGGTCTTTTTCATTTTCATATCCTCCGGTCTTTTTCCGCGCACGTTACCACTCGATCGTCTTTGCGGCTCCGCCGTTCAGGTACCAGAAGCCTGTTCCTGCGGGAATCGTCGAATAGTCCGTGTTGTGGAACGTCTGCACACGCCCGTTCGCCAGCTTGCGGGAATCCGAGAAGCCCCACTTGCCGTTCTTGAAGGTGTAGCTGCGCTGAAGCGATGCGGTCGGCACCACAATGCGGTCGGCGGCGGAAGCGTCCGGGAAGAGCTCGTTCAGGTCGCTGTCGAAGACGGACGGCGGCGCAACGAGGTTCCAGCTCGGCGACTTCGCGCTCTCGCCGGCTGTCAGCGCTGTGGTGACTGCGGCACGCGAATACTCGCCGACCATGCACACGGTTCCGACTTCGTCGCCGGCGCGCTCGAGCCACACGCCCGTGCCGGACGCTAGCCCGTACTCGGCCGCGGTGCCCTCGACCGTGCTCTCGGACGTGCCGGACTCGTTCGCCAGGAACGTGCGCGACGCCGTCCACCCGCCGTTCTCGAACGTCCACGTGTCGTAGGACGACCCGTTGTAGGCGTGGAGCGCGTCGCCCTCGCCAAGCCCGGACTCGCGGATGAAGTCGGCCACCGAGATGTCGCCGCCGCCGAACGCGCGCCACGGCACCGCGACGATCGAGCGCAACGCGGTCGGAACGACCTTCATCACGCCGACTGCGTTAAGGGAATCGACCACGAGCGTCGTGCCGCCGGAAGTGAGGTGGACGCGGATGCGGTAAATGGCGTTGGACGAGACAGATGCGATTGGCACAGTGAAAGAGTGCGATACAGCCGGCGTACCTGCCTCGACCAACGAGAAATCTGGTGCGATGCGATCGAACGAATAGGCAACGGCAAAGCCAGTCGTTTCCGCCGACGCAGGCTCGACGAGCGTAGAGGTTACGGCGTCGTTCGCCGCGCTGACGGCAGTCACCTTGAACTGCGCCGTCTGGTTCAGGACGTACTTCTCCCACTCCCTCATGCTGACGGTGGAGTTGGTGGAGTTGAGGAATTTCTCGATCTCGTTGATCGTCTTCACGTTCGCGCCGACGTTGGCGGCGACCCATTCGTCGCTCGCCTTTATCGTCGCGGTGCCGGCCGTTCCGTCGGCAAGGTCGCCTACGACGGTATACTCGCCGCGCTCGACCACGCTGTAGACGTTCGTGATGCCGTCCGCCTCGTGGCGCAGCCAGTAGCCGGTCGCGCAATCGCCGGCAAGCGCGATGAAGTCGACGGCGTCGAGCTCGGTGCGGAACACCGTCGTCGCGTTGGTGAACGTGAACGCCGCGTTCTCGCCAAGCGTCAGCTCGTACACGTTCGTGGTGAACAGCAACTCTCCGGCCGGGAGTGCGACGGAGTCGTCGAGCGTCACGCCAGGCATGAACAGCGTCACGGTTTCGCCGCCGACCGCCGTCGCGAACGCATTCATGAGATCCATGTAGGCCGGATCCCTCTCGGGGCCGGTAAGGCGCGCCTCGCACGGTCCGATGTAGGCTACGCCCATCTCGTTATCCCAGACGAGCCCCTTGGTCACTCCGGTGGAATCGCCTTGAGCATCGACGACCTGGACCGTAAGTGTGCCATCGTGCACCGGATCTTCGCCACTAACGTCCCAGAAGAACACAGGATGGCCGAGGACCGCCTGCTCTTCCGTCATCTTGATCTGCACGTTCTCGACATCGACGCCGCTGCCCAGCTCCACAGGGCGCATGACTTCAGTCATGTCCAGCACGAGCGCCGCGTTCTCGGTGCCGAGCACGATGTTCTTGATCACGCCGGCGTCGTCGGTGTACTTGATCGTGCCGGAGAGCGCGTTGCCGTTGCCGTTCACGGTGAAGTTGGAATCCTCGAACGTGAACGTGTCGGGCAGGACTGTGTCCGTGAGGAGTCCCACCTCGACGGGCGTCGAGTCTTTGTCCAGGCCTTCGTAGCCGATGGCGGTGGAGGCATCCATGATATCCTTGCCGTAGTCGATGATGTCGTTCCAGCCGAGCGGGGATGCGCCCGTGAACGCGTAGGCCGAGCCGTCGCCCAGCGTGAGCGTGTACGGTATGAAGCGCGACGGAACCTTCATGTAGTCGAGGATCCCTTGCACCTCGCCAAGCGGAATCACGCCAACCATGCCGACGAGCAGCAGGTCTTTGCCGATCTCCACCGTCGGATTCTCGTCGGAATCATCAACGAGGTCAAACAGGACCGAGCTTCCGCCCTCCGGCAGGATGCCCGTGAACGGGAAGCAGCCGTCAGCCTGACCGGCCTCGGACGGTGCGCCGTGCGTGTCGGCGTAGAAGCCGTCCTTCACGGTGAGCGCCGCGCCGTTGTTCAGGTGGATTGCCGCACCGTAGCCCGCGCCCGCCTCAAGGACCTGCCCGCTCGCGTCGCCGCACAGTTCGCCGCCGTTCAACAGTGTGATGTCTTCAGTCGTGAGCGACACGCTGGAATTGTCCGCGCTGATGAGGAACGTGTAGGCGTGCGTCGCGTCTCCGTCGAGCGTAATGTCCCGGAAGGTGATGTCGCCCGTCTCAAGCTTGAACATGGCCGTGCTTCCCGCCCATGCGTTAACGATGTCGCGGTGCGTCGTGACGGGCGCCGCCGCGATCTTGTACCCCGCGCCGTCGATGACGAGGTCCTGCTTCGAGACGAACTGCGTTCCCGAGAAGTTCTCGATGTCCATCAGCAGCGTCACGGTGTCGCCGCTCTGCGCAGCCTGCGCTATGGCGTTCGCGAGCGAAGTGTAGATCGGCTGCTCGTGCGTCGGGCCGGTGAGGCGCGCCTCGCACGGGCCGATGTAGGCCATGCCCATCTCGTCGTCCCAGATGAGGTTCGCCGTGTCGCCGGTGGGTTCGCCCTGCCCATCGACAAGCGCGACCGTTACGCCGGCCTCATTCTCCGGCGCAACGACGCCGCCGTCAACATCCCAGATGATGACCGGCGTGCCGGCCGTCGCCTGGTCCTCTGTCATCTTGATGGTCACGTTGTCCACCACAATGCCGGAACCGATCTCGATAGGCTGCGTGACGCCCGTCATGTCGAGAACGAGCGCATTGTCATCCGTGCCCATCACGATGTCGTGGATGAGACCTGCCGTGTCGGTGTACTCGATCGTACCCGAGAGCGCGTAGCCGTTGCCATCCACCGTGAAGTTGGAATCCTCGAACGTGAACGTGTCGGGCAGGACCGTGTCAGACAGGAGTCCCACCTCGACAGGCGTCGTCGTCGGATCCATATCCATGCCAAGCGCCGACGTGGCGGTCATGATCTCCTTGCCGTAGTCGATGATATCGTTCCAGCCGAGCGGCGACGCGCCTGTGAAGGAAGTCAGGGAGTTGTCGCCAAGCTTGAGCGTGTAGGGGTAGTACCCCGCCGGCACGTTCATCTGGTCGAGCATCTCCTGCACCATCTGGCGATCCTCGTCGTTCGCAACGTCCATCGCCCCGACCATGCCGACGAGCAGCAGGTCCTGTCCGATGCTGACGTTCACGCCGTCGTCAAAGCGGATTCCACCATCCTGGTAGAGGAACGCCGTGAACGGGAAGATGCCGGCCGCACGGTCACCCGTTTCGCCGGCTTCGAGCGGCGCACCATGCGTGTCCGCGTAGAAGTCGCCCGTGACGAGCACGTTGCCGCCGTCGACCTGCACGGCCGCGCCGTAGCCGACGCCGTCAGCGCCGCTCGCATCCGCCTCCGCGCCGTGCAGGATGGTCGCGTCCTCGAACGTCGTGGTGCCGCTCTTGACACGCGCGAGGAAGGAGTAGTAGTGCCCTTCGCCGTTGTCAATGGTGATGTCCTTGAAGGTGACGTTCGCCGTCGAGCGCGTCATGTCGAACATCACGCGCGAGCCGCCCCACGCGTCGACGACGCTGC
Organism: Kiritimatiellia bacterium; assembly: GCA_017514235.1. Lineage (GTDB taxonomy): Bacteria > Verrucomicrobiota > Kiritimatiellia > RFP12 > UBA1067 > UBA1067. Next base: position 29,595 of record JAFWKK010000025.1, on the reverse strand, counting down.
GCGGATCCGTGTTCTCGCCCGCGACGATCGCGTACTGCCCCTGGCCGTCGATCGTCAAGGTCTTGTCGATGTTGTAGGTCGTCGTCACGCCCGTGACGTCCGCCAGCAGCTGGACGGTGTCGCCGCTCTCCGCCGCATCGAGCGCCTCGTCAAACGACTCGTACTTCGCGATCACCTCGCCGCCGCGCACGATCTGCGCGACGTACGCCTTGCGCACGAGCTTCGTGTTGTTGTCCGCGAACTTCCAGGCGTCGTTGGGCTGGGGAGCCGTCGGATCAATCACAACAATGACAGGATCGTCCTCGCCGGCCGCAACCGCATCGTCAGCAGCGGCGATGGCATCTGCGAAGGTGGCGTAGTAGGTGGTTTCGTCATCTACCGTTATGCTCGCGACTGCGGGAAGAACGACATACGGATAGTCGTCCTTCGTCGCCGCATCGGTATTGGCAGTTGCCGCGTAACCAGCGGCGCAGCTATCACTCACGTCCTCGCTGAAGATGCCGCCCGTGATGTTGCCGACATCGGCTGCGAGGCCGTTTTCGTCAGGGTCGATGACCGTGTAGGAACCCGAATCGATGGACAGCTCGCCCGTGACGATCGGATACCAGTCACGACCCGTCACGTCGATTGTCACGTTGGCATCGTGCATCGTAACGCTAGAGTTGTCATTATCATCGCCAACGACGTAAAGACCGCAACCGTTGCAGGTAAGCGAACCGCCGGTGATCGTCGCCGTGTTGTAGGCATCACCATTCACGCCGCCTGATGTGCTGTTGTCTAGGTCCAGACCATAAGCGTACTGCGTCGTGGTCAGCGTCACGTCGCTGTCGATCTGCGTGTAGGTCTTGTCGCCAACGGCATTGTAGCTCGCGTCACTGCACATCTCAATCGCCGAAATGGCGCCCGTCGCGTTGACCGTGCTGTCCTTGAAGTACACGGACGTGTCGCCTTCGTAAATCGAGTATGCGCTCAATCCGTAATAAGATCCGCTGGATGTGAGCGTACTGTCCTCGACGATTATTTCGGATGCCTGCGGACCATTCTCACCCCACGTCCAGACGTTGATGCCGGAGTACTGACCGGAACAGGTGACATCGCTGTTGTTCAAGATCTTGACGGATGCCGTCGTGTTCGCCCCGTACCGGGCACCGACATTGAACGCGCCATTCTTGTTGTTGGCGCCACCCGTCATCGAAACGGCACTTTCGGAAATCTCGACCGTGGCATCACCATTGTAGGACTCGATTTGCGAATCCGTCAACGCAACGGTGCTGTTCGTGATGAAGCAGGTCGTGTCACCCGTATCGCCTTCGGCGAACATCACAATGCGCCCGACGCCGGTAACGGTCGAATCCGCGATGGTCAGCAACGAATCGCCTTCCCCGTTCCAGACCTGCAGCGCACGATCCGTTCCGTTGGCGAACGTGATGTTGCAGCCCTTGATGTCGATCGAATCGGCGGGAGCGTTGTTCTCGTTGACGACGAAGCCCCTGTTGCCGGAGACCGCCATCGTCACGTTGGTGAATGCCGCGCTCACACCCGCAACCTGCAGGGCGTAGCTGTTGCTCTTGGCGGCGATGTTGAGCGTCGGCGTCGTGCCAGTGCCCGTTACGGAGATCGTCCCGCCGGCATAGATGCAGTTCCCTGCCGTAGAGGTCAGGGAGTTTTCGCCCTGAACGACGATCGCGATGTCTTCCGTGGCGTAGATTGCGCTGTTCTCGTAGCCTGCACCAGAATAGGTGTAGCCATTCAGCGTAAGCGTCTTCGTCACGTCATCATACGACACCTTCCCGTCGCCGAACACATCGGCGGCGTTGTCGGCCGCAATCCGCGTACCGCCCACCCACACGTTGTAGTATGTCCTGCGGACAAGCGTCGTCACGGGAGGTTCGACGGAGCTGTCCGTCGCGAATATCCAGTCGGCGTTGTCCTGCGCCGCCGTCTGATCAAGTACGATGATGACAGGATCTGCACCGCCGCCCGCAACCGCCGCATCCGCCGCCGCAATCGCTTCGGCGAAGGTGGCGTAATAAGTATCACCAATGCGCGCCACCGCAGGCGTTACGCTGTATGTGACAGACGCGCCACCATTGTCCGTCGTCACGAGCACGTAGTTTGCGGGAGCGATGATTGCACGGTCTGCCGCCGCACCGCTCACGGACGCCGCCGTGACGGTAGATGTGTCGTAGATGACAATGTTGTTCGCGTACTCGAAGAGAACATCCTTGCCAATGTTGCTTCCGATGAATGTCAGCGCAGAGCCGTTCGTTACAATCGTGTCGCTGAAGCGCGGGACGAGTCCTTTGCCTTCGCCCGCCTTTGCGCCGCTGACCGTGACGGTTGAATTGTCAAACGTGAAAGCTCCCTGACGGAAGGCGTTCTCGCCGCCCGTGAACGTGACGGTGGAGTCCTTGACGTTCACAGTGCCGTAGAGCGAGAATCTCGTCACATTTGTGCAGGAAACAGTACTGTCGGTGATGTTTACAACGTAAGGATAGGTGCTGCCTAATCCCTTAAAGATATCGCTATAGTCGAGATTGGATTCATTTTCTATTGCTATTCTACTTCCGTTTATGAAATTGACAGTGCTTCCATTAGTACTGTTAGCAAAAGAGAAGATACCATATGTTCGACAATTCTTGCCGTACAGCTCCACTTTGTCGAAGGTCAGTATATTTCCATCAGGATTGAACTTGAATATAAGCAACCCTTGATCTGTACTGCTACTTATTGCGCAACTGCTTATGTCCAGCTTGCCGTTCTTGAAAATGATATTAGAACTACCATTGATTACTGTCGTTGCAGTCGTGTTGTAGTAGATCGTCTTGCCGTTGAAGTCCAGCGTATAGGATTTGGTCATCGTCAGCGGCGCTGTAAGCGTCACATTGTCGAGCAACTTGACATAGGTTGCACCAGCAGCGGCGATAGCCTCATTAACCGTGGAGAACTGACCGATCAACGTACCGCCCTCGGCATCATACGCCTCAGCGACGGGCGGCATCGTGATCCAGAGGTCGTTGCCATCAACATACGCCGTTCCGCCCGTCACGTTGACTGTGCCGTAGTCGGCAAGTGCCAACGTGCCAGAGCCTGTGTAGTCAATCACCTTGGCGGCCTGAGTAATGCCCGTGGCGTCGATGTTGATCGATCCCGTGTTGACAACTTCGGGCGTCACAATCTGGGAGTTGATATCAAGGTCAATCTCCATTGCATTGTTGATCTTGCTGGTGGCAAGAACAGCATTGGTGAGAACCAACTTGGTCGCATAATCTGGCGCCTTGTTGTTCCTGTCGAAGATATGCACCCAAGCACCGCCCTTGGCGTATGTGTCCTTCAAGGTCGTGACGCCGCCCTGAAGTTCAACATAGGCAAACTCTGCCTGCGGATTCGCATCCGACCAAGAAGAACCGGTGCCGATGACGTCAACGGTTGCACCCCAGCGGACGATCAAACACTCGGATATGGACTTGATGGAGCCGGACGGATTGACCGTCAGAGTTGACAGAGAACCGACATAAGGTTCATAAAGTTCAAGCCGTCCATTGATTACCATGTCAGCAGCATTTGCCGAGCTATAGCCGACATACATCGCGCCTGCACCGGCGGCAGTCGCGGGGAACGCCAATGTGACGTTCGCGCCAACCGTAAACGTGCAACGTGCGTCGGCGCTGACCGAACGGATATAGGCCATGCCGTCATTGTCAACGCTCGAAGTCTTGGCTGTCGGCGCAATCTCGACGCGCACCGGAACCGACGAGGTCAGCGTAATATCGCCGCCCATCAGAACCTCGAGTGCGTGGTTAGGCGTCTCGGTGGAGTTCGCAAGAATTTCAATCGTCGCGCCAGCAGTCTGTGCCACCGTCAAGGCGTCCTCGACCGTCTCGTACTTCGTCGTGCCGATCTGCGCGACGTAGACCTTATGGACGAGCTTGCCGTCGGCGATCTTCCAGTCGGGATTGGTCTGTTCCGCCGTGGCGTCGAGGACGGTGATTACTGGATAGTCACCATTCGCAGTCTTATACGCCTCCGCTGCCACAATCGCCTCGGCAAAGGTCTCGTACTTCACGTCGCCAATCTGGGCGACATAAGAACCAACCTTCACCGTGTACTTGCCAGTGACAGGATCCTGTGGGGTAGGAATGTAGGTATCCGCGCAAAGTTCTTCAGGCACAGGTTCATTGAAGTTGCCGCCGCTGATGTTGCCGTCTGCCACGTCAAACGCATCCAAGTCGGCAGCATGGAGAATCGTGTAATCTCCCGAATCGATGCTCAACTCACCCGTCGTAACGGTGCCGAGGACCGGCTCTTCGGTAGCGGTCGTCGTGCCGATTTGGGCGGTGACATCGCTCATGCTCACGGACGCCGTGTTCTCGCCATCGTCGCCATACACAAAGAGCAAGCCGTTGCAAGTGAAGCTGCCGCCTGAAATGTCAACCGTCTGCATAGCGCTGGTGTTGTTGCCGTCAGCGGAGACCGTGGACACTACAAGTCCATACGGGCCGGACGTCGTGACATCGCTGTCAATTGCCTCATACGAAAGGTTGCCCACATCAGCATTGAAGTCTTCCCCTGCACCGATGTAGATACCAGCGGATGCAGGTGCCGATGCGTTGACCGCGCTGTTTTCGAAGACGACTGACGTGTCGCCCTTCTGGTACGCGTACGCAACGATACCGTAGTGGCCGCCAGTAGCATGTGTCGCAGAAGCATTCAGAGTACTGTCAACCACAGATAGTTCCGCACCGCAGGGATTCACATTGGAACTGTCCCCCCACGTGAAGAGGTTGACGCCGTTGGCGTTGCCGGTAGCCGTAACCACGCTGCCGTTCTTGATGTCGATTTTCGCAAGCCCCTTGCCGTTCGCAGACATCTGCGAGCCGACGTTGATGCCGTCAGGACCGTTACCGTTGGGATTGAGACCATTGGAGGCCGTGACGGTCACCGTGCTGTTGTCGATCGTCAGCACGCTGTCACCGACATTGGACAACACCTCAATGGCATGTCTGGAAGAACCCGACGCGGACGCAGTTGTCGCCCCCGTCAAATTCACCGTGCTGTCGGTGATGGACAGGTTCGCGTCACCGGCACTCGTGCCGTATCCATAGACCAGAATGGCACCCTTGCCGGTCAAGGACGAACCGTTCTCAATTGAAACCGTTCCGTCGCCCATGGGGTTATACACCCAAATGGCCTGATCGATTGCAGTACCATCGAAGACAACATCGCAGTTGTCGATCGTCAGCGCATCGCCCGCCGCGTTGTTGCCGTTCACAACGATACCAAGATAGCCCGTAACGGCCATAGACAAGTCCTTGAACGTCGCGCTCGTGCCCTTGACGGACACGGCATAGCCCGTGTCGTATGCCGAGGGGACCGTGAGGGCGAGGCTGGGATCGCTGCCCGAACCAGTCACGGTAACAGCACCCGTGCCAACCGAGCGAATCGCGTAGCCATACGCCGCCGTACTCGTCAGCGAGTTCTCGCCCGCCACGACGATGTTGAACGTCGCGCCGCCGACATCACCGATATAGACCGCGCTGTCACCATATCCGGCACCAGAATACGTGTAGCCGTTCAGCGTGAGCGTCTTCGTCGCGGCGTCGTATGAAACCTTTCCGTCGCCGAACACATCGGCGGCGTTGATGGAGGAGAGCTGCGTCCCTCCAACCCAGACATCATAGTACGACCCCTGCGTTACGGAGTAAAGACCTGTCTCGCTGTTTTGCGCTGTCGGGATGTAGCCATTGGCACAGTATTCTTCAGGAACCAATGCGGAGAAGAATCCACCCGAAACAGTGAGCGTCCCTGTCTCCGCTTCATCCGTTGCAATCGTGCCGCCGGTGAACGTGCCGCCGGTCAAGTTAGCCTCACCGCCCTCGACATAGACCACGATCGGATCCCCCTCGCCGGACGGCGTCGCGGCGAAGGTGCCGCCGTTGACCGTCAGCGTTCCCTCGGCATCTGTCACCATCAGGACATTGTCCGCAGCCGTGAACGCGCCGTTGTTGATGATCACAGCGCCGCCTCCGACGTCTACAACGTCGTTGAACGTTCCGCCATTGATGATCGTCGTACCGTCAACCGTCAACAGCCCGCCATTGAACGTTCCGTCTGTTATCGTCAGACTGCCGTCATCGACGCCAATCACGCTAAAGGTACCGTTCGCAATCGTCACCGATCCGCCTGCCACATCCAGCGCGATGTCTTCGCCAGCGTCAATGGTGCCGTTCCCCGTGACCGTCACAGTCCCGGACGAAACGCTGATTGCATATCCGTCTTCATTCGCCTCGCTGATCGAAACCGTCTTTCCGTTTAGGTCAAGCGTGATCGATTTAGCGATGTCCACAGCCTCGTCGAGCTCGACATCCGTCAGCAGCTGCACCGTGTCATCTGCGTTTGCAGCCGCAATGGCCGCCTCAAGCGTCTCGTACTTCGTCTCACCGATCTGCGCCACGGCCGGCTTCTTCACCCACAGGTCGCCGTCTTCGACATACGCCTCGCCGCCGGTCACGGTGACCGTGCCGTAGCCGGCAAGATCCGTCGCGCCGGAATTGGTGCAGTCAATGACCTTGACAGGGTCGGTGATTCCGGTGGCGTCAATGGCAATCGAGCTATTGCCGTTCGCGGTGTTCTGGAACTTCGTCGCCTTGAAGAGGCTCGTCGCATCGATGACGATCTTGCCCGTCGCGCCGGCGGAGCAGTTGTCGCCGTTGGCGAACGAACCCCCGGTGTATTCGAACACGGAGCCGTCCGTGAGCGTCATAACCGCATTACCCTCATAGCCGTTGCCCATGCCGTTGTGGTACACTACCTTGACGTAGGCACTCTCGGACAGTGTGACCGTCGCCGTGGCATGCTCGCCGGACTCCGTCTCGCCCGCCGGACGTCCGCCGACGCCCCAGCCGTTGTGGACTGTCAGGTCTGGCGTCTCGCCGACCGTCCCCTTACCATAGACGGCAAGGGTACCCTTGTTAATCATGTAGTCACAGTCAATGGTCGAGTTCGTGATGATGACGGTGCCGTTACAAGTGGTTGCCGAATTTTTCTTCTTGCAGGAAATGTTAAAACCGTAAGAGGACTGATCACTAGAACGCGTAATCGTGGCATCCTTGAAGATCAGAGTGCCGTCGCCCGCGTTGCTGCCGCGACCGACCATCAGCCAGCCGTCACCCCAGTTGAACTTCGCTGTGCCGGTCACGGTGACGGTCTTGCCGCCAGTCACCTCGCCCTTAGCGCTGATGGCCGTATCAGGACCGGAAATGAGCGTAACGGTCTCACCGTCAAGCGCGGCGGCAAGCGCGGCGGCAAGAGTGCTATATCCCGTTGTGCCGATAGCGGCGACAGGGTTGGCCGTCTCGCCGTCAAGGAGTTCATAGCCGTAGGGGCTGAAGGTATCGGACTCAACCTCGACGAACTTCTCCTCGTTATTGTAGGTCTGCACCGGATAGATGCCGAACTGCGCACCGCTATGATAGACAATCGCCGCAAGCTGCGTCGCCGCTGCATCGACGGGCAGACGGAACTTGAGCTTCTGCCCTTCGCCGAGCGACTGTCCGGCGTTGAGGTTGGGCGTCACGTCGAACGTGGCGGAGCGAATGACCGTCTTGCCGCCCTTGACCTCTTCCACGATCTTCGTAGGCGTGACGGTGATCTTGTCCAGAACGTCCAGCTTGTCGGTGTTGTCGGTGCGCGGCACGTCGTTGTTGCCCGTCATCTTCGCGACGACGGCGGCGATTTCAGCCGCGTCCGTCACCTCGCTCTCGGTGCCATTGTCGATCTTCGTCACCGCGACGGTCGCCGTCGGCTCCTTCATTTCGACAGTGATCTTCTTGGAGACGTAGGTGGTCGTCGCGCCATCGGTTGACGTTTCGATGAACGTGCCCTCGGCGGGATTGACGGTCACATCTGCGGTCACGCCGTCCGCCACGGTCACGGACAGCGTCTTGCCGGCGACAAGGGCAATCGTTTCGGTATCGGCCGCAATCACCGTCACCGCAACCGTGCCCCCCTCCGTCGCCGCAACGGCAGCCTCGATGGACGGATAGTGCGCTTCGCCGCTCGTAACAACGTCCTTGACGAGCGAATAGACCGTCACGCCCTCGGCCGTCGTCGCCTTCACGGACGAACCTTCAACGCTCGTCACCACCTTCGCGTCGTCAAACGCAATGCCGTTCTTGTTCAACGAGAGCGTCTGACCTTCTCCCAGCGTGATCGTCTCGTCCGTCGCCGCAAGCAGCGTCACCGTCGTGCCGTTCGCCGCGCCGACCGCCTCGGTCAGGTTGTCGTAGAACGTCTCGCCGACCAACGCGACCTTCTGCGCCACAACGTAGGTCGTGGCCTTCGCATCAGGAACAAGACCCTTCGCACTGGAATCAACGGCCGTCTCGGACTTGACGAACAGGCCATCGCTCACCGACACCGCATCCGACGCCGCAAATCCCATCGTGTCGAACGTGTAGGTTCCGGCCTTGTTGAGCGGCAGGGCCGTATCGCAGTCGTTGGCAAGCATCACCCTGCCGCCATCCGTAGCCGCATTCATCGCCGCGCCAAGCGTCGCATAGAACGTCGCCGCCCCCCTCGCCGGACGGATCATGGCCTTGTTGGAACCGGCACTGAGGGTGAAGAGCTTCTGACCCGCAACGTAAAGAGTATTGGTTAGCATATGCTTGTTATCGGGATCATGGTAATCAGGGGCACGAACACTCGTCCACAATTCAATCATCGTGCGGCAGAGAGTACCCGCATTAGAGCCGGAAGAGCCGTCAGATACCGCAAGGGAGACCGACTTAATGCTGTCCTCCCATAGCGCCTTATACTGTTTACCGTAATAGCCGTTACCTACCAACACCGCAGAAAGACCGCGGTACAGCTCACCAGCATCAAGATCGTGTTTAATCTGCAAGGACTGCGGGAACGTCCCCGTCGAGGCATAAGCACTCAATGAATTAGCCGGCACAACACGATCAAACTGCAAAGTCGCATCCAGACTGGCATTATAGAAGACCTCATAGAACGTAAGCAATTCCGCAAGTCGAATCCAATTGGTTGCGGTATAATCCGACTTTGTGGTCTTGTTGTTGGAAACCCGATCCTTCAATAAATTGTAGTCAGCATCATTATAAGGCGTAGCGGAATAACCGGACTTCCCAGAAACGGTTGTTTCGCTCATTGTGCCGTTCGGCACTTCACACACGTAGTAGAAACCTCCACTGCTATATGCAAGGTAATCGTCGGACGTCACAAGACTTGAGACATCCGTCTTGAAATGCCCGCCTTTCAAGTTTACCGTACCGCCTGTCTTCGTGAAGGAACCGGTAAAAGCACCGTTGTGCACCGTCAAGGTTCCAGTTTTGTTTACGACAGCCCCGGAATACGTGCCAAATACGAAATCAAGCGTACCGTTGTTCTCGATGTCGCTCGCGACATCGCCATCATTGTCAATCGTGGAGTCGACAATCGTCAATGTACCGTTGTTAACGATTTTACCATTGCTGATAGAGTGTTTCTCCAGTGAAATCGTGATGTTTTTGCCAGAAGGGACAATCGCCGTTCCTTGGGCCATGTCAACAGCTGCAATAAGGGTTATTGTATCGCCATTAGCAGCCGCGTCAATTGCGGCAGACAGGGAAGTATATTCCATCCCGCCAATTGCACAGACTTTCTCCGCCGGAACCGCTGGCAGAACGTTGTACCACTTGCCCACACTATCATACACGACCTCTAAATTGTCAACATCAGCATTATAATTCGACGGATCAGTCTTATACGATCCACCATAAACCTTGTAACATGTTTTGTAGGACAGCGAATTGTAATAACCGCTGTAAAAGTTGTGAGTTGTTGTCGCCGAAGGGCCACTGGAATAAGAACCAACCGAAAAAGTTGCGGGTGTTGCCGCTGTACCGCAATCGTAGAAATTAAGCGTTGCCGTATTTCCAGCATTGAAAGAAGAAAGCGTCACTCTGTCACAGTTGAAATAATCATGAGTGATATTAATGACCTTGCTACCCGTGAATGATGGACAATTCAAGAACGTAGCCTTGCCGTTGTTGCCAGAAACCTCTTTAGTGGTAATGGTCGAACAACTAAAGTTTGCGCAATCCACCACGCCTCTAAATCCTGCTTTGGCAGTAAGTCCGCCATTTATGACGCAATCACTGCCAAGCAAAATCACCATACCCGAATTAAGCGTATCATTCACAACATTGACCGAAGTGGACTCACCGGCTATACTCTTGATATGGTTAACTGCTACACTCGAATCTATCGTGCATTTAATCAATTTTGCAGAAGACGACAGTGTCGTTCTAAATACCTGCCCCAACCCATTGACAATTGTCGTATGTGTGGCCGAACTGGAAATTGAAATAGAAGGTGTAGTTATGGACGTCTTCCAGTACTTTACGGTTCCATACGGATTAAACGGGACACCATCCGATTGACCCATCTGCTGAATGAGCTTCGTGCATTTCGAGACCGTACCAGCAATCGCGCCGTTGACTGTGGCCGAACCATCAATGTAGAGCGTCGCACCGCTGGCAACCGTCAGCGTCACTCCAGAAGCCACTGTAAGTGACACTCCGGCCTCTACTGCAGCTGTTTCACCAAGAGTCGTACTTGAATAAACGCTGATAGATTCACCTGGCAGCGCCTCAGAAAGTGCCGTTGCCAAATCGTCATATCCCTTCCCTGCCACAGCAGCATAAATGGCATATCCATCTGGCACGAACTCCGCGCCTACTGTTACATCTTCTTCAAAATCCTTTGTTGTCGACGCATCTGTCGAGAAGAAGGATTTCGAGCCGTTCTCGAGCACATACCATCCAGCAAAGCGAAAATTCGCAGCAGGCGTGGCTACAAGTGTTGCAGAATATGGTGCCGCCTGATTCGCTTTGACTACTTGCGAACCGACTGCCTCCCCATTGACCGTATAGCTGCCGTTATTGGGTGCTGCAAAAGTGACTGAAACCGGCGGCAACTGTTCAAATTTCGCCGTCACGTTTGCCGTTGTGGGGGAACTAGACGATGTGCTTGTTGCCGACAGGGTCAAAGCGTATGGATTATCAGTAGAGGTCGCATAGCCCGACCAACCCGTGAACTTGTATCCACGATTCGGCTTCGCATAGCAATAGCGAGTTGCAGAGTCGTTGCTTGAACTACTGTTACAATTCCACGAATAGGAAGCGTCGCCGCTCGTCGCACCGGACGATTGTGCGGACAGATATACGGTCCCCGCACCAGATGCAGTAACGGTCATCTTTCCATAGTGCTTTGAATGGGTGTTAAAGTTCCCCCATAGCACCGTCGGCATCAGCATCGTTAGCAAGGCCGCAAGCATGTGAATCTTTTTCATCTTCTTTACCTTTCTTTCCTTTTCAAGTTGTTTTCTTTCTATGCAGCAAGATGGTAAGATGAGCAAGAGAGCATCTCTCTAACCCGCCGTTGGTTTCCATTCAATTGAAACCCATGTTTCAATTTAATTGAAATCATCTTTTCAATTGGATTGAAATGCACGTTTCCATCCAATTGAAATACACATTCCAATCCAATTGGAATGCCCGAGTCATACCAATTGAAACAAGCATTTCCATTCAATTGAAATTCAGGCGCCGATTCTGCGGTGCGTTGATGAGACTCAAAGGTCACCTGACCTTTCGCCAAAAGGTCACGTAACCCTCGAGGGTCGGCACTTGCATACCGCAATCTCATACGCTCCCCCTTCCGCGTCCTGCTGTGCGGCGCACCATCGCCGCACAATTCCACCTCCAGCCAATCCGCGCATATACCATTATATACGCCGCCACCAGTACGAGATACGCCGGATCGGTGAGGCGGTGCGGATAGGCAATCATGCCGATCTCCCACAACACCAGCACGCCCGCGAACCACAACGCCCACTTCTGCCGCCACTTCCAGAACACGAGCGGCAGAAGGTTGAACGGCACGATAAGCCAGTTCCAATCTGTGGCGGGAAGATTAGAGAACACCACGAGGTAGGTGAAGAACGCACCCGCAAATGACTGGAACGCCAGGAACAGCCAGTCCAGCCAGTTGATTTTCACGAACCAATTGGCGGCCGACAAAGCAACGACAACGCAAGCGGCAACAATCGGCGTGACGATTGCGGACGCGCAGGAGCGCGACCCACCTTGTTTTACGGGCAACAATTCAACCCCTTCGTCGTCGATGACCGGCTTTCCGTTTACCTTGGCAACACGTAAAATTTCATGGAGATCTCGAGGTATAACGACCTTACTTGCGTTAGGCACATTTTTGTCAATCTCCGTACCACTAATCGCATGGATAAAGAAACGATTCCACGGATATGCACTTATGACATCGTCAAGGAATTCTCTGCGTGTTTGATAATACGCCGACGACCATGAGGAAATCTCCATTCGATATGGTGACAAGGCTTCATTCAACAGTCTAAAATCAGACTGAGCACACCCACGCACAATATAGTCGTATGGTAAATCTGCCCCCCTTGCAACACGTTCGTCAAAAATCTTCCACAGCCGCTGCTTCGCGTCGGGCGGCAAATTAAGGCGGTACTGCATAACGCCACGTCCGCTTTCGCGGCCGAGTTTCAGGTAGTCTGCCGTCGGAATCGCGAACATTCCCATCTTCAGCTTGCCCATGAAGAAGGTGAAAATCTTGTCCTTCACGGACTCGCTCTCGTAGGAGAAGCAGTAGTCGAGGTTGAACTTGGGGCATTCGAGGCGGATGCACGAATGGCCGGCGCAGGAATAGAGCTCGTCGCCCGGAGACATCACCAAGAGCGAGGCTGTGACGAAGTTGGGGTCGGTGCGGTCGATGCCGTCGCTGAAGGCAGCTGAAGGTTCGGCGGCGGTTGCGGGAAGCGCGGCAAAAGACAAAACGAGGCACGCGGCGAGCGCATGGAAGAACCCATGCATGCCGCCGTTAAAAACGCCACGTATGCCTCTTTCTGCCGAAGTCATCTGGTTTTTACTCAAATGCTTTGCATATTTCTGCCGTTTATGAGTGTGAAGTATATCATTAATCCGCCGAAATATCTCGTCTCTTTGCGCAAATAAATCCGCAAAAATGCGAATGACTAAATCGTCCTGTTCTTGGTGCGGTAATCGCGCATGGACATGCGGAATCGCTTATGGAACAGCTTGCCCAAATTTGAGGTCAATTCGTAGCCGGAACGCATGGTCACCTCGGAAATCGAAAGATCGGTATTGACGAGCAGCCGGCAAACATTGTCCAACCGCACGTTCTGGATCATGTCCAGCACGCTATGGCCAGTAGACTCCCGCACGCGCTTCTCAAGCGTGCGCCGCGACACGCCAACGTGTTTCACCACGTCCGACACGTGAATCCCCTTGCATGCGTTGACGCGCACGTATTCACGCGCCCGCGAGACTATGTGACCGAAATCCCGTCCGCTCGCCGTGGAGCCCCGCTCGACGAACTTGCAGCCGGAGATGCTCACGTTTCGGCGCTCTGCCGGCAGGTCGGGATCGGCGATCTGCGCCAAAAGCAGTTCCATCGCCTTCTCGGCACATTGCGCATGGTCGGGATAAATGCTTGAAAGCGCGGGATGCGCCTGTTCGCACAACTTGTACGAGTTGTTTACGCCCAGCACTTCTATCTGCTCGGGTATATCGATGCCCAGCCTTCTACACGCGTCAATGATGTTGAAAGCCTCCCTGTCGCTATTGACGAAAATGCCACAGGGCTTCTGCAACGACGACAGGAAATCATCCTCCAGACGTGTATCGGAATCCCAATAGTCTTCGTTCTCCGCCACCTCTCCGAACATGAAGCTGTCAAATGTCATATGCTCGCCAAGGACGGCGCGAAGACGCTCCTCAAACGCCGCGTTGCGAATCTCGCCGGCAATCCGCTCCCGAAATATATTGCTTGCCATGAAAGCGAAATGCTGCAGCCCATGCCCGATGAAGAAGTCCGCAGCCTTGCGCCCGATCGCCTCGTTGTCTAGAAGCACCACGCCGCCCGCATCCAGAAGCTCCCGCTCGGAATCAAGAATCGGCGAGTATGCGCATACTACAGTCGGCGGATGATTCGGCATCATGCGCAAAAAATCCATCATTATGTCGCGACGGATGCCGCACGTCACAATGCCGTCTATCCCGGACTTTACGAACGTCTCAATGTTCTTCGGGGAAGTGGCCGCGCTGGCGTGGAATAATCTAGGTCTGACAAGCCCATGCCGCTGGGCATAGCTCAAAATGCCGAGCATTACGTCCCGACTTGGCTTGACAGACGTATTTATCACCATTCCTACGCGAATAGGCTCCTGTCGCAATTTCCTCATACAATAACCAGCACACCTTTTTCAATCGGGGATAAACACTTAAAATACCCCCCCCCCCTGCCAAAAACTGCAACATAACGGCATAGGGTTTGTTAAAAAACCTCACTTCATCGGATTGCAGACTAATGGACAATGTTGTCATACCATCTTAGTGATTGGTATGATAACATTTATTCCAATTTAATTCTTATACTTTTGCGCAATTAAGTCAGCAATTATGCGCACGGGGCTCTGTCGAGTCGTCTGCAGACAATCAAAAGCGCGGCAGGCGGGAGAGGGACTCCACGCGGCCGGACGGCTCGAAGCGCATGCGCCAGATGCGGCCGTGTTCGTCTCGGAGCGCCCTGAGCCGCGCTTCGTCGCGCCTGTGGCAGGCGCAATCAAGAAGGCTCGCGGCGTAGGATATCTCCTTCGCCCAGTCGTTGCGATCGACCCAATGCTCCAGCGCGATGCGGACGCCATGCGCGACGGCGGAGACGTCGTCAAGCACGAACTGCGTTATTCCGGGGTGTCGGGAATAGCCGACGTCGCCGGCGAGTATGTTGAAGTATTCCGACGCGTCCGCCCGCACCGCTCCGCCGCGCAGGTAAAGCGTTCCTAGCTTCTGGAGAAGTCCGCCGAGCGGAAGGTCCATCACCGAGCAAAGGTCTTTTTCGAGGTCACCCTTGGCCGCAGAGCGTCCCGCCGTCATCAGGTTCCCCGCAAGAACGATCCCCGGCAGCGACACGCAAAGCGGATGCCACGCATAGCCGTCGGAAAGGTCGGTCACGAGGAACCTCTTCGCCTTGCGCGAACGCCCCGCTTCCTCGGCTTTCTCCATTGCGACGCGCATCTCCTCGATGCGACCGCACAGCGAACGCGCGGCAAAAGTGGGTGCAAGAACGCAGGCTGCATCCGTCTCCATCGCGCGCAAGCCGTCCGCCCCTATGACCTTGAAGTCAAGCCCCTGAATGCCGCAGTAGGCCTCGGTCTTCGCCGTCTCAAGCGGAACCTCGCGCGACGGCGCCGAGTCGTAAAGGAAGAACTCGTTGTAGCCGAAGCGGGCGAGAACGTCCACAAGCTCCTGCATCGCCAGCCGGTTCGGGCACCGGTCGATCACGTCCAGCAGATAGGCGCGCCGCTCGAATCCGTAGTTGCCTTTCATTTGCTTTCGCCGCGCAGCTCCCTGATCTTCCTGTCCAGCTCCTGCGCCGCGCCGATGGCGCGCTGGGCCTTCCTGTTCTCGCCCCTTTCGACGTACCGCTTCGCAAGCGCGCGCATGTCGCGCGCCAGCCTTGCAAGCTCGTCCGCCTGCAGGATGCGCTGCTCCTTCACGCCAGCCTCTATCTCTCCCCTGGCCCTCGCTATCACGGGTATCTCCTCCCCTCCGCCTGAGCAACGCAGGTCGAGCGCGCAGAGCCCGACCACCACCGCAATGGCCGCAAGAACTATCGCTATGCCTTTCCAGTTGAAGAACATCGTCACCCCGCCTTTCGCCCGAATCCGTCCAGCCACATGCCGACCTTGGCGAAAGTCTTCTCGCGGTCTGCGGCGGTCCTTAGTCCGCACTCCCAGATTACGATGACGTTCCAGCCCTGCTCGGTCCAAAGCCTCTCATGGTCCGTGTCGCGGCGGACGTTCCGGCGGAACTTGCCGTTCCAGAACGCCCTGTTGGACTTCGGCGCGGTCGCCTGGGAGCATTCCGCGACCTGCACGAGCTTTCGCCCGTCCCACTCCCACCCGTGGTGGTGCCAGAAGCAGCCGCGAACCTCGATCAGCGTTCTCAGCCGCGGCAGGACGACGTCGGGACGGCCGGCGATACGCCTGTCGCACGTGCGGAACCGGTATCCGCGCGAGAAGAGCCACTTGCGGACTGTCACCTCGGGAAGCGTGTCGCGCGAATGTATGGCGGACATGATCTTCGATCGCTTCTCCGGGGTGAACTTGTCCATGACCGCCGCCTTTTCCCTCTACGAAACCGCCGCGCTCATTCGGACGCGCCGGCGTCCAGGGCTGCGGCGCGTGCGCTCTCCAGCGTGTTCCAGAGGAGCATCGTTATCGTCATGGGGCCGACTCCGCCCGGAACCGGCGTTATGGCCGACGCCACCGCCGCGCACGAGTCGAAGTCCGCATCGCCGACAAGCCGGAAGCCCTTCGGACGCGTCGCGTCCGGAATGCGGTTCACTCCGACGTCGATAACCACCGCGCCCGGCTTTAGCATGTCGCCGGTGAGCGTGCCGGGGCGCCCTGCCGCTACGACCACCACGTCCGCCTGGCGCGTGAACGCCGCGATGTCCGGCGTGCCTGTGTGGCAGAGCGTGACGGTCGCGTCCGTCCCCTTCCGCGCGAGAAGCGCGGCGACAGGCTTGCCGACTATGTTGGAGCGTCCGATCACGACCGCGTGACGTCCCCGCACGTCGACGCCCGCGAACTCTATCAGCTTGAGTATCCCGTGCGGCGTGCACGGAAGGAAGCACCTCTCGCCAATCAGCATCCGCCCTACGTTGACCGGCGTGAAGCCGTCCACGTCCTTCTCGGGCGAGATGGCGTCGATCACCTTCTTCTCGTCAAACCCCTTCGGCAGCGGCAGCTGCACGAGGATGCCGTGTATCGCCGGGTCTGCGTTAAGCGCGGCGACATGGGAGAGGAGCTCTTCCTCCGCAGCCGACGCGGGCAGGCGGATCTCACGCGACGCGATGCCGGCCTCGGCGCAAGCGCGTTCCTTCGCCGTGACGTAGCTCACGCTCGCCGGGTTCTCTCCCACCAGGATCACCGCCAGCGCGGGCGTCACGCCCCTTTCCGCCTTCAGCGCGGCGACTCCGTCCGCTATCTCGCCGCGCAGCCTTGCGGCCAGCAGCTTCCCGTCGATGACCTTCGCCTTCCCTGATTCAGTCATTTCAGTTCTCCCTCCATTCGATGTACCGCACCTTCTTGTCCTTGACGTAGCACTTGCAGTTCACCTCACGCGTCATGCCCATCGACTCGCATGATATCTTCATCTTGAAGACGCTCGTTTCGCTTGGCTGCCATTCGATGTACTGCTGCGCCTCGTCGCCGATCTGGATGTTCGTGTCGGCGACGTCCGCGACGCGTTGGCACAGGTCGGCCCAGTCCTTGTACGGCCACCAGTCCCTGCTTTCGTCAACGTCGTAGTCCTCGGGCTTGATCTTGAGCGCGTCCAGGACCGCCTGCGCCAGCATCATGCTGTCCTCGCGGTCGTCATCGTCGTCGCCTTCCGGGAAGATGCCGGGAATGGTCATCAGCTGGTCGATGGTGGTCGTAGGCGTTATCGTGATCTTCGAGCTGCCGGTCGTGCCAAGGAGGTCCACGATGCCCTTAAGGCGCGGGTTCTCCTCCGACTCGTCCTCGTCTGGGTGCAGCAGCCCGCCCGTAAGAATGGCCGGGAAGTCGCGGAAGCCGCGTATGTAGCCCAGCTCCTTGATGTCGGGTATCGAGCCGTTTCTAGGGCGGCGGCGGTCTTCCTTGGCGGCCTCGCGCTCCTCGCGTCCGCGCGCCTCCTTCTCCAGCGTCTCGTCGTATTCCTCGTACCACTTCGACTCGGCGCCGTCGTCCGACTCCGACTTCACGTCGGGGTCGTTGGTGATGGGCCCGGCCGACACGTTGTCATCCTCGTCGCGCCAGTCGTTCCAGCAGGCTATGAGGTGGTTCATGAGGTTGTGGCGGCTCGAGCCGCGCCCGTCGGCGTCCTTCACCTCAACCTCCAGCTCCTCGTTGATGCCGGCGTTCCTGAGTATCATCTGCCACCTGAGCAGGTAGTTCTGGTCGCCGCCGGAAAACAGCTCGTTCACGTTGATGCCGTTCGAGGCGCCGGAGTTGGCCAGCTCGATGTCGACCGTCACCGTGCCGGATTCGGGGTCTTCCTCGTCCATGAGGATCGGGCCTATCTTGCAGCACGTCCTGAACTTAAGGTCGCGCTTCTCCTTGTACCAGCGGTCCTCCTCGTCCAGGTCCGCCACGTCCTCGTCCTCGTTCCACTCCTTGGCGTCGCCGTAGCCGAGCAGTATGGTCTCGCCGAGGATGCGGCCCGGCTCTACGAGGCGGTTGACGCGGTTGCGCTCGCGGACGTAGACGTTTATGCCGGCCTGCTGGTGGGCCTCGAACGAGAAGGACAGCACCATCACCGCAAGGACGGCGATGATCCAAAGCGCCATCAGGAGCGCGCTGCCGGCGCGTGCGCGGGGGGGCGTCATTTCCTGCCTCCCTTCTTGTTGCCGCCCTTTCCGGCGTCGGAGGGCGGGGCCACGCCGTCAAGCGACTGCTCGTGTATCGGGATGCGGATTATGCGCACCATCGGCGCGCGCTGCGTCCGGGAGCGGAACGTCTCGTCGGCCTTCTCGACCTGGAACGTCAGCTCCACCTTGTACGGCACCGAGTTGGACTCGGCGAACTCGTCCTCGAACGTTTCGATGTCGTTCTCGCCCGAATTCGCCGTGCCGCCCTTGATGTCCTCGGCCTTCTTGATTACGCGGCAGTTGAAGCCGACCACGCCGTCGGCCACCAGGACCGGCTGGTAAAGGTCGGCGTTGGCGAACGTGTAGTCGGTGTCGTCGGCGGAGCCGTCGCCTTCCCCCGTCTTGGGCTTCAGCGCGGCGTCGCCGCAGAGACGGGCGTACAGCCCGGTCTTCTGTATCTCCTCCTGATAGTCGGAATTGCCCTCCTCCAGCACCATCACCTGCACCCGGTGCACGGTGTCGGCGATGGCGTTCTTGGTGCCGACGATGGCAGGGCCGGTCTTCGACCAGGTTATCACGTCCGAGTCGCGCGGGCTTTCCCCCTCGCCGTTGTTCTCGAGCACGAAGCCGTAGCGGTCGTCCTGCTTGCCGTCGTGCGGGTAGTACATGCTGCGCAGCCCCGAAACCACCTGGTTGAGCGCGTAATCGGTGCGCTGCATCTTGTCCATGTAGTCGGCGGACACCTGCCAGCCGCGCGTCACGGCCTGGAAGGTGAGCGCGGAAAGCGCCGTGACGACGCCCAGGAGCAGCGTCGCCATCAGCAGCTCGATCATCGTGAACGCCCTACTCATCGGGCTTCCTCCAGAGCGTCACGTAAGTCTCCCGCTCCGCCTTGCCCCTGCCCTGGCCGCGCTCGCCCCACGTGACCGTTATGCGCACGCGGCGGAGCCCGTTCATGCGCTTGTCGTCGTCGTCGGAGATGTTTCGGTCGAGGTTCTCGCGCTCCCAGACGTAGCCGTGGAACTTCTCGCGCTGCTCGCTCGTCATGCGCTCCTCGGTCACGAGGTCCCACAGCTCGGTCGCCCTGGTCTCGCGCACGTCGAGGTCGTCCTCCTCCTTCGTCTCCTCCAGCGGATACGCCATGTCGCCGAGGTCCATCACCTCCTGCGCGGTCTCGAGCTCGGTGGACGACATCATCATCTTCTGGGCCTGGCTCATCGAGACGAGAATGCCGGTAAGCCCCAGCCCGAGAATGAGCGCGGCCAGCAGCACCTCAAGCAGCGTGAAGCCCCTATTCGTCACGGCCGTCACCCGACACCACCTTAGCTCCGCCGAAGCGGTCGACGCGTATGGAAAGCCCGTCCTCGGGCCGCGCCCCGTCCGGATATATCCAGACCTGGTGCGGCTCCACGCGGCCGTTCGTCTCCCAGACGATGGAGACAGGCCCCTCGTCTTCCGCCGCCGCATCCGCAGGCTGGGCGCCCTTGTCCTTCTCCGCGCCGCCGTCCGCAGCCGACTTCTCGGAATCCTGCTTCGCGGCCTCGGACTTCGCGTCCTTGAACCGTCCGAGCAGGTAGTCGACGTTGGAGAACACGGAGATCCTAGGCTTGGCCCGCTCCTCCGTGCTGACGGCGTTCGCCGGGAGCTTGTCGCCCGACAGCACCTTAAGCCGCATTCCGCGCACTACGTCGGCGCTGATCGGTGCGAAAAGTATCTCCTCGACGGTGCGGCCCTCTTCGTTCTCGGGCTGCTGGCCCTTTGCGGCGCCTTCCTTGCCGGACGAAGCGGCCAGCTGCGATTCCCGGCGGGAGTCGCCTTGCAGCGGCGCACCGGTCAACGTCTGGACCTGCGACCGGTCTATGCCGGAGTCGAAGAGCTTAGCCGACGTGATCTCGATCTTCGCCACCGGTTCGCCGTCCTCCGTATCGTTGGAGTAGGTGATGATGGCGGGCATCTGCGTGACGAGGGCGGTGGATCGCGCCTGGCGGATCGCGGCGAACACGTCGCGCGTCGCGCCCTTTACGCGAACGGCGCGCTGGCCCGAGGTGACGCTCAGGACAGCCGCCGTCGTCATGATGCCGATGACCGCCACGATCACCAGCAGCTCGACCAAGGTGAACGCCCTGCGCCCCACGTCGGTTCCTTATTCTTTCTCCGCCTTCTTCTTGACGTCGCTGCGGATGTCGTCCTCGGTGCCCATCGAGCCGTCTTCGCCGGCGGACTTGATGATGACCTTCTTGCCCTTGACCTCAAGCTCGTACTTGGTGTCCCATGGGTCGTAGAGCGCACCGTCGCCGCCCTCGAGGATCGGGTCGTCGCCCTCGACGAGCTGCTCAAGGCTCGTCGGAAGCTTCTTGTGCTGTATGTAGTACGAGGCGCAGGCTTCCTGCAGGGCGCGAACGCCGGCTTCCGCCGCCGTGATGCGCGTCTTGGCGATATGGCCCGTCACGTTCTGTATGGCGATCGTGCCGAGAATGCCGAGGATCGCCACCACGACCAGCAGTTCGACGAGCGTAAAGCCGCGACGCGCGGCCTCCGCAAGCTTGTTTTCCTTATTGTTCATCTTACTGTCTCCTTATGACTTTGACGATCACGACGCCGGCATGCGAACATAGATTGCGTATGCCGTGTAGGCCAGCAGCCCGAGCAGGATCGCGGCTAGCAGCACGTAGAGCCACCACTCCGACGTGCGGGCGCACTTCGTGAACCCGCGCGCCCGCTTCATCGAGAAGCGCATCTGGCGGTTGATGGCCCAGCCGCCCGCGTTCAGGATCGCCCCGAGGTCGCGGCGGCGCAGCTTGAACCACGTGAGGATCACGCTCGGCAGCGACACGACGAGGATGATCGCAATTATCGCAAGCGCCATCTGCAACGGGCCCATGCCCTTAACGGCCGCCATCAGGCTTGCCGCCGCCGCGCCGACCATGCCGATGCCGATGCCGATGGCCGCGACAGAGCTTGCAAGCGCCGCGCCGCCTGCTCCGGACGCGCCGTCCTTCTTCCCGGCGGTCACGTTCTGCGCACCGGCGGAAAGCTTCGCGTCCGCCGCCGCCTCGCGCTCGCCCAGGAACTTCTTTACCGCACCGGAAATCGCCGCGCCGAGCTTCTTCCACGGCGCCCAGAACGCCTCAGCCAGCGAGACCTGCGCCTCGACGACCTTCGTTATCGTCGCCTGCCAGTTGCGTCCGTCGCGGTCGTAGAACACGCCGTTCCTGCCCACGTACAGCCCGCCCACCGTGCCGGCGGTGACGACTGCGCAGATCATGCGCTCGGCGCCCTCTTCGGGACGCGTCAGCTTCAGGTAGATCACACAGCACTCGGAGCGGCCGGAAAGCGCGGAGTGCGCCGCCTCGGACGCCACGTGGAAACAGAGGTTCAGCTCCTTCCCGTCGATGCGCAGGATGCCCGTCTGGAACATCGCCCATTCCTTGCCGTCGTAGAGGCGGTCCATCGTGACGTAGTTCTCAAGGAACTCCCCGAGGTTCATGCGGTAGCGCACAAGACGCTCCTCCGCCTCGAGCCCGGCCTTCTCCGGTGCGCTCGCTACAGGCTTCGCCGCCGCCCACGCGCGGTAGGGCGCGAACGCCGCCTTCACCTTCTTCCACTCAAGGCGAGAGATCGCCTCGCGCTCGCCGATTACGGGCTTCACGCACTTATCGGCGAAGTCGATGATCGCCTCCACGTGCTTCGGGTTGAGGTGGTCGCGCAGCGGCAGCGTCTTGTCCGGCTCGTCCGTAACGAGCGGCATGTCGTCCGGCGGGGTGAAGAACGCGTCGACGATCGGCTCGACCGCGGCAAGCGCGGCGTCGGCCGCGGCGGTCGCGTCGCCGCAGACCGCGATCTCGGGCTTGCGTCCCTCGGCCTCCCAGTCGGCGAGCGCCTTCTTGTCGGCCTCGGAAGGCTCGGCCTTCTCGAGTTCCGCGATGCGCTTCAGCACGTCGGCGAGCTTGGCTTCCGCCTCGGGGTCGGGCTCGGCGAGCTGCTCCGGCTCGACGCCGCGCTCCTTCAGGAACGCAAGAGCGGCCTGCACCTCCTCCGTGCGGATGTTGCCGTCGCGGTTCGCGTCAAGCAGCTCGAGCGTACGCGCGTCGAAGCGAAGCCCCGTCGTCGGACAGGATATCGCATACCATTGCTTCAGGTCTGACTTGATTTCCATCTTATAGTGCTCCCTCGTTTTTCTTCAATGAAGCCTGTACGGCCATCTCCAGCGTGTAGGACGCGCCGGGCGCGAGCGTGCGGCCGCCCGGCCAGTCGCTCACCGGCTCGACGCAGACGAACTTGCGCCAGTCGTCCGCCGCAAGGTCCGGCAGGGCCTCGTCGCCAACATTCCACACGACCGTCCTGCCGTTGCCGCGCGAGGCGAGCGCGATGGCGCGGCCGGCCTCGTCGTCGAGAATCGCGTATTCGTGCCGCGCGGCGTCGCCAGCCGTAAATATGTGGTCGGGCGCGAAGGTCAGGCGCAGGTCGCCGGACTGCACGCCTTCGCGGAACTCCGGCGTCGTGCCGTCCACGAACGGCGCGCCGTCCAGCCCGCGCACCACGGTCTTGTCGCGGTCGCGCAGGCGGAGATAGGGATGAAAGCCGCAGCTGAAGCCGAACGGCTCGCCGCCCGTGTTCGTCGTCTTCATCGAGAGGTTGAGCTTCATCGACACTGACACCTTCACCTCCAGGTCGAAGTCGTGCGGCCAGAGCGACCGCGTGTCGGCGTCGGAGCGGATGCCGAGCGTCACCTCGGTCTTCTCCTCGGTGTACTCGGTGCCGCGCACCTCGAAGACCATCTTGCTCGCAAAGCCGTGCGCCGGCAGGTCCTTCGAGAACAGCTTGCCAAACTGCGGCCAGCAGACGGGAACGCCGCCGTGGAACTTGTCGCCGCGGTTGTAGTCGCGCTTCGCCGGACGGAACAGCGTCTCGCCCAGGCCCGTCGGCCTGTACGACAGCACGTTCGCCCCGAGAAGCGCGATCTCCGCGGCGCCGTACCGGTTGGCGATTACCGCCTCAGGATAGCCGGCGAACCCCTGGCGGAAGACTATCCGCCCCGGAGCCCCGAACTTCGCGTTCAATTCGTCGATGCCCATGTCCCCTCCTCTTCTCGTTTCGCAGCCAAGCGTCAGCGCCAGCGCGGCAAGCGCCAAGGTGCGGACGGCCACTCCTGTCGTTATTTCGGTCATGACTTCCCCAATGAGAATTCGCATGCCACAGTGGTGCCGGACGGCACCTTCGACTGTATGCTGAAGCTGTCAGCCACGCGCTTGGAGTTGGCAAGGCCCATGCCGGCGCCGAAGCCCATCGACCTTATCCAGTCGTTCGCCGTCGACGTGCCGTCCTGGCAGGCCCAGTCGACGTCCTTGATGCCGGGTCCGCGGTCCTTGGCGATCACCGTAGCCTTCTCCGTGTCGAGTATGAAGGTGATGGTGCCGCCGAGCGAATGTATGCAGACGTTTATCTCGAGCTCATAGGCGGCGACGGCGACGCGGCGCACGATCTTCGCGTCTATGCCGGCCTCCTTCATCATCTTCTTGATCTCGTTCGCCGCCTTGCCTGCGCTGGAGAGGTCGTTCCGCACGACCACGAACTGCCGCATCGAGTAGTACGGCAGCGCACCCTCGCTGCGCGGCGGCTGAGCGCGCTCCTGCGGCGACTGGGCGCCGCGGCCCTCCAGCCTGGCGACCTCGCGCGTCAGCTCCTGCATGAGAACGCGCGTCACGTCGCGCTGGGAGACGATGCCGACGAGGTCGCGGTCCTTGTTGAGCACGGGGAAGCGGCCGAACGTGTAGTTCTGGAAGAACTTGATGGCGAAGGCAAGCGGCATGTCCTCCTCAAGCACGACGAGGCTTGTCGTCATGTGCCGCTGGCACGGCTCGGATATCCACCCGCCCTCGAGGGCCTTTATGATGTCGTTAACCGAGACGATCCCGAACAGGCGCTTCTCCTCGACGACCGGCACGCCGGAGATGTGGTTGCGCTTCATCAGGTTCTGGGCGAAGCGCATCGAGTCGGTGCGCACGACCGAGATGATGTCGTGGTCGCGCATGACGTCCTTGACGCGCAGCCGCTGCAGAAGCTCCATGATGACGAGAGGCGAATCCTCGGCGCCGGGGAACGCGGACGCCGCGCCCTTCCCGCGCCGGTCGTGCTCGGCCATTATCTGGTCGTCGCTCCGGCCGTCGCCGCCGCTCAGGATCTTCGGCTCGTAGTCCATCGCCCGGAAACCCCGTCAGCCCTCTCCCGCCTCCCGCTTGAGGAAGTCGTGAATGCGCACGCACGACTCGTACTTCGACAGGGGCGACGAGACGAGCGGGATGCCCAGCGTGTCAGCCACCTGGCACATCGTCTGCGGCAGCGGCTTGGCGTTGTGCACGACCACCGCCATCGCGCCGACGATGTTGGCGGTGCGGATCGCCTGGTCGCTGGCCAGCGACGTCAAAAGAAGTATGTCCTCGGAGTCGTTCAGCAGCACGTCGCTCATGAGGTCGTTGGCGACCACCGCTCCGACTGCTCTCCCGGAATCTCCGCCGGCGACCAGCGTGCCGTCCAGCGTCTTCACGATATCAGCGATTTTCATGTTGCGTATTATATCAAAAATCCGGTACGCTGCGTTGCCCGTGCCTCGGCGGGGCTGCCGCCCGGCCCGAGAGACGCAAAGGGCGCCGCGGATTTCCGTGGCGCCCTTTCGCTGCTTGTTGGAAAGTTGACGGATCGCCCTACCAGGCGTAATGCGCGAACGCCTTGTTGGCCTGGGCCATCTTGTGCACGTCGTCGCGCTTCTTGATCACGTTGCCGTGCCCCTGGAACGCGTCGATCAGCTCGGCGGCGACCGCGGCAGGCATTCCCTGGCCGTGGCGCGCGGACGCGAA
Organism: Kiritimatiellia bacterium; assembly: GCA_017514235.1. Classification (GTDB taxonomy): domain Bacteria; phylum Verrucomicrobiota; class Kiritimatiellia; order RFP12; family UBA1067; genus UBA1067. Next base: position 4,261 of record JAFWKK010000025.1, on the reverse strand, counting down.
CTGCGTCGTCCAGCGAAGGGCGAGCGAGAGCTGGCGCTTGGGGTTGATCGGCACCGGAACCGGATACGTCGTGCCGCCGACGCGGCGTGTCTTCACCTCGACCTGCGGCTTCATCGCGTCGATCGCGGCGGAAATGACCTCGAGCGGATCCTCGAACGTCTTCTCGTCTTTCACGAACTTGGAAGGATCTTCCTTCATCTGCGCGGCGACCTTGTCGATCGCCCCGTACACGATGCGCTCGGCGACGGTCTTCTTGCCGTCCTTCATTACGACGCGGATCATGTGCGCGACCAGCTCCGAATTGTACTTCGGGTCAAGTATGACGCGCTTCTCGATCTTGGTTGCTCTACGGCTCATGGCTTACTTCTCTTCCTTCTTCTGACGCTTCATGCCGTACTTGGAGCGGCTGCGGTTGCGGCCGGCGACGCCGAGAGAGTCAAGCTTGCCGCGCACGATGTGATAGCGGACGCCCGGAAGGTCCTTCACACGGCCGCCGCGGACGAGCACCACGCTGTGCTCCTGCAGGTTGTGGCCTTCGCCAGGAATGTACGCCGTCACCTCGTAGCCCGACGTCAGGCGCACGCGGGCGACCTTGCGCAGGGCGGAGTTAGGCTTCTTGGGGGTCATCGTCTTAACGACGAGACAGACGCCGCGGCGCTGGGGACACATCTTCAGCGCCGGCGACTTCGAACGCTTGGCAAGCGGGCTGCGCCCCTTGCGGATCAGCTGATTGATAGTCGGCATTTAGTAGTTTTCCTTATCTTTCACAACAAGTCTAGTAAGTATACCATTATTCGCCCGTGTCTGACAAGGGGGTAATTTCAGATTTCAGAAATTTTTTGGTGCTTGTGATGTCCAGAAGCTAATGCAAGTTTCTCTTGCAGTTACCCCTTTGCGATATACACGGAAAAGAGACTGAGCCAAAATCTGGATGACGGGACGCTGGAGGCGTCCGTGGCCGAGGCCGTCTTGAAGGACGGCGCACGGTCGGTGAGAAGCGACACCATCCTTCTCGTCGATCCGACGGAGACACGCAAGGAGTTCTCGTGCAAGTGGGCAAACTCCAGCAGCGCGAAGCATTGTCGCTATGCCCGGGGATGGTAGCGGCGATGGACTTCGCCGAGCCGTTCAGTGTCGACATGGGTATAGATCTGGGTCGTGCCGATGTCAGCATGGCCCAGCAGCTCCTGTATGGCCCGGATGTCTGCGCCGTGGGCGAGCAGGTGCGACGCGAAAGAATGCCGGAGCACGTGCGGCGATATCCGCGACGGCGCGATTCCGACTGCCGCGGCGCGCTCGCGGATCACCTTGAACACCCCCTGCCGCGTGAACGGACGCCCCAGCCGCGTGAGAAACACGTGCGTGCCGGAGGCGCTTCGCGCGAACGCGCCGCGCCCGGAATCGGCGTAGCGCCTGAGCGCCGCGCCAGCCGCGCCGCCGATCGGCACAAGCCTCTCCTTGCGCCCCTTGCCGAGTATGCGCAGGAGCTCGCCGTCGGCAACGATATCGTCGAACGACAGAGCGCACGCCTCGCTGACGCGCAGTCCGCTGCCGTACATGACCTCCAGAAGCGCACGGTCGCGCAGCGAGCGCGGATCGTCGCCGTCCACCGCCTCGATCATGGCCGAGACCTCGGCCTCGGAGAGGACGCGCGGCAGCACCATGGCGCGCTTGGGGCTGTCAAGCAGGTCCGACGGGTCCTCGGATATGACCCTGCGCTCCTTCAGGTAGCGCATGAACATCCTGATCGCCGCCGTGCGCCTGGCGCGGGTCGATCCCTTGCGCCCCTCGCCGCGCTGGACGGACAGGAAATCGACTATGTCGGCGCGGGAAACGGAAGCGGCGGCGACCACGTTCCGGCTTCGCAGGAATTCCGCGAACTGCCGAAGGTCGCCGCCGTAGGCCGCGCACGTGTTGTCGCTCATTCCCCGCTCGAGCATGAGCGCGAGGAGGAACGAGTCGATTTCGGAGGCGAGCCGGTCCTGGCTCAGGCCTTGTTCACCTTGCCGTTCTTGATGCAGCGCGTGCAGACGCGCATGCGGCGCACGTTGCCCTTCGCGTCGGCCACGCGGACCGACTGCAGGTTAGGCAGGAAGCGGCGCTTGGTGATGCCGGTCGTGTGAAGGCCGATGCCGCCCTTGTACTTCGGGGAGCCCTTGCGAACGACCACGTTGCCGACCGAGGGTCCCTTGCCGCAAATCTCGCAAACTCTGGACATTTCTGGATTCCTTTCGCCTGAGATTGATCAGTTGGCCTCGCCGGGCTGCCACTCGACGTTCGCGAAGGCGTTGTCGAACGCAGCGGAAAGCCCGCCAAGGTTCTCGCCGCCAGCCGAGGACGCCGACTGAGAGTCAGTGCCTTCGTCGGAAGTCTCGGACGCAAGCGCCTTGACCTCTTCTTCCGTCATGGACATCGCGCGGATCGACAGGCCGATGCGGCGCTCGCCACGGTCCACCTTGACGACGCGGGCCTCGACCTCCTGGCCGACCGTGAGCGCGTCCTTGACCTTCTCGACGCGCTGGTCGGAGATCTGAGAGATGTGGACGAGCCCGTCGACGCCGTCCTCCAGCTCGACGAACGCGCCGAACGAGGCGATCTTGGAGACCTTGCCCTTGACGACGGAACCGACGGGGAACTTCTGGGCGATCTCGTCCCACGGGTCGGTCTGAGCCTGCTTGAGGCCAAGAGAGATACGCTGGTCCTTCGGGTTGACGTCGAGGACGACCGCCTCGACCTCCTGGCCCTTCTGGAGGCACTCGGACGGGTGGTTGATCTTGCGCGTCCAGCTCATGTCGCTGACGTGGATCATGCCGTCGATGCCCTCCTCGAGCTCGACGAACGCGCCGTACGCCGTAAAGTTGCGCACCTTGCCCTTGATCTTCGAGCCGACCGGGAAGCGCTCCTGGACCGTGTCCCACGGGTTCGCCTGCGTCTGGCGGATGCCGAGCGCGATCTTCTGGTTCTCGACGTCAACCGAGAGGACGACGACCTGAACCTCGTCGCCGACCGACAACACGTCGGAGGCACGCGCCACGCGCTTTGTCCAGCTGAACTCGCTGATGTGCACGAGACCCTCGATGCCGGGGGCGATTTCCACGAACGCGCCGTAGGCTGCGAGGTTCACGACCTTGCCGGAGACGCGCGCACCGACCGGGAAGCGGTCCTGGATCGAGTTCCACGGGTTCTCCGTCGTCTGCTTGAGGCCGAGCGAGATGCGCTCGCGGTCGCGGTCGACGTCGAGCACCATGACGTCCAGCTCCTGGCCGACCTTTAGAACCTCGCTCGGGTGCTTGACGCGGCCCCAGCTCATGTCGGTTATGTGCAGGAGGCCGTCGATGCCGTCGAGGTCGACGAACGCTCCGAAATCGGTGATGTTCTTCACGCGGCCCTTGCGGACCTCGCCCTTCTGTAGGCTGGCGAGCAGCTCGGCCTTCTTCTCGGCAAGCTGGCCCTCGATGAGCTCGCGGCGCGAGACGATGAGGTTGCGGCGCTCGTTGGATATCTTTATGACCTTGAAGTCGAACGTCTGCCCCACGTAGGGCTCGAGCTCCTTGACCGGCGAAACCTCGACCTGGCTGCCGGGCAGGAACGCCTCGACGTCGTCGATCTGAACGAGCAGGCCGCCACGAACGGCGGACTTGACAGTGCCGGTCACAACGCAGCCTTCGACGTAGCGGTCGAGAATCTTCTCCCAGCGGATCTTGTCGTCGGCGGCCCGCTTCGAGAGGACCACCATGCCCGTCTTGTCGTTCTCCAGCTCGCGGAGCATGACGGTGACCTTGTCGCCGACCTTGACTTCGGCACCCTCTCCGAACTCGTCGATGCCTATGGTGCCGGTGGACTTGTAGCCTATGTCGACGAACACGTCGTCGCCCTTGATTGCGCTTACGGTGCCCTCGATGAGGCTGCCGTTCTTGTACTTGGACTCTTCCGAGGCGGCCAGAATCTCCGCCATCGCGGCGGACCTGGCCGCAGCCGGGGTCGGCTTGCGAATTGCCATCTTGCTTTGCTTTTTCTTTAGTTTGTTTCAGTTCGCGGTTTTCTGCCGCGTCCGCCCCGTCTTTGGGCGCGGAAATTGTAGTATATCAAAAAAATCGCCCTTCGCGCAAGGGCGTGCGCCACTGGAATATCCCCACCTTTGGGAAGCGCTACCGAGCTCTTCGAGAGCCTCGCGCGTTTTTGCGGGCTTCGGAGGTTTTTCGGGCATGGTTTGCCGCGATTATGCGCCTCGTCATCCCGTAAGCAGCTCAAACTCCATCTG
>JAFWKK010000024.1 GCA_017514235.1 Kiritimatiellia bacterium | reverse complement strand
TCGGCGGGTTCTTGCATATGAGGCAATCGCAAAAACCGATAGATACAATGGGACAAACGGGGTGTCTCCCCAATTAGTCCCTAAGAAAACTTCATTTCTTCCGCGCTTCAATCCAATTATTTGCGCAAGTCAATACCACCTATAGCATTTGCCCAGTCAAACGCCTTATGCCAGTGATTGGTCGTGAAACCTTTCACGCCTAAGGCCTTCGCGCACGCCATGTCTGCCTGCGAATTCACGCCCCACATGCGAAATTCCAGCCCAGCGGTTCTCACCGCTTCAGCATCTGCCTGCGTCATGGCACGCTGCGCTGAACTGCACCCTGGACAAAACACATCAAACCCTGCCTCATTGCATTTCGCAATATACCGCCCTGCGTCGAATTTCTCTTTTTTCGGCAAGGAAACGAGCCAGACCGTCCGATATTTTGGATACCGTCCCCTGAAATCCTTCAATGCGTCATATTGAAACGATGAAATGACAATGTTGTTCTCCGTAAGCCCAGCCGACTTCACCGCCTTGTCGAAGATGTCGGCATATTGCGGAGAGTAGCCCTTGATCTCCGCCTGCAGAACGCCAGCGGACGGCACAACGGCGAGCACCTGATCGAGCAGCGGAATGCGATACGGCTTCTTAAGCCTGTCCCTTTTACCGAGATTGAGCGTTTCGATGTCCTCTGGAGTAAGATCGACAATGCGCTTGCTGCACCCGGTGTAGGACGCGAGCTCCTTTTCCGCGTGAATGCACACCATCTGCCCGGCTTTGGTGTGATGGAAGTCTGTCTCTACCCATGTTGCGCCAGCTTCGTAGGCGCGTTTGATCGACTCCACCGTGTTCTGCGGCACTTCCTTGTCCCATATGCCGCGATGTGCAATTACCTGCATCGTCACGGGTTTAGATGACGCGTGGCAGGCCCGCAAGTCGCGGAACGTAACGCAACAGATTGTCTTTCCGCTCTCGGTGCGCAAAACCGTTGCATCGCCGTCCTTCCCGACGCCATCCTTCGCCAGCGTCTCTCCCCAGCGGATGTCGAGAAGCGCGTCCCTGATCTTGAAGTCCATCTCCGGCGCAAGCGCCGCCGGCTTCGCGTCTGGCGTAACAATCACCGGCTCGCGCCCTTCCTTTTCCCGAGCCTCTATTGCCGCGTCAATGCACTTCGCAACAGATCCGTAAACGACCAGGTCTTCGCGGTCGTCGCTCCACGCCGCCTTCGCCTCGGCAAGGCGATCTGCCGCGTCCCTGTTCTTTGTAACATCTTGCGGACGGTATGTGCGCGTCCACGGTGCCATGAGAAAGCCTTTGATGCGGCTGTGGTCCAGATGCTTCTTGCTGAAGCGGACGGCGGCCTCCATGTTCCACGGTTTAGACCATGTGCTGCCGCACGGAATCGCGTCGTACCCTGCCTCGTCGATTTCCTTGAACGCCAATGCGCCGGCCCACGGCTCCGGCCAGTCAAGCTTGAGCATCTCCTCTGTGTTCCGCACAAAGTGCAGGAACCGGTCATAATGCCACGGACTCTGCATCACGCTCTTTGGCATGCGCTTCCTGAACTCTTCCGGCGCCAGCCATATCTTGTCGCTCCAGATCCAAGGTCTCACGCCTTGCTTCTCCACTTCACGCACAGTAAAGAGAAAGTCATGCCACCACAAGTCACCCTTTCGCTCAACGAGATAACGACGGCTTTTCTGGGCGCGCGACCGTTCTTCGTCCCAGCCGAGATGGAAAAAGCGCGGCTTACAGAAAATTTCGCAAACGTCATGTATGACATCGGCGCATACCTTATAATATTCTGGCGTGGAAACCATGTGGCTGTAGTCCTTCAGCCATGCGTCGTGACAGGCGGAAAAGTTGAGTTTGGGTATCGCCTCAAGGCCAAGCTTCTTCAAGCGCGCAATTTCCTCCTTCATGCGCTCCGGCGACCAGCTGCCTTTCACTGCGAGTTCCGGATGGCTCGGATAGGCAAGTCCTTCGCCAAGGTCGATGAGCAGAAGGTTCGCGCCTTTCTTTGCTACGTACTCCGTCACCTCGTTCCACACCTTCACGTCCGTGCGGTTATAAGGTTGCGCATAATTGTCGCGCGTTTCAGGCGTAGGCTCCCCGTAAAGCGGAGCTTCTTTCCACATGTTGTGGCCAAGCTGGATCATGAACCCCCAGATCATATCATCATTTTTCATTTACTTGTCCGTTGATTGCACTGCGAACGAATCGCGCCGTCCATCCGCCGCCTGGCCCCAGTTCGGCGGTCATCTTGAAGCCCGCCATAATCACTTTCGTACTGTGCACATAATCAGCAGCATCGCGGTCGGCGTTTATGCCATCCGAAAAGATTTCCGCCAGCCATTTGCCGCCCCCAAGGAATGACGTATCAATCTCAATCTTCTGCGGCTGCCATGAACCAATGGCAGACGCATGCCATACATCACCCTTTCGACGAGCAACCGCAACGTAGTCCTCCATTGCGCCGCCAAGACCGATCATTTCATCCCACACCACCGGCACCTTGGCCATGAACTCAAAACATTCAAGGTTGTGTAAATATTGCGTTGGCGAGTCGCACAGCATCTGGAGCGGTGCCTCGCAGAGCATCATCAGCGCCATCTGCCGCACCCGCGTCCCTTGGCTGCCGGGCTTGGAATAATTCGACCTGAACTGCGCTTTGGTCATGTTCACCATCGCGCCGGGCGTATAATCCATAGGTCCTGCGCTCTGCCGGCAGTAGAACGACATAAGGTCGCTGCGCGGAAAATCCGCACCATCCTCCCACTTTACCTCCTCAAGGCCATGCACACCTTCATAATTTAGCACGTTCGGATACATGCGACTAAGACCCGTAGGCTTATGCATACCATGATAATCCAACACGAGTTTCCAATCCGCTGCTATCCGCGCAGTCTCCTCAAGGTAATACTCCATAACCTGATCGTCGCGATTCATGAAATCAATCTTGAACCCCTTCACACCCATCTTCGCGTATTTCGCGAAAACTTCATTCTGCCGTCCGACAAGTTGAGGCCATGCGCACCAAAGAATAATGCCCACACCTCGCTCATTCGCATATTTCACGAGATGCGGCACATCCGTATCGGGATTTACCTCCATCACGTCAAGATGTTTAGACCAACCCTCATCCATGATCACATACTCAAGACCAAATCTGGCGGCGAAATCAATATAATACTCGTAGGTTGCCGTGTTGCACCCCGCCTTAAACAACACACCAGAAACATTCCAGTCATTCCACCAGTCCCATGCCACTTTGCCTGGTTTTATCCAATCCGTATCCTTCAATTTGCAGTGAGTGGCAAGCGCATAGACGATGTCAGCCTCACATAGTTTGGATTCTGTCGACGCAAGCATGAAAACGCGCCACGGATAAGTGCGTGTGCCCACAGTCTTTGCAATGTAATCTGCTCGCTCAGTCACATGCCGGTAGCGTAACGGACGCTCAATGGGAACGGTCTCGTCAAAATGATCCGTATTCCGCACTTTGACAGGATAACGCGCCATACATGATACAAGCATTGGACTCTCAACTTCGGCGCGTCTCATATTCCAGCCTGGATAGTCAAGAAGGTCGCTTTCAGTCACGCACATCACCGCACCGTCCTTGTATTTTGCAACAAGCGGCAAATATACTGTTTCTCCTTTGGAAGCGACGCCAAACGCATCCGTAGTGGTGTAAATCGACTGCCAACTGGATTGCAATGGGTCACCTCGCTTGTCATTGCAATACCCTGCATATATCGCAGCGACAGATTCGGGGAACACGACCCCCGCAACTTCGTCTTTCACTGTCACATGGCCAGGGAACTCCGTCTCAAAACGATATGCCACCCCGTCATCGCGCGCAGCCAACACCACCTTCCAACCGCCGTTGAACGTCACAGCCGTGATATTCGCACGTTCATCCACCGTCGATTTCTTGTAGATCGGCGTGGAGGCCACCCCCTTCAACTCAACAGCATCTGTCCTGAGAATGCTCGTGCCAGCGCCGCCGAGCTTGCCAATGCCCTCAACATCCAACGAAAGTGGCGTTGGTGCCACACGTTCAACACCGCCGCGATAAACGGCATACGATAGCACAGGTTCCGTCATCAACCTAATTTCGTTCTTACCATCCGGACTGACAGCAGTCGCAATCTGGCCAAGCACATTCAAGGCCGTGGACACTACGCCTGCCAAAAGTATTCTCCCAAGGTTTTCCATCAAGCACACATCCATTTCACAGTCGGAAGCGCCTCGCCCAATACACCAAATGCGTTGGCCGGGCGCACGGAGAAGGCAATCTCACCTTCAGAAGGCAGTTCAAACCTGCCAAACACGCACCGAACCGGATCGACATCCTTTTCATCCGTCCAATATGGTCGTGACGAGAACACCCGTCGCACTATAATCGGCTTTCCACTTTCCGCAGTTACTGTCACTTCATAATCGAATGCGCGCGGATGCCTCCCACGCGCATGCGCCGGAGGAAATGTCACCACGACTTCTGGCCTTACATGTTTCGCGCGATCCCTACCGTTGCCAGACGTAACGATTGCCTTTGCACCTTCAGGGAATATCGGCGCAACCGATTTCGCCTTGCGCAACTCTGGCGAACAAGATCCATCTGGGCTCGGCAGAGGAATTGTCCAATCAGGTCCAAGCAGTCCATCATTCTCAAGGTCATGACGTGAGATGACAATTCTGTCATCATACACTTCCATGAACATCATCTGGTGTGTGCGTTCCACCGGCACTCGATCCATCTGCAGCACACGCCCCTTCCGTCCCCTGTCAAATGTCGGGCGGTTTGACTCTGTAAAGGAGTTCTCCCGATTGCCACGAGTGCCGCAGTAGTTCGTGGACGGAACCTGAACTGCGGTAAACGCTCCCTGCCAAAGGCTCCTTTCATCCGCGCAATTCAGATGGCAGTGAGAGAAGAATGCCAAAACGTTAGGATATGCCTCGAGAACCTTGTAGTTGGAGTCACTTTCCAGAGGATCAGTCCATTCTGGCACGATGCCGCAAATAGGACGATGCTGCGAATAGAAGAACGGCTTTGACGGATCAATCTTTGCCGCCACCAGCGTTTCGGCAAGCCCCGGAATCACGCTTCCAGCCTGATTATGAGGATGATGCGCCAGCACAAATGTGTAGCCTTTCACCTTCTTAACCTGTATCGGCGCCCATTTCTCATGGAAAAGCCGTTCCCAGAGCGCGGCATAATCCTCGTTCACGATGGCGTGGTTCAAAAAGTCCTGATTCTTTACAAACTTCGGCGCCCAACGGTACTTGTGCGCGAAACCGCCAAGATCATGGTCTCCATAGTGGAAGCATTGCATGATTGGCTGTCCGTCGCTGCGTCGCCCGTCGGGAAATACCTTGTGCCAGATCGACGCGGCCATCTCCAGCTCAGACACAAGGCCAAAATCGGCAATGTCGCCACCTAGAACGACAGCATCCGCACCCATTCTATCATAGCAGCGCAACGTCTTCTCGAACATTTCCACGCCGTGCATTCCATCATAATCGACGGTAACAAGATGGATGTCGGCGCAGACGCCCACCTTGAGATTCACCGCATCATATCTTTTCCCCGAGCATCCGGTCGTCGTCGTCAACGCCGCCGCCGTCGCCTTGCCGAGGAAAGCGCGTCTGGTCATTTTATTCATAATACCAGACTGTTATCTGATAGACATGATGAAGCCATATGGTACCAGATAGCCAGTGGAAGTTATGCACAAACGGCCTCCGGAATCCTTGCGCAACTTTTTCAGTTGAGCGTCCGACAATGCCGAGTCGTCGGTGCCGAACCTGATTGCGTTGGGACGGAAGCCCTTTACTATGACAGTTCCATCCCAAGATGCAAGATGGGAATCGGAGAAATTCAGCGTTGCGCCTTCGCCAAGCTCTATCACACCACCGCGCGCGCCAACCGTCACCGTCCCGACTGCATTTGATGTGTTGTTCGATACCGAGAACAATCCACCGTTGAGCGTCAACGAACGGTTGTTTTTCCATATATTACTTCCTCCCAGCTGCCATGTTCCATTGATTATTGTCAGACCGCCAACAATGTCGACATCGCTCGTGCAGAGAACCGAGCCAATTCCTATCTTTCTGACAGCGCTCGCTCCACTGTTGCTCTCCTGTGTGCCAACCGTCCGACTGCAAACAAAGTCCGGCGATTCGTCACTCGTGACGTCGGCCACATCTATCGTGTGCGTCTTGGTTCCAACATACTGAAACGGCACGTTGCAGAACGATGGATGTGTCCCGCGCACCTTCCATGTTGCGTCAGCATTTCCTACCCAGAGCCTCATGTTAGGCGCGTCAGGGTCACCGTTCATTTGGGCGCCGTCTTCGAGAAGCAGATTGTTGCAGTAGAGGTTCATGTTTGCCGTGGAGGCGGAAGCCAGTCTCCGCTTCTCGAATGTTCCTCCATGAAGTTCGATGGCCATGTCCATCTTGTTGTAGAACGCATGGTTTGCGACTACACGCAGCACACCTCCCGTATAGACATGGTATCTGGCCGTTCCGTTTTGGCGGAGCGTGCCGTTCTGACTTCCAAGCCCAGCCGAGAATTCGAGAACTCCGCCATCTCTCACTTCGACGGCGCCGTTAGCGGGCATGCCGCTGTTTGATTGCAGCTTGCAGGTCATCGTCGCACCATTGGCACTGTCGCCCCTGATGATGACATGTCCACGCGCACCAGTCTTCGCCGGATTCCAGTAGCTCTCTTCCGTGGATGTCATTGTATTGTTGAAGGCACCGTCCAGCGTCACCGTGTAGTTCCCCGGTTTCGTTGCGGCCATCACAAGCGTTCCGTCGTTCGCACCCGACATCGTGCCCGACAGCGTCGCATCAGCATCGCCAATGACAAACTGCCCGTTTACAGTTTGGTCCGCCGGAAGTGCGACGGCCTCTCGCATATCCGCCGCCGCGCCTTTCGCCACAATCAAGGCTCCGCCAATCCCCGAAAGGTTCCCCTTAAGTTTCACACTCGGTGCACCAGCCCATGACGCAGTAAGCGCGCCGATGCCGTATGTGCCCGAGCTGTCAGATGCATTGACAGCGACACTCTTCACCAAGGCGTTTACCACAGGATCAGGATCGGCTTGCCACAACGTGTAGAGGGCGAGAAGGTCTTCTCCTTCAAGGTAACTCTCGGGATAGCAGGCCGCTACTACACGCGCCGCCACGCCATCCACCGCCTGCTTCATCTCCAGAGCTACGCACTTCGTGACCTTCTGGCCGCTTGTCGTGTACTGTATCTGCATTTGGAGTGACATCATCTTCACGCCATTCTGCGTGAAACGGCGTACCACTTTGGGGAAATGTATCTGATTGTTGTACATGGACACCACGCCGTTTTCCGGACGCTGGTCGCCATAAAGAACGGTGATGTCATCCAAATCAACGTCAGGGAATATGGTCTTGAACGTCTTGGACGGAAGAAGCCCGTCTTTGTAGTCTATGATGCAGGCATCTTCAGCATTTGTCACAACAAGGCCATTGACACCTGTCAAATCGTTCTCCACGACGAAGTTACCAGGACCTGAAAGCTTGACAAACGCATTTGCCGCGAAATCTATGGTACCGCCGGTAAGCGTAACAGTTTTCCCGGCAGCTACGGTAGCGGTTATGGACTTTACTTTCGTAGCGTCATTCACATCATACTCGATTGCAATTTCGCTTCCTACATCAGGCCATGTGTAAGTCGCATTTTCGAGCGTCTGCCGGAGCGACACTCCTGCCGCTTGCGTTAGCATCGGAATCGCCAAGGTGGTGGCCGCCGCTGCAAGCGCGGCTTTCGCTTTCTGCTTGATGTTCATTTTGTTTTCTCCGTTTGGTTGGTTGTCGATATTTGATTGTTGCCCGTCGGTCGTCTGCTGTCGGCTGCCGGTGGAAGGGACAGAAGCGACATATGGAACTGACGGGACTTCGGCGGGCGCTGCAAGCGCGTCGCTCCCGTCCGTCCCTTCGGTCGCTTGCGGCGGCGCGTTGGGGTCAACGCGCCCTTCCTGCCCTTCGCCGCCGCTGTCGTTGGCGGTTATCGCGTCCACAACGACCGTCGCCGCGAACGCCGCGCCCGAAAGGAGCAGCGCGAAACACGCCGCCCTCTTCAGCCAGCGCGGCAGACGCGAACGCGCCGGCGCGCCCTTCATGTGCCTGACGAAGCGCTCGGCGAAGCCGCCCGGAAGCGAACATGCCGCCGCAGGCTCCTTCAGCGCGGCAGATATCGCGCTGTCGAGCGGTGTGTCGTATCTGTTGTCTGTGGCTTGGTTCATGACTGGTTGTTCTCCTTGTAAGATGTGGAGTTGCGTGAAAAAGTTTTCGCAAGTTTCGCGGCAAGCTCCCGTTTCGCCATGAAAAGGCGATGCTTGACCGTGCCAACCGGGATGTCGAGCACTGTCGCCATCTGCTCCATGCTCATGTCCTCGTAGTAGCGAAGCACCACGACCGCCCGCTGCGATTCCGGGAGTTCGGCAATGGCGGCGCGTACGCTCTCGCCGTCTGACTGCGCGGCAAGTTCTTCCGCCGGGTCCGGGCGCAGGTCTTCGGTTTCCGGAATCTCGCCGTCGAAGACAAGCGCGTTCGCCCCCTTCCTGCGCATGTCCATGCGCCAAAAGTTAAACATGATTGCGTACAGCCACGAGAAAAACGCCGCCCGGCCATCATACTGGTCAATCTTGCGCACCGCATGGCCGAAGGTGCGAAAAACAAGATCTTCGGCGTCCGTCTTGTTCCCGCAAACGCGAACAGCGGCCGTGTACAGACGGTCGCCGAACTCAGTTATTAGCCTATGCGCCCCAGAAACGGGGTTATTTGCAACCTCGCGCCAGGTCTCCATGTCTCCTCAACTATGTATGATGCGGTCTTCGACAAAAAAGTTTATACGCACCAAAGGCAAATCACAACTATCGATTTGCGAAAACGTCAACAATCGGTCACTCCATTGTATTTTACGAGAGAATGCCGACGATCGCGCATCCGGCAAGGCCGAAGCTGTCACGCGGCGTGACGGTGAAGCGGATCGGCTTGCCGAGAGGGAGCTCCTTCGCCGAGAACAGGCACTCGCCCGGAATGTCGGCACACTCCTCCGGATATGCGAACCCAGCCGCAATGATCTTGCGCACAACGGGATTTACGCCGTCTGCCGTCGCCTCGACCAGATAGTCGAACACTCGGCTTTCTTTCACGGTTTTCGCTCGTGGGAACGTAACGTAGAAGCACGCTTCGCCCTTGTGCGCCGCGCTTTCGAGCTCATGTCCATTAGGACAGAACTTCGCCTCGATCTTCGCGTCTTTTGCGAACTGCGGAACTGCCCCCTGCGCCTTGCGACTAGCCGTCCGCTTCGCGAAGTCGAACGCACCGTCCCTTTGCGCCGGGATCGGCACGATCCATGCCGGTGCAATTGGAAGTCCAAACACCACTGACTGGCGATGCACGACCAGATGGTCGTCGAACACCTCCACCAATTCGCAGCACCCGCCCTTCGCGTCGCCGCCCCAAGGCTTCGGATCGGCCAGCGACGCCATCAGGTTCTTGCGGAAGTTCGCATGCCAGAACGCGGAGACGTTGTCGTATTCGAATCCGCCGAAGGCCTCGTGCAGGCACCCCGCGCCAATGGACGTGAACGCACCCTGCCAGACAGTACGCTCGTCGGAGATTGCGCAGTGCGAATGCCCAGTAATCGCCACCGCATTCGGAAACGGCGTCAGCGCCCGCACGGACTCACCTTTGTCGACACCCTTGGAACCGCCGTGGCACGTTCCCTTCGGATGCGCATGCTGGCAGTAGAAGAACGGCTTTGCGGGGTTGAACGTCGCCGCATTCTCCTTCATATACGCCTCGATCGGCGGATTGAGGCTCGACCACTGCGAGCCGATGAAGGTGTAGCCCTTAACCTCGCGCCGCCAGATCACTTCCCACTTCTGCCCGAAGAGCCTCTGCATCGTCTTCTCGGGATTGTCCTTGTAGCAGAAGCGGTGGGTGAGCATCTGCTCCTCCGTATAGCTCTTCCAGCGGCCGCCCCACGCATCGACGTCGTGGTTGCCCATGGATATCATCAGCTCGACCTTGCGTCCGTCGGCGGCGCATCCGCCGCCGAACACCTTGTGCCAGACGGCGGCGAACTTTTCCAGTTCGTCAATCAGCCCCGAGTGCGCGATGTCGCCCGGACACAGCACCGCATCCACGTTCTTCACGTGGAACCAGCGTAGCGCTTTCTCAAGCTGCCGCTCCGCATCGGGTTTGCCGCCGATGTGGACGTCGCTTACCACGCCAAAGCGAAGATTGGGAGGGATGCAACTTATTGCGTCCGCTAAAGCCACATCGACCTTCGGTCCTCCCGCCACGCCGAACGCGAACGCTCCACCTACGAATCCCCTGCGCGAAATCTGCATCATAGCTTTTTCAACTCCTTTACATCCTTCTGGCATAGCCGCATCCAGCCGAGCCCTTCCCTTTATCTAATGCTAATCATTCTTTATCTAATGCTAATCATTTCCGCGTATTATACCACAAACCATCGTCAGCGACAGCAGGGCGAGCGGCGGTGCAGAATAGCACCGTTCGCCTCGCGATCTTCATTAGCAACTTTTCCGATGCTTCTTACCTCAACGGTTTTGCATCCTATCCGCCAGGCGAGCCAGCCCGACCAAACGGCGAAGGACACGATCAGGAACTTCTGCGTTGTGGTGACATACGGGCTGAACGGAACGGCCTTCAGGTCGAGGCAAAGTGCAAAGACAATGACAAGCACGACGAACCAGATCGTCCAAAAAAGATCAACTCCCTTCCGGAACCGAGCGACGAGGATCGCCGCGCCGCCGAAGGTGGCAAGGTAGCATCCGACATTGTGGATGGTGATATCCACATTTTCCGGCACAAGCGCGATGGAGCACAGCCCCGCAACGTTCACCGCACCGCCCCAGCCTGCAAAGGCCCTACGCCAACCGCCGCCAGTCTTCCGCACAAGACGCGCCCACACGCCAGCTACGCTCGCCACCGACAGGAACATGCCGGCAACAAACCAATAGTGACACGGTGGATAAGCCACACCGCGCACCTCAGTCCTTCCCAAGGCGCTAAGCATCTGCATGAGCGGGTTGTATCCACCGCCTGGATAAAGCGTCATCGCCACGAAAAAACATGCAAACCCCGCCGCGCCAAGGGTCAATGCGTACCACCTGATGCCAATCTGCCCTAGAGCAATGCGCCATTCGCCGTTCCAGAAGAACGAAACGAGCAAAAACAGCTCCGCCGCAATGTATGTTGGCCCAATCAGCGCATTGCACCCTGGCATATGCACCAGTCCGCCTCCAATCATCAAGTCGGAAAACAGCAAAAACCCGATTCCGCAGATGTAGAATGCCCGCCGCGTCGCAAGCGCAGTGGCGAATGAAAGAGCGGTCAAGACGGAATAGACACACACGGCGGCGTTTGCCGCAGCAGGCAGGACTGGCGGATGCAGACGGCAGATGACGAACGCGGCGAGCGGGAGTGCCGCCGCAAGGAGCACTCGGACATCTGGCCGCGCCTCGCGCAGTTGTCCGATTGTCCAGAACACCTGCGCCAGCGAGAACCCCGCCACGCCATACAGGAACTCCACAGAAGTCGTCGCCGCCCCGCGCACGGCGAGGAACATGTCGCCGATAAGTAACGCGGCGGCAAATCCCGCCAGCATAAAAGTCCTTCGGTAAGTCATCCTATCTCACGCTTAAACAATGCTTTTTTTCACTCCACAGTCGCCACCCGCCAGGTGAAAGGCCATGGCATTTGACAAAGCGCTTGCCGATTCTACGGTTGTTGCACATACCGCTTTCTTGTTCTCATCTTGCTTTGAGCGGTGCGACCTCAGCCTGGTCGAACTCAACAAATCAATGCTTGAGTGCGGGGAACCATTCTTGAGACGGGACACAATGGCTAGGCATGTCGCTTTCATATCGCTATTATAACATATTATAGTCGTGGAATTCTCAAGGAAAGCATGTGTGCATCAAATGAAACAAAATTCCCGCTCCCGGATCGCGGTATTGCATCTCAATTCATATGCGTCGTGTTCCGAGACCGACGGACGGTGGGGGCAAGCGGGCCATAACAATTAGCATGCGGCCATCCACAACCAGAAAAAAATCAAGAACGCCCTATTGATTCCCCATGCGTCTTTCTTGTATAATCTTGTCTTGTCGATGCGTGCCGCCAGTCGGCGGCCCGGATGACATTCGAAAAAGAAAGGAATCAAAATGACTAAGATGTTGAAGGTCGCGGCGGCTGGGTGTCTTGCCGCGGCCTGCGGATGCATGACCAGTCCTGTCGCGTTCAAGTCATCGTCAGCTCCTATTCCGCCGCAGGGTTACACGGTGGCAGGAAGCGACGTCACCGGGTCGAGCGATCAAATCTGGGTGTTCGGACTCGGCGGCAGCCTGGGCGTCCAGCAGCACAAGGCGTACAAGGCGGCTCTCGCCAGCGCGAACGGGGCGGACGCCCTTGTCGGAATGAGCATCGAACAGCACACGCTCTTCGCAATGTTCTTCGCGATGAAGTCCGTGACCGTTACCGGCACGCCTGTGAAGTTCAACACTCCGGCAAGCAAGTAACGCCACTGCACAACATTCTTGCATCAGCAGGGCGCGCCAGGCCTCGATGCGACGTCATGACTGGCAGATGAATACGGAGACGGGACGATCGGCCGTAAGCGTGACCCTAGATGACGTGGCGCGGTTCAGCGTGGCGCAATAAAGATTCCGGAAACTGACTCCGTCAAGCGGCCACTCCAGACCGCGTGACGTCATATGCGTCGTCGTGTCTGGTGCGAAAACCGAAACCGCCGCGCCCGGACTGACGCGGAAAATCTTCCGTCCGCACATCGGCACAAAGCGCCCAAAATCGGTAACGATCTCAAGCCCGAACTCGAGAGCCCGGAACACGTTACCTATCGCGTGGTCTTCGCGCTTGCCGCACGCTCCTAGGATCACGGGGGCCTTCCACCCTTTGCTAAAACAGTATGCAACGGCCTTGGCGAGGTCGTTGTCATCCTGCCCGTCCATGCGCACGACGCGGCAGCCGGACGACGCGGCGACTTTCGCACTGTCCATGTCTCCAACGGCGACAGTCGGCCAACGTCCGAAACGCCGCCGGTAGGCGTCTGCAGCGGAATCGCAGGCGACGACACGCTTCGCGCTTGCGAGCAACCGCCATGCCGCACCGCCGCTCCGCGGAAAATCTCCAGCGGCCAGTATGACCGTATCGCCGCGCCTCATCAGACGATCCCCCATTCGCGCAAAGGTTCGACAGGCAATCCCATGATGTTCTCGTAGCTGCCGGTCCAGCCTTCGACAATCAAGTCGCCGGACTCGTCTATGTCGTAGGCGCCGGCGCGGTCAGTGGGTTTCACCCTCGCCACGTACTCGCAGATCGCCGCCTCCGACAGCTTTCGAAAGGTGACCCCTGACTCCACGACCTTCACGTCGCCGTCGTAGGCAACGCCCGTGAACACCGTATGCGTCCGCCCGGAAAGTTCCCGCAGGAAATCCTTTGCCTCGTCCAGGTCGCGCGGCTTGCCGTAGATGCGGCCGCCGAACCAGACGATCGTGTCGGCGCTCAGTACCTGCCGCCGTCCCGCAAGCACGGCCCCCTTCGCGATGGCGTTCTCGCTGACAGTTCGCTTCGGGTCGTGCGGATAGCTGACCTCCGGCGTGTCAGTTTTCTCAATGAAGAAATCCACGCCAAGGTCTCGCAGTATCTTCGCGCGGCGCGGGCTGCCGCTTGCTAGAGTGAGGAACTTCACAGGGCCATCCCGCAGAAGCTCGAGGCGCCCGCCGTCGGAAATGCGAACGACCGTCGACGCTACGCCGCCCGGCGACACGCCGCCATCCACAACAATGTCGGCGGAAAGGCCGACGGATGCGAGCGCAGCGGCGGCGTCAGTCGCGGCCTGTCCGCCAGAGAGATTGGCACTCGTCACTCGCAGCGCACCGCCGCAAGCAGCGATCAGCCGCCTCGTCCATTCGTGGGCGGGCACACGTACGCCCTCGCCGCAGCCGACGACGGTGAGCGCCCCGGGCCAGTGCCTGGCGCCGACTCTCGCGGCGTCCGCGCCGACGAACCTCGCCGCGCCTTCCTCATCGCTCGCCAGCATGGCGATCGGCTTCTTTGAATCTCGCGCCTTTATCGAATAAAGCCTCGCCACGGCATCGGGACGATCCGGGCGCGCGGCCAGTCCGTAGACGGTGTCGGTGGGGATAACGGCCACTCCGCCGCCGTTCAGCGTCGCGGCGGCGGCGGCGAGCCCTGCTTTGTCGGCACAGACTGTTCTCAAACAATTATCGGACATGTTCTACCGTCGGGGTCTGACAGGCATCAAGCGCAAACACATGCGCCGATTCCCCTTCACCACCCCACGCCTCCGCAACGACAAGCCTCAACGATTCCCTCCAAGGCAACCTCGGAATCGGCCTCGGTCAGCATCACAGCCCCCGCCTGAAAAACGGCTGCTGCAAAAACTGCCACTGACAACATCATAAATCTCATAGCGTTCATGCCGTCACGGTCTCCTCGCGATGTCTGCGCCAAGCGCACCAAGCGTCGACTCGACTGACACATAGCCGCGGTCGATCGACTCGGCGTTAAGTATGCGCGTATCGCCCTTCGCGCAGAGAGCGGCGATGACGAGCGCGATGCCGGCGCGAATGTCCGGGGAGGTGACTGTGCAGCCAGACAGGGCGGACGGGCCCGTCACCACCACGCGGTGCGGGTCGCACTGAACGATTTTCGCGCCCATCTGCCGCAAGTGGTCCACGAAATAAAGGCGGCTCTCGAACATCTTCTCGAAGAAGAGGCATGTGCCCCGCGCCTGGGTTGCGACGACTATCAGTATCGACAGGAGGTCTGAGGGGAAGGCGGGCCAGGTGCCGTCGGAGACGGACGGTACCGCATCGCCAAGGTCGTACTTCATCTTCAGCCGCCGGCGTGGCGAGTAACGGAGCGTTCCAGCTGCCGCGTCGACTGTCCACGACACGCCGAAGCGCGCGAAGGCACCGCGCAACACCTCGAACGGCTCCGGCTCGATGCCGGTAAGTGTAAGCTCTCCGCCAGTCACGGCGGCGGCGGCGATATAGCTGCCGGCCTCGATGTAGTCACAGCCGATGCGCGCCGTGCAGCCGTGCAATTCCGGGACTCCGTCCACCACAAGGCGGTTTGTGCCAGCGCCGGACACCTTTGCGCCCATCGCGTTCAGCATCGCGGCAAGGTCCGCGACATGCGGTTCGCACGCGGCGTTGTCGATCACGGTCCTGCCATCGGCAAGCACAGCAGCCATAAGTATGTTCTCGGTCGCAGTGACGGACGCTTCGTCGAGCAGTATGCGCGCGCCCCTCAAGGAACCTTTGAAGCCCAGCATCTTGCGTCCGGCGGAAGCTTTCGCGCCAAGGGCGCGGAAGCCGGCGAAGTGAGTGTCGAGACGGCGGTGGCCGATGGCGTCTCCGCCGGGCGGCGGCAGAGATACGCGACCGAGGCGGGCGAGGACTGGGCCAGCGAAGAGGAAGCTAGTTCGTATCTTAGCCGCAGCCTCCGGGTCGATTCGCGCGGTCTTCAGTTTCGGGGCGGATAGCGTGACCGTTCTCTCACCAAGGTTGCGAGAGACACGCGCACCGAAGCTCCGCGCCACGTCAAGCATCGCCGCCACGTCGTTGATATCGGGCAGATTGGCAAGCGTAACCGGCTCAGGGGTGAGGAGCGAGGCTGCGATCATCGGCAACGCGGCGTTCTTGTTTCCGGAGACGCGATGCGTTCCGGAAATCGCCTTCTTGCCGCGAATCAGCAGCCGGCTCATCAGGAAAGCCCGTCCAGCTTCTTCGTCTCACCGAAGACTATCAGGCGATCGCCAGGCTCCACAATGTCTGAAGCCTGCGGTATGATCACTCGGCGCGGCTTCTTCGGATCGGGATCGGCGCGGCGTATGCACAGGACCGTCACGCCTGTCTTACGGCGGAAGTCGGCCTCGGCAAGAGAACGGCCACGGACGCCGTCCGGCACATCCACTTCTGCGATGGAATAGCCCTCGGACACTTCGAGGAAGTCCACTACGTCATGGTTGGCAATCGCGCGCGCCAGGCGGTGAGCACTATCACGGTCGGGATAGACGACCGAATCGGCGCCGATGCGGCGGAGAATCTTGCCGTGCAACTCGCTAGTCGCCTTAGAGACGACGTTCGGCACGCCGAGTTCCTTGCAGTTGGCGGTCGCCATCATGGACGCCTCGATGTTGCTGCCGATTGCAACGACAACCACGTCGCACTCGCCGAAGCCGGCCTCCTCGAGCACGTGAGGCTGCGTGGCATCGCCCTGCACTGCGCTTGCAAACTCGTTCGCCTGCTGCATCGCCGGGCGGTTGCGGTCGATGAGGACCACTTCCGCCCCGGCATTGGAAAGCGACTCTGCCAAGGACATGCCGAAGCGTCCTGCCCCTATTATTCCGATTCGTTTCATTCTGCGTGTTCTACCCTCCTGCCAGTCACGCCGCCATTATACCAAAAAATCGGTACGGCGGGGTGCATTTGCTTCTGCAATCTCGGTTTTGAAATGTAAAAAACGTCAACAGCACGTTACATTCCATGTAACAACGCCATCGGGAATCATTAAGTTGCATGTAATGCCACGCGTTTGGCACAGATTATGCTCGTTTATTTTAAAGGTATGAAGCGTACAGACTTGAAAAAGATTCTCATTATCGGCTCGGGGCCGATAGTGATCGGGCAGGGGTGCGAGTTTGACTATTCTGGCTGTCAGGCCGTAAAGG
This sequence comes from Kiritimatiellia bacterium, assembly GCA_017514235.1. Classification (GTDB taxonomy): domain Bacteria; phylum Verrucomicrobiota; class Kiritimatiellia; order RFP12; family UBA1067; genus UBA1067. Next base: position 16,305 of record JAFWKK010000024.1, on the reverse strand, counting down.
CGCTGCGCCGGGAAGGCTATAAAATTGTCCTCGTCAACTCCAATCCGGCGACGGTGATGACCGACCCTGAGATGGCGGAAGCTACGTACATCGAGCCGCTGACGGTCGATTCCGTCTCCGCCATCATTCGCAAGGAGCGTCCAGACGCTCTTCTTCCGACGCTCGGCGGGCAGACCGCGCTCAACCTCGCGACGGGGCTGAAGCGCTCGGGCGTCCTCGACGAGTGCGGCGTCGAGATGATCGGGGCGAACGCGGAAGCCATCGCAAGAGCGGAAGACCGAAACCTTTTCAAGGCGGCGATGTCCGAACTCGGGCTTGACATGCCGAAGTCTGGGAGCGCGCATTCGCTGGAAGAAGCGGAAAAGATCGCAACAGGAATCGGCTCGTGGCCTCTCATAATCCGTCCCGGCTTCACGCTCGGCGGCACCGGCGGCGGCATCGCACGCAATGCGGACGAGTTCCGCAAGATCGTGACGTTGGGGCTTGAGGCGTCGCTGAACCACGAGGTGCTGGTGGAGGAGTCGCTTATCGGCTGGAAAGAGTTCGAGATGGAGGTGATGCGCGACAAGGCGGGAAACGCCGTCATCGTATGCTCCATCGAGAACATGGATCCGATGGGCGTGCACACGGGCGACACCATCACCGTCGCGCCAATCCAGACGCTTACCGACCGCGAATACCAGGAGATGCGCAACGACTCGATACGCGTATTGGAGAAGATCGGCATCGAAACCGGCGGTTCCAACGTGCAGTGGGCGGTAAACCCGAAGACGGGGCGGAGAATCATCATCGAGATGAATCCGCGCGTCTCGCGTTCGTCCGCGCTTGCATCGAAGGCGACAGGGTTCCCGATTGCGAAAATCGCCGCCCTTCTCGCCGTCGGCTACACGCTAGACGAGCTAAAGAACGACATAACGCAAGTGACCCCCGCCTGCTTCGAGCCTGCCCTAGACTATGTAGTCGTAAAGGTGCCGCGTTTCACGTTCGAGAAGTTTCCCGGAGCCGACAAGCGACTCGGCACGCAGATGAAGTCCGTAGGCGAGGCGATGGCGATAGGCCGCACGTTCAAGCAAGCGTACCTGAAGGCCGTCCGGTCGCTGGAGGCCCCGCTTGCAGGACACGACGCCACGACCTTCGACCCATGGTTCAGGACGCAACTGGAGGAAATCGAGGCGTTCAAGGGTTTTTTGACCGCAAAGGGCGAAAAGGCGCTGGAGGAAGACGCGCTTCGCCAGGCGAAGGCGCTCGGCTTCAGCGACAAGGAAATCGCCAAGGCAGTCGGCACAGATGAGAATTCCGTGCGGAACAGCCGGCTCGCGCTTGGAATACACCCCGAGTTCGGCGAAGTCGACACTTGCGCAGGCGAGTTCGAGGCCAAGACGCCATACTACTACTCTTATTATTCAATGGCGACCAAGGGCGTCCTGGAGCAATCGAAACCCACCGGACAAAAGAAGAAGATCATGATCCTCGGCGGCGGACCAAACCGCATAGGGCAGGGCATTGAGTTCGACTGGTGCTGCTGCCATGCGGCGTTCTCGCTCAGGAAGCGCGGCTACGAAGTGGTGATGGTCAATTCGAATCCTGAGACCGTCTCGACCGACTACGACACTTCAGACCGCCTTTACTTCGAACCCCTCACGTTCGAGGATGTGATGGAAATATACGAGCGCGAGCGGTGTGACGGCGCGATAGTGCAGTTTGGAGGGCAGACCCCGCTCAACCTCGCGGAACGCCTGGAAGAGGCGGGAGTGTGTATCCTGGGCACGTCGCCGCACGACATCGCACTCGCCGAAGACCGCGACTTCTTCCGCGCACTCGTCGCCGAGGTCGGGGTAAAGCAGCCGCCGAGCGGCATCGCGCACTCCGTCGAAGACGCGCTAAAGATCGCCGAGCAGATAGGTTACCCAGTCCTCGTGCGCCCCTCGTTCGTCCTTGGCGGACGCGGCATGGCTATAGTCTACCACGAGGACAGGCTTCGCGAATACGTCGACGAGGCCGTGCGCATCTCGGACGGCAAGCCAATCCTAATCGACAAGTTCCTGACTCACGCGATCGAACTGGACGTCGACTGCGTCGCCGACGGCGAAACGACCGTGGTCGGCGCAATACTCGAGCACATCGAGGCGGCCGGCTGCCATTCGGGAGACGCAGCCGCCGTCACGCCGCCTGTGTCGCTTTCGGACAAGACGGTCGGTGAAGTGGAGTCAATCGCCCGCAAGTTCGCGGAAAGGCTTCACGTAGCAGGACTGATGAACATACAGCTCGCGGTTAAGGACGGCGAAATATGGATGATCGAGGTGAACCCGCGCGCCTCGCGCACCGTGCCGTTCGTCTCGAAGGCAGTGGGCTGGTCGCTCGCCGGCGTTGCCGCGAGATGCATGGCCGGGGAGAAGATGAAGGCAATTCTTGGCAACAGGCTGAGACCGTCCGCAACAGGCTGCAACCGCAACTTCTTCTGCGCCAAGGAGGCTGTCTTCCCCTTCGTGAAGTTTCCAGGCGCGGACATCACGCTCACGCCGGAAATGAAGTCTACCGGCGAGGTGATGGCCTTCGGCCGCGACGCGGCGACGGCCTACTACAAGAGCCAGATCGCCGCCGGCAGCCCGCTGCCGCTCCCGGAGCAGGGAGGAGTCGTCCTTTCGATCCGCGACGAGGATAAGGATGAGGTGGTGCGTCTGGCCAAGACGCTGAACGAGCTCGGCTACGAAATCTGGGCGACGCGCGGAACCTCCACCGCACTGTGGAAGACAGGCGTAGAATCGAACGCGCTTTACAAGATCCCCCTCGGCTCACCCAACGCGCTGGATCTCATAAGGCTTGGCAAGGTCAAGTGGGTCGTCAATACGCGCGAGGACGGCGAGTCCGCGCATTCCGACAGCCTGAAGATACGCACTGCCGCAACGCTCGCCGGCATTCCCGTCACCACCACGCTCGCAGGGTTCGCCGAAGCGGTCCGCGGAATGGCGACCGTATCGGAATCCGGCTGCGAGCCGCCGCAAGCGCTGCAGCAATGGCATGACAACCTGCCGTTCCACGGTTCCTGAGGCCAGGCTACATTTCCGCAACCAGCACACGTGCGCCGGCTGGCATCAGAAGCTCCAGCTCGGAGCGGTCGGCAGGGCGGAACTCCACCCCAATCTTCCGCCAGACGGCGCGCGGGTTTGAGGAGATCTCATATGCGCCCGTCTCACCACGGACTTCGCCGACGAGATCGTAGCGTCGGAAGAACTTTCCGTTCAACGACAGGTCGGCAATGCGCGTGCGACGGTGTATGACCAGGTTGAAGCGCGGATGGTCCATGACGTACAGGCGGCTGCCAAGCACGACCTTGTCGACATTGCCCCCGTTGAGGCGCGCGAGCGACGCGAGCGTCGAACCGTTCTCTGCGGCTATTCGAGAGGCCGAGTCGCCGCGCTTCACCGTCACCTGCTTCACCCACTGTCCGTTCCTTTCCGAGAAAAGGCGCAACACGTTGAGCGCACCCAAGCGCCGCGCAAGCTTGTCGTCGATGTCGGCGACAGGCGAGCCAGGGAGGGCACGCAGCTGCTCGATCGTGGAAACTGTCATCTCCACGTCGTGCCGCCGCTCCGCCTCCTCCAGCCTCATCAGCAGGTTCTGAGCCTTCACCGGACGGTTCCTCAGCGTGACCGGCAGCGCAGGGGGGGGCGTGCCGGCAACGGCCGGCGGCGGCGCGTTGCTGGCGGCGGGGGCAGGGGGGACGGGCGCGGCAGGGGCGGGCGCGACTATCCTCTGCTCGACGTCACGATCGTTCCGCTCGTCAACAAAACGCCTGGCTAGCGTCCAGGCGAAAGATACCAACGCGACCATCGCGACGACAGCAAACACCCACCCGAGGCCGGACGACCCGTCGTCCCGTTGCCTCGTGGTATTGTACTCTACGCCGAACTTGCCGCGCGCAAATGCCACGTGCTACGCCTACTTCTTCGCCTCGGCCTCCGCCGAAGGGACGACCCCTGTGACGCAGCTGCGGGCGATCTCGATAACCGTTCCCGGAGCAATCTCGACCCTGAAGGTCTTCTCGGTCGCCTCGACGATGGTACCCATGAGACCGCCGGCGAAGACGATCTTCGCACCGGCGCGAAGCTCGTCGATCATCTGGCGGCGCTCCTTCTCCTTGCGCTGCTGGGGCCGGATCATCATGAAGTAGAAGATCGCCAGTATGAGCAGCATCGGCACGAGCATGCCCATCCCGCCCTGCTGCGACGTCTGCTGCGACGCACCCGGCGCGGGCTTCGCGCACTGGACTTCCGTCGCGGTTGCTGCCGGCGCTGCGGCAGGAGCCGCGTCGCAGAACATGATTGAGCTATTCATTTCCTGTTGTGTCCTTCCTTACTTGTTCTTTCCATTCTGAGAACGAGCCGTCCGCCAGGGCGGCCCGCATCTCCCTCATAAACCGGTTGAGTGCGAAGACGTTGTGTATGGTGAGCAGCCTAAGCCCGAGTATTTCGCCGCAGTTCAGCAGGTGGCGCACGTAGGAGCGGGTGAAGTTGCGGCAGCAGTAGCATTCGCAACCTTCCTCTACCGGTCCCTGGTCGAACGTCCACTTCGCCGCCTTGATCGCGACGTTGCCGTGCCGCGTGATTGCGGTGCCGTGGCGCGCGACGCGCGTTGGAATTACGCAGTCGAACATGTCTACGCCGCGCGCGACGCACTCCGCCATCTGGCGCATGACGCCGAGCCCCATCACGTAGCGCGGCCTGTCCTTCGGCAGGAACGGCACCGACGCCTCGACGGCGCGGTACATCTCGGCCTCCGGCTCGCCCACTGAGACGCCGCCGACAGCATAGCCATCGAATCCGATTCCGGTCAGCGCATCCGCGCAACGCCTCCGAAGGTCTCCGTAGACTCCACCCTGCACGATACCGAACACCTGCTGCCCGTCGGCATGGGGCTCAGCTTTCGAGCGCTCCGCCCAGCGTATCGTCTGCTCCACCGACTTCTCGGCGCGCGCACGGTCGCACGGGTACGGCAGGCACTCGTCGAACACCATCGCGATGTCGCTGCCTAGGACACGCTGCATCGCCATCGACTCCTTCGGACCAAGGAAGAACTCGTGACCGTCGATGTGCGAATTGAAGAGGCAGCCATCCTCGGTGAGCTTGCGCATCTTCGCGAGCGAGAAAACCTGGAAACCGCCCGAGTCGGTGAGCAAAGGGCCATCCCAGCGCATGAAGCGGTGCAGCCCGCCAGCAGCCGCGACGACATCCGCGCCGGGGCGCAGCATAAGGTGGTAGGTGTTCCCCAGCACAACCTGCACGCCAGTCTCGACAAGGTCCCTCGGCTCCAGGGCCTTCACCGTGGCACAGGTCCCGACGTCCATAAAAACGGGTGTCTCCACGTCCCCGTGCGGGGTGGAGAGACGTCCGAGCCGCGCCTGCGTGCGTTCGTCCTCTAAAATGACCTCGAAGCTCACGGCGCATATTTTACCAAAATCTGACAATTCCCACTTGCGGAAAAGTCAAAAATTGTGTATCATTCACCTCAGACAGAAAAAAGGTACCTACGAAATGAATAAAGTTCTGCACGTTCTCGTTTACGTGTTCCTGGCGCTCGCGTCCGCAGCGCTCTGGTTCGAATTACAGCTTAACGCCAAGCGCGCCGAGCTCACCGACCGTAACCGCATGCAAGAGGACTACCTCGTGAAGCTGGCGCGCACGATCGAAAAAGCCGAGCCAGACAAGAACGCGACCTTCGAGATTCGCAAGGACGTGTCTCCCGTCGAGGCCAAGCCTGTGGATTCCCCCGACATGGAGAACGTCCTCGAAGAGTATCCCGCGACACTGGAGCAGGCAAACCTCGAGACGTATAACTGGGACGGGCAGCGCAACAGTCTCCGCTCCGTGTACGTCCGAGACTTCGACGGCAATCCTGTAATGGACGGCAACCAGCCCCAGACCCGCGACAGCGACGAATACAAGATGCTGGAGCAGCTCTTCAACTCGGCCAAGACGCAGCAGTCGCGGCTCAACACGACGCGCGCCGCGCTCACCGACCTTCGTACGAAGCTCGAGGCCGCCGTCGCCGAAGTCAACAAGCTCAAGCCCGAGTCGCGTCAGGACAAGATGACGATCGAAGAGCTTAACGAAAAGATCACCAAGCTTGAGGAAGAGAAGTCCGAATTCGAGGGCAAGATTCTCAAGCACAAGACCGAGACCGAAGAGCTCAACAGCGAAGTCTCATCGAAGAACGACGAGATCGCCCGCGCCAAGGACGAGATTTCGGCGAAGGAAGAGGAGTTGGAAAAGGCCAAGCAGCTGATCGAGAAGCTGAAGGAGCTGCTGAAGAACTCTGTCCAGACCCAGGGCGCCGCTGCAGCCGGAACGGCTAACGCCGCTGTGGCATCGCTCCCAGCCGGCGACAAGGGCACGGTAATAGAGGCCGACAACGAGAACATGTTCGCGATCGTATCGTTCTCCGACGAAGCGATGAAGGAGCTTAAGGGCGACAATCCGAGCAACGCCTTGCCGGCCCTTGAGTTCAGCGTGAAGCGTCCGGGCTTCAAGGGTCCCGCCGGCGAGTTTGTCGGCAGGCTCCGTCTCCGTCAGGAGGTGAAGGGCAAGAACTTCGTCATCTGCGACATTCTCGGCTCTTGGGAACAGGACAAGCTCGCCGTCAATGACATCGTCTTCGCTGATTAAGGCGATTGCGGCAGCCTGTGCGCTTGTTGCGCTAGCAGGCTGCCTCGCCGACACGGCGGAGGACACGGATCTTCCGTGGGCCTCAAACCGCAACTGGGAGGGCATTGCGCCTATCGCTCCCGCGCTTATGGATCGTTACGACTAGTGATTGAACGCAAGACGATCTCTGCAGTCAAGGGCGGCATCCGGCTGGATGCCGCCCTTCTCTCCGCATTCCCGTCCACCACGCGAACGTTCGTACGCGATGCCATAGCCGCCGGCGACGTACTGGTGAACGGGTGCCGCGCCGTCAAGGGCGCGAAACTTCGCGGAGGAGAACAGGTGGAAGTACTGCGGCTGGCGGAAAACGCAGACAACCGCGTCATGCCCGACCATGCCGTGCGCGTACCGTGCGTCTTCGAAGACGAATGGCTGCTGGCCTACGACAAGCCAGCCGGAATGCCCGTCCAGCCGCTCGCCTACAACGAGACCGGCACGCTGATGAACGGAGTCGTCGCCCGACACCCGGAATGCCGCGACATTGGAGACAGGCCCCTCATGGCGGGGGCGGTGCATCGCATCGACGCCGACACGTCAGGGCTGGTCCTTGTAGCCCGCACCGCTGCCTCATTTGACAACCTGCGCTCACAGTTCGCGGAGCAGATCGTCCGCAAGACGTATCTCGCGCTCGTAGAGGGAGCCGTTGCCGCCGGGGGCACGCTCGAGAACGACCTCGCCCACGACCCTACGCTCCCATTCTGCCGGATGATTGACTTGCGCCACAACCGCCTGACACGAGCGCAGTGCGCGGCGCTCCGTCCGCTGCACGCCGTAACGACGTTTCGTCCGGTCGGCCGCACGTCGGTCGCATGCGAGGAACGCACGCTCCTGGAAGTCACAATACTCACCGGCGTCACGCACCAGATTCGCGCACAACTCGCGTTCGCCGGCATTCACATAGTCAACGACAGACTATACGGAGCTTTTGCGGTCGAGAACCAGACTGGCCATTGCCTGCACGCCCTCTCCGCCGCATTCCGCCACCCCGGCTCGGGCGACCCGACGGAAATTCGCACGCCACTCCCGGCATGGGCGCAGCTGGAGCCGTAGGGCGTCCGGCGGGAACTGCGGCGAGGTCAGTCTAGGACACCCTTTGACGGCGGCTCCCGATCGTCCCACCACGATCCCTTTGCCGAGGCGATGCGCGCGATAGGCTTGGTCGTGAGCTGCTTGCCGCGGGCGGACGCGCTGCGAATCAGCACGACATCCTGGTCTTCTGGCTTGCCGGTCGCAGGGTTAACGCGCTTCGTCTGTTCCTTTGGCAGGAAATGCTGCTGGTGTATCTTCTGGTTCTTCGCAGGCTTGAACTTCACATAGAGCGTGTCGGGGCAACCCTCCTGGAAGAAAATGACCTTCGACTTGGGCTTCTCTGGCGCCAGGCGGTAGTCCTTGTTGCGGATCAGCCCGCCGAACCGGAAGCGCTTGATGTAGCTGAAGCCATAGCCGCCCTCCTCGTAAACGCAGGTGAACTCGCGCGTTTCGCGGTCCTTCTCCTGATTGTAGCGCAGCACCGTCATGAGGTCCTTGTCAACGAATATCTTGTCCTCCGGCTGGACCTTGCGGAAGCGTCCGTCCTTCCAGACAAGAATCAGCTCGTCGAGCGAGGAGCACTTGAACAGCTCGTCGCCGTTGCGAATGCCAGAACCAAGGTAATGGTTCTCCCTGTCCCACCTTATCGTCAGCTCGCTCGCCGTTATTGCCCTCACGTCTACCTGCTTGAACGCGCCAGTCTCGACCTTCGTGCAGCGCGGATAGCGCTTCGCGTAAGTCTTCACGAGCCCCTTTAGGTACTTCACGACGAAGGCCCTGAGGTGGGCGAGGTTGTCCTTGACCTCGGCTTCCTCCTTGCATATGGATTCGATCTCCTCGCGGTTCTTGTCGATGTCGAACTGCGAGATGCGGCGTATCTGGAGCTTGAGGAGGCGCTCTATGTCGTCATCGGTGATGACCTTGCGGCGCAGCTCCTTCATATGCGGCACGAATCCGGTGCGCACGGCATTCCTGACACCCTCCATCGTCTTCTCCTGCTCGATGCGCTTGTAGATGCGCTCCTCTATGAAGATGCGGTCGAGCGTGCGCGCATGATAGAGGTCGTCCAGCTCGCCGAGGCGTATCTCCTGTTCGCGTTTCGTCAGCTCTGTAAGCCGCTCGACGTTCCTCTTCAGGATATCCGTCACGCTCATGAGCCGCGGACGGCCCTGGTCGAGGACTACGGGACGCGACGATATCGACTTCTCGCAGTTGGTGAACGCATAGAGCGCGACAATCGCCTTTTCCTGGCTTTCACCGGCCTGAAGCTCCAGCTCTATCCTGACCGTGTCGCTCGTGAGGTCGTGCAGTTTCCTCACCGGCACCTTCTTCTTCCTGATGGCGTCCTCGATCGACTCCGCGATGGAGTCCGTCGTCTCGCCCCAAGGAAGCTCGGTTATGACGAGCTTGCCCTTCTCCTCCTTCTCGATCTTAGCGCGCACCCGCACCTTGCCCAGGCCGTCCTGATACTCCGAGACGTCCATGATTCCGCCAAGCTGGAAATCGGGGTAGAGAGCGAACGGCTTCTTTTGGAGAATGCATATCTCCGCTTCCAGAAGCTCGATGAAATTGTGCGGCAGGATCGCCGTCGAGAGTCCGACCGCGATGCCGTCGGCCCCCATCATTAGCAGCAGGGGTATCTTGGCCGGCAGGTATACAGGCTCCTCCTTGCGTCCGTCGTAGTTGGGCACGTATGACGTGGTCTTGCGGTTGAAGACCTCGTTCTTCGCAAGCTCCGTGAGGCGGCACTCGATGTAGCGGACGGCAGCATGCGGCATGCCCGTCAGGAGAGAGCCGAAGTTGCCCTGCCCGTCGATGAGGTAGCCCTTGCCCTTGCCCCAGAGCTTGTTGGCCAGCACCACTATCGCGTCGCCGATGGACGCGTCGCCATGCGGGTGGTATTGCATCGTCTGGCCGACGATGTTCGCGACCTTCGTGTACCTGCCGTCGTCCTGCTCGTAGAGCGCATGCATGATGCGCCGCTGCACGGGCTTCAGGCCGTCCTCCACCGCCGGAATCGCGCGAGAGCAGATTACGTAAGCCGAATACTGGCGAAAGTTGAAGTCGTAAAGCTGCTGCATTGGCCCCAATCCGGTGAGGCCTTTCGGCGGCGACTGTATGGGGGCGTGCGCCGACGAGGCGGCGGCCGGAGGCTTCTTGCTCTCGTCGGCGGCCGGAGCGAACAGGTCGAGGTTGTCGAAAAGGCTTGGCGGCTGGCTGCTGCCTTTCTTGTCTTTCTTTGCCATTTTGTCTTCAGTCTTTACGCGCGTCGACACCGTCTTCATTTTCATTGTTCTGTTCCTTTTTTCTTACAGGTGTTCGCCGGACGGAATACGCCATCAGCATACTAGGGCTAAACCCTTGTCCAGTCAAACTGCGTAGTCGGGAACGCACCGCCCTTCGCAAGCCGCGCATAGACTTCGCCACACTCAACCGGGGCGCGAACGTCTGAAACGAATCCGTCAACCGACATCCTGCCGAACGACAGAAGTCTCAGGAACGTCTTGGCGTCGTCGCGGTGCGTAAACAGCCCAGGAGACGACTCGTTCAACGGGCGTGCCCATGTGTGCGCACCAAAGAGCGCAATGCCGCGTCCGTGAACCTTGTGGTAGTAGTCGATCGAGAAGTTGGAGTTGCGTGTGCAGCCAAGCAGTGCGACACGCCCCATCGGCGCCATAACGTCCAGAACGGAATCGAGGCCCGCCCCCACGCCGGTCACCTCTATCGCGACCTTGACGCCACACGCCCTTTCGCCCGTGTAGATGCCTCTGTCCTCAAGCGGGCACGCTGCAAGCGCCTTTTCGCGGAATTCCGGCGCAGTCGGATCGAGCACAAGGTCGGCACCAAGCCTAAGCGCCATCTCGCGCCTTTCGCAAATCGGATCTGCGGCAATGACGGGTGTCGCGCCAGCACACTTGAGCAGCATGACTGCAAGCTGGCCAAGAACGCCCTGTCCCATGACAATCGCCGACTCGCCCAGCTCCAGCCTGCACTTTCGTATCGCAGCCATCGGGAAGGTAGCGATATGCGCAAGCGCGCCGGCCTCGAACGAGACACCGTCTGGCAACCTGTAGACACGGTCTTCGGAAACGACAACGTACTCGGAATGTAAAGTCCAGCTCATGGCTACGCGGTCGCCTTCCTTGACGGTCTTCACGCCATCGCCAACCGCATCCACGATTCCCGAGGAGCTGTAGCCGCCCTGCCGCGGCCAGACGACAGGCGCGTCCGACGGATCCAATATCGAGATGACATTGCAACCGGTCACATTCGCACGTTCAGTTCCCGACGACACTGTAGAGCGCACGAGCTTCACGCGCACTTGCCCGGCCCCAGGCTCAGGCATCGGTTTCTCGACAAGCTCCGCCGTGTTCTCCCTCGTGAAAATTATGTTCCTGTTCATAGTCCGCATGCCCTTAATGTCACTTCGTGTGTCCGCAAGTCACGGTCATAATCCTGATCGTTCGCTTTCTCGCCGCGGACTATTGCCGCCAGGTCGACGAGCTGCGGCGCATACCTGTCCGTCTGGACTCCGAAGTCAATCGAGCGCTCTTCGCCGCCAGTGGACAGCTTCAGCACGAGATTTTCCCCGTCAAAGCGCTCTATGGGGCAGAGGTCGGCCGTGCCTTTCGTGCCGTCCACGCGAAGGCGGCGGCACAGTATGGAGCCCGGCATTTCCGCTGCTGCGCGAATCAAGACATCCGTCCCCTCGAAGCGAAGGTACGCTGCGCCACTCGTCACGTCGATGTGGGAATAGACGTCTACGAGCCTGCCGCGCGCCATGGGAAGCACCGTGTCAACGAGATGGCAGCCGAGATTATAGAGAATACCGCCCCTGAACGTGGAGAGATACTCCGCATACCCTTCGGCCTGATAGTTGTGGTTCATGTCCGCCTCGATAAAGCGAACCTCCCCGAGTCCGCCGTCCGCGACAAACTTCCAAAGCCACTGCAATGCGGGGTTTCCCCTGTACATGTATCCTATCTGGAACGGCACGTTCTTGCCGCGGCAGTGCTCCACAACAGTCCTGTAAGGCTCCATCGACTCGCCGCACGGCTTGTCGCAGTGCATCGCCACGCCGCGCTCCGCAAAGACGGACGCCACCTCGACAAGGTCGCGGTTCGCCGTCTCCACGAACGCCACGTCGATATCCTTCATCGAGAGAGCCTCGTCCTCAGAGACGACGCTACAGCCTGACGCGTCAAATCCGCCGTCGTTGAACCATGGCGCTCCGCACGGCGTGTCGTCCGCGACGGCAACGACTTCGAAGTCATCGGGGAGCTTCCGCAAGGTCTGCATCTTGCCCGGCGCATGCTCGTGCCGCATGCCGTAAAACAACGTTCTCAGCGGACGTTTCATCGCAAAGTCACCTTCCTCGTCAATTTATTTCGCCGCCGCCTCTCAGAACTCGCTGGAGTCGCAGACGAGAGACTCCATGATGTAGTCCTTGCGCTCAGGCGTGTTGGCGCCCATGTAGAACTTGATCGTCTTCTCGACATCGGTGTCGTCGGAGCAGGTGACCGGCGTCAGGCGCATGTCCTCGCCGATGAAGCCCTTGAAGTCCTCCTTGTCTATCTCACCCAGGCCCTTGAAGCGCGTGATCTCGCAGCCGCGACCGCACTTCCTGATGGCGTTCTCGCGCTCCTCGTCCGTGTAGCAGAAGTAGTGCTCCTTCTTGTTACGGACCCGGAAGAGCGGCGTCTCGAGTATGTATACGCGCCCATCGAGGATCAGCTGGCGGAAGAAGCGCATGAAGAACGTCGTAAGGAGCATCCGGATGTGCAACCCGTCCACATCGGCATCCGTCGCGAAGATGATCTTGCCGTAGCGAAGGTGTTCGAGCGTATCCTCTATGTCGAGCGTCTTGATGAGATTGAAGAACTCCTCGTTCTTGTAGAGCACGTCTTTCGCAAGCCCGCAGGTGTTGAGGCACTTGCCCCGCAGGAAGAACACCGCCTGGTTCATCGCATCGCGCGCACCGCCAAGCGTTCCGCCGGCGGACTGCCCCTCGGTAAGGAAGATCATCGTGTCGTCGCCTTCCGGACGCCCCGTCTTCTTGTTCACCTTGTCGAGGCGCAGGTGGTTCTTGCAGTCCTTCAGCTGCGGCACGCGCACAGACACAGCCTGCGAGCGCTCGCGCGCCTGCTTCTTTATGGTGTTCAGCTGGCTGCGTATCTTGCCGGTCTCTTCGACCTTAGCGATGAGCCGGTCGGTCTCCGCCGGCGAACGGTGCAGTTCTGCCTCGATCGCCTTCTTCATCTCGGAGACGAGGTCCGCACGTATGTCGTTCATCACGAACTTGATCTTCGTCTGCCCCTCGAAGACCGGGTTCATGATCCGCACCGACACCGCGCCTATGAGCCCGTCGCGTATGTCGTCGCCGTCGAACTTCTTCTTCGCGTCGTAGTCGTTGAGCGCCTTGGTGAGCGCCTCCTTGAATGCAGTCAGGTGCGTGCCGCCGTCGGTCGTGTACTGCCCGTTCACGAACGTGTGGTACTCCTCGCCGAAGCGGTTGGTGTGCGTAAAGATGATCTCCAGCGACTTCGTCTTCACGTGGAACGGCTGGTACAGCTTCTCGAACTGCGCCTCGTCGGAGATCAGGTCCGCCAGGCCGCGGTCGGAGCGTATCTCCTGCCCGTTGAGGCAGATCGTAAGGCCGGCGTTCACGTAGCAGTACATCTTCATGCGCCGAAGCACGTGCTCCTCGCGCACCTTGAAGTGCTTGAGCACCTTCACGTCGGGCTTGTAGCGTATGAACGTGCCGTCGCGCTCGGCCGTCTTAAGCTTGCCGCGCTTCTTGGACTTGATCCGCCCTTCCTCGAAGTACGCCTCGGAGAACTCCCCTTCGCGGAACGAGCGCACCTCGAAGAACTCGGAAAGCGCGTTCACGGCCTTGGTGCCGACGCCATTCATGCCGGCGGAGAACTGGTAGTTCTCGTTGTCGTACTTGCCGCCGGTGTTCATCTGGCTGACGCAGTCCACGACCTTGCCGAGCGGAATGCCGCGCCCGTAGTCGCGCACCGACACCTCGCCAGTGTCGTAGTTCACCGTCACGTCGATCCTCTTGCCGAAGCCCTGACCGAATTCGTCGACGGCGTTGTCGATGACCTCCTTCATCAGGATGTAGATGCAGTCATGGTACATCGCGCCCGTGCCGGGCTCGCCGACGTACATTCCGGGACGCATCCTGATGTGCGTCACCGGGTCCAGCGTCTTGATGCTGGCCTCTCCATATTCCTTTGCCATGTTAGTCTTGTAGTATACCAAATTCCGGCAGTGTGCGTTGCTCCAGTCGTATCAGCGCGAACCGTGACTAACGCCAGGCTTACTGACGAACAATGCGTTGGACGCGGTTGCCGAGCGAACAGATGATGTCGTAGGCGTGCGTGCCCTTGACAGCCGCCCAGTCGTCAGGCGTGATGGATTCGCGTCCGCAGCGGCCGAAGCACACGACCTCGTCGCCCGCCTTCACGTCCGGCACGTCCGAGACGTCCACCGTGGTGTAGTCCATTGAAATCCGTCCGATGATCCGGCAGCGCCGCCCTCCGATCAGCACGAAACCACGGTTGGTAAGCGCAAGCGGCAGTCCATCGGCGTAACCCGCCGAAATCGTCGCCACCCGCGTCGGCGCATTCAGGCACCAGGTGCGTCCGTAGCCGAGCGTCGTCCCGGCGGGAAGCTCCCGCACCTGCGCAACACGCGTCTTGAGCGAAAGCACCGGCTCGACCTTAAGCGCCCTGCGCCCGTTCGGATCGAAGCTGCCGTGCAGGTTGATTCCGGTTCGAACCACGTTGAACGGCGGACGCGCCACCTCCGGAAAATTGTTGATGGCATCGGACGCAGCCATGTGGACCTTGCGGAAGGCAATGCCCCGCGCGGCGGCGTCGAACACCAGCTTCTTGAACTGCGCGATTTGGCGTTTTGTGAACGGATCCTTCGGGTCATAGGCCATCGGGCAGTGGGAAAAGATGCCCTCACAGTCCAGACCCGGCAATGCCAGAACTTCGCTCATCTCGTCAAGCGCATTGTCTGCAAGGATTCCAAGACGGCCCATGCCAGTGTCAATCTTGAAATGAACCCGCGCGACCTTCTTAGCATGAACGGCCGCCGCACTGATGAGCTTCGCGGTCGCAACATCCGTAACTGGAAGGATCACCCCTGCCCTAACCATCGCCGGAATCTCATCAGGCAGGACGCTGGACAGTATCTGAATGTCGACATCAGACCCGCGCAGGCACTTCTTCAGCTCAAGTGCCTCAAACGGCTCGGCTACGCCGAACATCCTGCAGCCGGCCCCGGCGAGCGTCTGGGCATAGGCGCCTACGCCAAGCCCGTATGCGTTCGCCTTCAAAACGCACAGCACCTTCGCCGGCTTCACGTGCGCAACGATCCGCCGATAGTTCCGCGTCAGCGCGGCAAGGTCTATCTCAACGCGAACCCGCCGCTTCATAGTGTTGCCCACTTTTCCTCTTCCTCCTGTTCCAAGCTTCATTCCAATCCTCCTTTAACGGAAAAGGTGCGCCCGCACATGTGGCACGTGACGTCAACCATTGGCGGCAGCGCGCGTCTTTCCTCTTCCGGCAACGCCGCCAACATTGCGGCGGCACGCTCAGGCGAACAACGGCAAGCGAACGAAAGCGGAGTCGTCCGACGCAGTTCCGCACGCTCCAGGCCGAGCTGCCGCAGCATGTTCCGCGAGGCAATCGTAAGGCTCTTGAGTTCGGATACATGGCAACAGGCCAGCGGGGATGCCGCGTCCGGCATGTCCTCCACCATGAGTCCGCGCGCCGCCGTCACTTCCGCCTCGTCGGTAACCGCGGCTTCCGTGCGCAGGCAGGCGCGGCGCTGTAGCGAGCCGGCCAGGTAGCCGTCAAGCGACGCGGCAATGCCCTGCGAGAGAATACGCCCCGGCACCGACCGCGTCACCTGAACCTGGCGCGCGCCAAGTACCTTGCGGTCGTCGGGCCTGCCCAGCCCGTCAAAGTCATCAAGCGTCTTGCGGTCGGTGTATCCGCGCAGCGTCCCCGCCGCAGTGCACTCCACGTTGAAGCCTCCAAGCGGTCCATCGCACTTCATCTGGACTATTACCGTCTCATCACGCTCGGACGTCTCCGCGCCAAGCAACGCGACGGCGGCAAGCGCCTTCGTCAGGTAATAGGCGCTGGTCGGCCCGCAGAGATGTCCGCGCACAAGCGCCTGCGCGGATGACGTGACGTCAACGATCGTGACAGCGACCTTCCGTTCCGCATCAAACCATTCTTCTCGGCAATCTTTCACTGTCTGTAGATTATACCATATTCTGACCTTGTTGAAGAAACATCTGCATTGGCAACATTTCTCCCGGGTGCACCGAGACTTTTATGCACAGAAGCACGGCATGTCAGCACCGTCGCGACTCCACATATACGGTTTCACATGTGCCAAACGATCCGGTTTGCGCTACGCGCGACCACGAACGCCTGCGAACGGCGCGTTGCCATGCGGCAACGTACGGCGGTATCGCCGCGACCTGGCCTGAGGCGTCGCCTCGCCAGTCGCGCCGCCACCGCCGCCCCTTTCGGGGCGCGCCGTCCGC
>JAFWKK010000023.1 GCA_017514235.1 Kiritimatiellia bacterium | reverse complement strand
AGGTAATCTGCACAGTCTTGATCGGTTGAGAACCAATCAAGGAACTCCTCAAAGTTCTTCGGATATGGATGTTCGGTAGTCGCTTTCATGCCTGAAATGGTATCACAATCTGCAAGGCCCGTCAATCAGCCACCCAGTAAAGACTTTATTTCGACGGAGAAAAGTCAACCAAGGGTATTGAATGGACAATCAACCAGAAGGAGATTTGCTTTGCCGCAGCCACATACGACGGTTCGACGGTCATCAACCTCTATTTCAACGGTGCGGCGAAGAGCGGAACGGCTGTCAATAATGGCTGGGGCACGGGCGATGGCAAGGTTACTGTCGGCAACAGGTCGCTTACGGGGGGATATCCTTGGACGGGCGAGGTCTATGCCATCCGTCTCTACGACCGCGTCCTGACGGCGGAGGAGATAGCCGGGAACTCCGCGATAGACAAGGCGAGGTTCATGCCATCGGAGTACGCGGAGGATGATCCGGTGACGAGTTCGAGCTATGTGCAGGATGGGCTGATGGCTCAGTGGGACGGCATCGATAACGTCGGCACGGGAACGCACGACCCGACCGCGACGACGTGGAAGGACCTCGCCGGCAACAACGACCTCACCATCGTCGGCGGACTCCACGCCGAAGGGCGCAACGCCGAATGGCGGCGCGGCATCGCCCTCTACTTCAGCAACATCTCCCTCTGCAAGGCGGCAGTCTGCGGCGTAGATGGCGTCGTGCCGAAGTACAAGACGATCGAGGTGGTGTACAAGATGACGTCGCGGTCGGGACGCATCCTGTTCTGGGGCGGCGACCGTTCGCGCTATGTTGCGTTCGACCACAGCGCGTACACCTATCCCTTCAGCATGGTGTACTTTGACGGAAGAGAGGTTACTAGGACCGACAGAACGTACTGGGCAAAGGTGAAGACGTACGATCCCACTTCGGCGGTCGCAACATACGACGACAACGACACCGTAACCGACGTCTTCATCGATGGCGCAGGTAAATCGGACAACAGGCTGTACAACACATGGGGCGCCGGCGACAACAGAATCACGCTCGGCTGGCGCTCGGTGGATACGGCGGGCGCGAGCTACGGCTGGGAGGGCGAGGTGTACGCGATTCGTCTCTACAACCGCGCCCTGACGGCGCAGGAGATCGCCAGGAACCACGCCATCGACGTGAAGCGCTTCTTCACGTCCGCTATGTACGACCCGACCGGCATGGTCGCGTTCTGGGACGCGAAAGACAACGCCGGCACGGGAACGCACAGCCCGACGGCTACAACCTGGAAGAATCTGGTTCCCGGCGGTCAGGACATGACGGTTGACACGGATATCGTCCAGTGGACAGCCGGCGCGATGCTCTGCAACAACGGCGTGGATGCCGCCGGCATCTACCGTCCCGCCGCATACGGCACGGCCCCGCTTGAGTACAGCTCGCTTGAGGTGGTGTTCCGCAACGAGCGGCTTGGCGGAACGTACAATGCTTGGCTCTTCTCGAACGGAATCGACCGCTACTGCGTTCTCGCCGGAAGCCGCACCATGTGGCAGAACGGCGTCGCGAACCGCACGATGGACTTCACGCAGGGCGGCAACCATTCGCTTTCGTGGGTGAGGGGATCTGGCGAGTCTGTTGCCGACGCCACCCCATACGTCGATGGCGAGAAGAAGAACCTTGAAGCGTGGGACGACTCATGGGGCGTTGGCGACAACGTCGTCCACGTCGGCGGACGCAGAGGCTCCTACAGCTTCTGCGGGCGCATCTATTCAGTGCGCGCGTACAGCAGCCAGCTGAATTACGAGAAGGTGTACGTGAACAACAAGATCGACACCGTGCGCTATGCGAACTCGAAGTGGTGGAACGGCGGTGACGGCTCGTTCGGAACCGTCGGCAACTGGAGCGGCATTGGCGTGGCGAAGGCGGTTCCCGGCACAGAAAGCACGGTCGAGCTGCCGTACGGAACGTACACGATTTCGCTGGATCGCGACAGGACGGTTGGCGCGATGCGGGCGCGGAACGGCCATGTGTACTACTTCCCCTCGCGCCCGATCGATGCGACGGTCGACATGGGCGGCCACAAGCTGACGGTTCTGGGTTCGTACAGGGGCGAGGCGAGAAGCGGCTACAACGACATGCGTTTTGCCCGACTGAATCTCACCAACGGCACGTTCCAGGCCGAGTCCATCAGAATCGGCGATCTTGCGAACCGCATCGTTGACAACGTGAAATGGAAAGACTACGAGGATGCTTTGCGGTATGGTTCCGGAACGTTCTGCGTGGAAGGCCCGGACACGACGGCGACAATCCGCAAGGACGTGGCGCTGGAAGGTATGTGCACGGCGCTTCGCGTTGCGGGGGGCGCGACATTCTCCTGCGGTGGCGAAATGACGGTGTACAGCAAGCAGAACCGCATTGACGCCTATCCGGCCGGCAAGTACGACAGGGCGCTTGTCGAATTCACGGGAGCTGGCACAAAGGGAACCTTCTATAGCTTCCGGGGATACAACGACGTGGATGTGGTCGTCAGCGACGGCGCGTCTCTTGCCGTGAATGCCAGCGCCGAGAATTTCAGTGCCTTGGGTTCCGGAATCAGCAGCATCGGGCGCAGTTTTGAGGATCTGCCGGGCTCTGGCAGCATCGTCGTGGACAACGCCTCGTTCAGCTACGGAGGCGCGGGCTTTGCGATCGGCGTGTCGTACATGGCCAAGGACAGCGGCGGCTCTACGATGACGCTTCGGAACAACGCCACGCTTACGCTGGGATCGAGCACGGCTCGCTTCTTTGTGGGCGTGGCAAACACCGGGTATGAGTGCAGGAGATGCGTTCTCAACGTGCTGGACGGCTCCATGTTCGACGGCTCGACCGCGCGGATAGAGGTTGGCACGGCCGGTGGCGATGCGTCGTTCAGCGGCGTCAACGTGAGCAACGCGACGGTGAACTGCAAGGCCATCTACCTTGGCCCCTACACCGATAGTGTTTACAGCAGCTCCAACCACTTCCTGAACGTGTCCGGCGCGGCGCCGCGCATCAACCTCGCCAGCACGGACGCCTACTCGCTGAAGCTGCGCATGGGATCGACGCTGAAGTTCACGCTGCCGGAGAATGGTTTCGCGGATACGCCCGTCGTGACAGCGGGCGGCGTAACGGTGTATGACGATGAAAACAGCGCCGCCGTCGCTCCAGTCGAGCTCGTTATCGACGCCTCGGCGTTCAAGAGCGGCAGGCAGACGCTTGTCAAGACTGCGACGGATTCGACCGCAGCGTTCCAGCGGCTTGTCCGCAACGTCAAGTACGTTGGCAGAAAACGCGGCTTGTTCACCATTGAGGCAGAGGGCACGGAACTGGTATATTCAGTTCCCGGCGCGCTCTTGATAGTCCGCTGACGTCGGGCAAAGCGCGGCGTTGCAAAAATGACAAAAACGCCGAAATCCGTCTTGCAAAAATGACACGGCCAATTTATGCGGTTGTGATGTTGATGAAAAGTTTTTCTCGTCATTGCATTGCCGCGACATTTTATGCTATAATTTGCATATAAAATCAAGCATAGGAACAATTTTCATGAAGAACATGCTCCCTGCCGTTGTCGCCGTAGCGCTTGTTGCGGCGTTCGCAGCATCCTCATATGCCACCACCTACACCAGTGCAAGCTATGCGCAGCGTGAACACCTGATGGCCCAATGGGACGCCATCGACAATGTCGGCGCGGGAACGCACGACCCGAACGCGAAGGTCTGGAAGAACCTCGCCAGTTCCGGCAGCACCTACGACCTGACGCTCACGAACAGCGCCTGCTGGAAGAACGGCGACAGGCTCGTCGTCAACAGTTGCTCGGCTGTATCGAAGAACAGCATGCATGGTTACAAGACCATTGAGGTTGTCTTCAGGATGACGATGACTCCCGGTGCGACCAATGGGCGCATTCTCTTTGCCAGCGGGGACAATGACATTCGGCAGCTTATTGTGTTCGACTACGGCGACAATGTAACGAAGGGATATTTTTCCGGTAAGCAGAACACGACGCATCAATGCGTCAATTGGCACAACGAGGCAGATAACCTGCGTTCGCTGCGCTCAATGGCGGGCGTGTTCACCGACGCCAGCGCAACTGCTGCAGCCGTGTATGGAGATGGCGTTCAGCGAACCACTACAGTCAAAAACGACTTCTGGCCTGGCTATGTAATGATGATCGGCGCCCGGCAAAGCAGTGGTGGCGCTGCGGAATATCCATGGTACGGCGAAGTCTCGACAATCCGCATCTACGACTGCGAGTTGACGGCGGCGGAAATCGCCCAGAACCACGCGATCGACGTGGCGCGTTTCGGCGAGCAGTTGCCGGCGAGTTCGGACTATGTCCAGGACGGGCTCCTCGTGCAGTGGGACGGCATCGACAACGCTGGCACAGGCGTCCACGATCCTAACGCGACGACGTGGAAAAACCTCGCTGGCGGCGGCTACGACCTGACGCTCAATGAGAACGGCAGCTGGAACGCGGAGGGCCGGGCGCTTGTGGTGAATGGCGTTTCGGCGGTTGCGGACAGCGTAACCCCAGAGTACAAGACTATCGAGGTTGTCTGCAAGAGGACGAGCTCAAGCGGGCGCATCATGTTTAACAGCGGCCGCAAGACGCGGTTCGTACTTTTCGATGCTGACAGCGGAAATCAGCGCGCCTATTTCTCTGGTGACACGGCAGACAACCAATCCACCGTGACGAAATATGTCTATCAACCGTATTGCTCGTCTGAAATCAACTTCCTTGCCGGACGGTACGATGATAACGGCATTGTGACGGACGTGTTCAAGGACGCGAATCAGCGCGAAGATGGCGCACGCGGAAACAACTGGGGCGTAGGGACGGGCATATCGATTGGCGGGCGGTTGGGTACGGCGAACCCGTATCTCTGGTACGGTGAGGTGTATGCCATACGTCTCTACAACCGGCGCCTTACGAAAGCCGAACTGGCGAGAAATCACCGGATCGACTGCAAGCGGTTCCTGACAAGCTCCAGCTATGTTCAGGAAGGACTGACCGCGCATTGGGACGGCACGGACAACGTAGGAAGGGGGCAGCACGACTCGTCCGCAAAGACTTGGAAGAATCTTGTTTCGGGCGGTATGGATCTGACGGTCGGCTCCGGCGTCTGGACCGACACGGCGCTGATGAGTGTCGTCAGCAGCACGATGGCGGCCACGGGAACTACGTCTCAGGCCTACAACACGCTTGAGGTCGTGTACATGAACGCCAATCACGGTGCATCATCCATGCTGTTCAGCGCTGGTCTTAACAACAGAGTTCTGGCGTTTGCGGGGAATCGCGTCCAATGGCGAAACAGCTGGGCGACAACCAATTTCTCGTATTATACGGTTGGGCGCTACTCGCTGACGGGAATTTTGAGCGATGGGAACGAGGCGGCCTACGCAAATGGCGCAAAGATTCAGTATGGTGCATATAATGACAACTGGGGCCAAGGGGCGAGCTATGTGCAGGTAGGCGGGCGAATACAGTCGGGCAGCTATTATGCCTTTACGGGCGACATCTTCGCCATCCGCACCTACAGCAGCACATTCACTCCCGAAAAGGTCGCTTACAACTACAAGGTTGACAGGCGTCGCTTCGGTCTCGATGCGCAGACGTTCACTTGGAATGCGGGCGACGGACTCTTCACGAACAAGACATGGACGGCGTGGAAGCAGGCCACGGCTAACGTTCCTGGCGCGTCAGATGCCGTCGTTCTGCCGAACGGCGACTACACAGTGACGCTGAATGATGAGACGGTCGTCGAGTCGCTTTCCGTCGGCGCTGGCGCGAAGCTGAAGGTGACGGTGCCTTCCGGCGTGGATGCGACGAACGCGGCGATGCTTACTGTCGCTGGTGGCATGACCGCCACGGCCGGTGCCGGGATTGTACTTGACGCGCAGATGTTTGGAAAGAAGCATGCCGAGGAAAGCATCACGCTTGTCGAGTGCGAAGAGGATTCGTCCGCCGCGCTGTCGGCGCTGGCCAACGGTCTCTCGTTCGTCAACACTGACGTCAATCATCAGGGCACGGTCGCCGTCGTCGATGGAACGAAACTCGTATACACTGCGCCTCCGAAGATTGGCATGACGATCATGATTAGGTGACCAAGATGCTTGCCGCTATTCTCTTTCCCGTTGTTGCGGGGACAATGCTTTACGGGACGGACGTTTCTGACGACCTGCCGACGAGCGTCGTCATGTGGGTTTGTCCCGACGAGCCGTTCGCGGACGGCATCGGCAAGCCTCGCTACTATCGCAAGACATTCGAGACGAAAGAGGGGCTGGTAAGGGCGGAGGCCCGCTGGTGGGTGGACGACACCGGCACGGTCTTTGTCGATGGCGAGAAGATGCCGCATTCCGCGATGATGGTCGATAAGGCCGCCGACCTGGCCGCACTCCTCAAGAAGCCGGGCCGCCATGTGCTGGCGATAGAGGGGCGGAACCTTGCCGCCGCCGGCGGCGTGTGCGTGTCCATCGACCTTGAGTACGCCGACGGGCGGCACGACAGCGTCTATACGGACGGCAGCTGGAAATGTGCGGCTGATGTCGGCTCGGCGGGACGCGTCGCCCCGCCGGATTGGACGACAGTCGGCTTCGACGATTCGGGATGGAGCCGGGTGAAGGTCTACGGCGACCTGTTCGCCGCGCCCTGGACGTCCGTCGCCGACATGACGCAGATGGAGCTGTACGGCGAGCGCTGCCGCCGCGCCGAAGTCGTGGCGGCGCGGGAAGCCCGCGCCAAGAAGGCCCTTGCCGCGATCGAACGCGAGACCAAGCCCGTCTGCAAGGTCGTGTACGAGAAGGGGAAGTCGTACTTCGACATCGGCGGGAGGCGGTTCGAGACCACGTACTACAACGTCAACGAGAACTGGAACGGAGGCAACAGAAGCCTGCGGCGGCAGGTCGCGGCGTTCCGCGACGCGGGGATGCACGTGTACGGGCTAGGCGTCCTCACGCCCAACGTGTGGCGGCCGGACGGCTCCATCGACTTCGCCGACGCCGAGCGCAAGATGCACGACGTCCTGTCCATCGACCCGGAGGCGCGGTTCCAGTTCTGCATCACGACGAGCTTTCCGCCGAAGTGGTGGATGGACGCGCACCCCGACGAGCTTGTCGCCTATGCCAACGCCGAGGTGAATCCGGCGGAGTGGGACCACATCAAGAACTGCCGCGCCCCTTCGTTCGCGTCGAAGGTGTGGCGGCGCGACATGTGCGACTACATCTCGCGACTCGTGAGCCACCTCGAGTCGACGCCCTACGCGAAGCGCATCTTCGCGTACCGCCCCGACTTCGGCGTCTACCACGAATGGCACTACTACGGCATGGCGGAGTGCATGCCCGATACCGGCAAGGCGATGGCGGCGGCGTTCGGCAAGCCGATTCCGTCGAAGGAGGAGCGACTCAGGACCTCGGCCGGCGTGATGCGCGACCCGGTGAAGGACCGCGCCGCGCTCGATTTCGCGCGGTTCATGGGCCAGGAGGTGCGCGACACCCTGCTGGCGTTCGACAAGGCCGTGAAAGACGCCTGCGGCGGACGCGCCCTCGTCGGCAACTACTACGGCTACTTCTTCGGCATGCCGTTCCGCGCCGAAGGCTGGCACCTGGAGACGGATGCGGTTCTCGACTCCCCCTGCGTCGATTTCCTCTGCTCTCCCTACGACTATGCGGTGGCCGCGCGCGGCGGCGGGAACCTTGAGTACGCGAGGTGTCTCCTTGAGGGATTCCGCCGGCGCGGAAAGCTGGCCGTCCTCGAGGCCGACACGCGCACGACGCTGCACAAGGCCGTCGGCGACAACCTGCATGCGAAGACGCGCTCGGACGATATCGCGCTCCTCGCGCGCGACTTTGCGGGGTCGCTCTGCTGGGGGTGCGGGTTCTGGTACTACGACTTCGGCTACGGCTGGTACGACGCGCCGGAGTTTACGGAGCTGTTCAGGAAGATATATCCGATCCGCCGCGAGATCAAGGACTGCCGCAGCGTGGCCGAGGTGCTTGTCGCCGGCGACTTCGAAAGCGTCCTCTACACCAACGCCGATTCCGCATCGTTCTGCCACGAGCGGACGAGCGGGCTCGTCTATGCGCTGGGGCATGCGGGCGTGCCGTTCGATACGGCGTCTGTCGCGGACGTTGCCTCCGGCAAGCTGAAGGACTACAAGATGTACTTCTTCTGCAACCTTCACCATTTGACGCCTGAGAAAGAGCGGATTGTCGCTACGCTGCGCGGGAAGGGGAGATGCGTGCTTCTGCCGGAAAAGCCGATGACGACGGCGGAGCTGCGTACGCTTTTCGCCAAGGAGGGCCTCCACATCTGGAACGATGACGCGGACTCCGCCGTCTACGCCAGCGCGGCCTGCGTGGCGCTCCACTGTGCGACGGGAGGGGAGAAGACGATTCGTCTGCCGCGTCGTGCAAAGGTGACGATGCTGTACCCCGAGCGGCGCGAGATCGCCGCCGATACCGACCGCATCGTCTTCACGCCGCCGGGCGACGGCATGTCGACTACGATCTTTCGCTATCGGTAGAGGCAATTGCAAAACCGCGGAATGCATAGAATACACGGAGCCTAATGGCTTGTTTCCGTGTTCCGTGATTTCCGTGGCTGAAAATACATACGGGGAGGTTTTGCAATTGTGAGCGCCAACTGCCGGGTTGGTATGCCACCTGTCTATACAGGGGTTGCGGGGGACGGTGCATTATGGTATATTGCAGACACAAGGAGAAAACTACAATGAAAAAAGTTGCTGACAAGCAGATTCTCATGGCTGCGGACTTTGCGGGCTACCCGCTGAAGGAGGCCATCAAGGAGTACCTGGAGAAGAAGGGCTGGACGGTCACCGACATCGGCGTGAAGGCCGATTCCGACCCGAACGACACGGAGCTGATGTTCCACCGCATCGGGCTTCGCGTCGGAGCGATGATCACCGAAAAGGAGTTCGAGCGCGCGCTCATCTTCTGCGGCACGGGCATGGGCATTCACATCGCGGCGTCGAAGTGCCCGGGCGTTCATGCCGGCGTTGTGGAATCCGTCCCTGCGGCATTCCGCGCCATCACGGGCAACGGCGTGAACGTCCTTGCGATGGGCGCGTTCTACGTGACGCCCGAGCTGGGCAAGCAGTGCGCTGACGCGTTCCTCTACAACGACTTCGGCAGCGGCTGGGAGTGGTGGCCTGACTTCGACAAGTTCCACCAGATCGCCATTGACGAGCTGAACGCCTTCAACTACGAGGAGTACAAGGCGAACGGCTTCAAGGTGAAGCATCTCGGCGACTGCCACTGCGAGCTGTACGACCGCCCGGAGGGCTTCTCCTCCGTGCCGCTCATGTGCAAGCGCTGAATCAAAGTACAAGGCGAAAGGAGCCGCAGTCATGAAAGCGATCGAAAAGGGCAGGAAACTTCCTTGGGGTGAAACACGGTTTGTCCATCTTGCGAAGTTCGCTGCCGCGGCAGCTTGCATGTCTGCGGCTCTTGGCGCGAACGCCGCTCGACAGTATTGGCGCGGCACAACCGAGAATCCAGTCTGGGATTTGACGACAGCCAACTGGGCGGCAGATACCACGACTTCAACGCTGAGAACATACCAGAATGGTACTGCGTCAAGCGTTCCAGAAGCCACGTTCTCATCGACTGGAGTGGAGAATGTCACAATCGATGATGGGGGCGTTGAGGCCTACGTCGTCAATATCACGGGCGGCAATCACATTTGGCGCGGAGGCCCGGTTACGGCGACCGTCTTTGATCCGCTTGGCGGAAATCTCACGATTTACAACACAGTTAATCTTTGCACCAATACCGCATCAATATACTACGGATTTCGTCCGCGTTCTGGAGGATCGACGATTACTATCGGAGATGGCGGCACTCTATCTGCGTACATGGTTCCGTTCAGCGACAGTACTCTCGCAACGAAACTCGTTGTCCTGACCAATGGTACGTTGAAAGCGAGATTCAGCGCAGATCAAATCAAGAACAACAAGTTTACTCTCTATTTCAATGGAGGCACCTTTATCCCTCTCATAAATGAAGACAGGCAGTTCGTCAACAGCCAGTTTCTGTTAGGTTCTGGAGGTGTTCATCTACAGGAAAGAACAGCCGCCAGCGACTGTTGGTCTCACCTCCCGGGCCCGATCGGAACAGATGAAAACCTTCCGACAGACGGTGGTGTCTGGATTGATCAGCATGAGGGCTATATGCTTCTGCCGAATTTCACCTGCACCTATCGCGGCGGCGTCCATCTCAATTCATCAAGGGGTAAGTTGGGCGTTCGTGCTGAAAGGAATCTGGGCGCAGTGCCGGAATCGCCGACCAACAACATCTTCTTCCTGAAATCTGGCGCCGCATTTATTTCGCATGGCGGCAACAGCAATATCCGCCTCCATCCAAACCGCAACCTTTATCTTGCAGATGGCGTCGTGGCTCGATTGCAGACGTGGTCTGGCAGCGATCAGTCCTTGACAGTCCAGGGAACCATCGGATGCGAGAATGTATCGAATGGCGTGGTTGAGGTGTATAGCTATTCTGGAATCAGCGACAACGGCGTGGTCGCTTTCTGCCCAACGGATGACCGCACGAACCATTTGGGGCGTCTGCTTGTGCACGCCCCGACCGTCATCGGCAGCGGCACAACATTGCTTGAAAACAATGAAGCGCTGTCCGTCGGTACGGGGGCAAACGACGAGCGCTGGAGCGTCAACGATGGATGCCCGTTGAACATTTCCGGTTCCGGACATTTGATGGTGACGGGCGGATTGCTGAAGGTGACCGGGAGCCGCCCTGTCTGCACCAGCGCAAAGTTGACCATTTCCGACGGAGGCGTCGTGGACTTGGAGGGAGAGGGGAATGGCGGACGTGAAACAAGGCATGCCTACAGCGGCGCGGCTACGACGACGATTCGCAACGGTGGCAAGTTGATCGTTGCGCGCATGCGCATGGCAGGTGACGAGGCTATTGCGACCGATGCCACCAAGTCTGTCGTGAATGTTGAAACCGGCGGTACGCTACGCGTGACCTATGCGCTGTACGTGACGGGAGACGGAAAGAAGGGTACGCTCAACTTCAACGGCGGCATGTTGGAATGGGGGAATCCAACAACTGGCATGTATCTGGATAGTTTTAGGGAGAATGGTCTTGATTATCCGGCATTTACGCGCAATGGCCTGTCCATCAATGTGTTGGAAGGAGGCATGAATGTCACGAACTACAATGCGTTCTACATCGCAGAGAGAATTTCGTCCGGAGCGGAAACGGACGGCGGCGTGACCAAGTGGGGTGCCGGCACGTTTGCCTTGATGGGAACCTGCACATTCAACGGACCGCTGACGGTCATGCAGGGTGATTTCAGGTTGGGCGCAAACAACGTGCTCAATTCGAACATCGCGATGCGCGTCGCCGCCGGCGCAAACTTTATCATGAACACCTACAGCCAGACCTTTGCGCGAATCGAGGGCAGCGGGAGCATTTGGGGTACGGGGACAGAAACTGCTATCCTTACTGTAACCTCAGCCATTGCGCCGGGCATGGGCGCGGACTCTCTTGGCACGTTGCGAGTGGTGGATCACGCCCTCAACATTGCGGACGATGTCGCACTGGAAATAGACGTCGATACTGAGGGCAATAGCGATTGTCTCCTGTATGGAGTGAACTATTCTGAACAGATCGACCTCTCGAAGATGACGCTTCAGGTCAACGACACCACGAAGCTTAACGGGGAAAAGAAGTACACGATTGCCAAGCTGAACGGCGGCATCAAGGACGGTGCGCTGTTCAAGTCCACCAACCTGCCCGGCAACTGGGTGGTGCGCTACTATTCGGCTTCGCATGAACTGAAGCTCGTCTACGAAAAGGGAACGAAGATCATTTTCCGCTGATGTGGCCGACGGAGACAGGGAGGCAGACATGTTCACGCGAAAGGATTTCCTAAGGGGCGGCGTCGCCATGGCGGCGGCAGGCGGAGCCCGCGGTGCGCTGGGGGAGGCGCCATCTCCGGCTCGGCGGGACGCCTCGCCCCGCCAGCCGTCTGCTAAAAAAGCGCTTGCAACGCCTAATGTCCAGTTCAAGGACCTGCAGACGGTCAAGATGCTTTCGGGCGGAGGGCGCGTCTATGCGCTCTCCAGCCGTATCGACGGCATTTCGCTCTCGACGGTGTTCGTCTCGCCGGAGGGCAAGATTCTCGTCGTGGACGGAGGGCATCTCCATCTTGGAGGCGACGGGAAGTTCCTCGGCGATTTCCTGCACAAGCTGGGAGGGCATGTAGATTACTGGTTCCTTACCCACGCGCACGAAGACCACTTCGGCGCGCTCGTCACGATGGCGGAGCGGCCCGACTTCTACGGAGTGAGCATCGGCGAGCTGATCTACAATTTTCCGGATCGCAAGTGGATGGAGTCGCTTGAGAAGGGCATGGTGCCGCATTTCAAAAAGTTCTATAACGATCTCATCGGCGGACGTCTCAAGGACGTGAAGCACGGCGATTGTTCCCCGGGGCGCATCGTAAAATTCGGCAGCTGGTCGTTCGAGATACTGAATGCGCCGTTCAAGTACGACGGAAACCCCATCAACAACTCGTCAGTGATGATTTCCGTAAAGGCGGGCGGCAAGACATGGCTCGAGACGGGCGACATGGGCGTTGAGGGCGGACGTGACGCCATGAAGAAGCTGGGCGCGCGCCTCAAGCACGACATCGTATTTCTCGCGCATCACGGGCAGAACGGCACGGACAAGGATTTCTACGCGGCGGTCAAGCCCGAGGCGGCAGTTTGGCCTACGCCCACTTGGCTCTGGGAGAACAACAGCGGCGGCGGGCCGGGATCCGGCCCGTGGCGCACGAACTACGTGAAGTGCTGGATGCAGGATCTCGGCGTCAAGAAGAACTACGTGCTGGTGAAGGACTACCTTTTCACATGAAGACGCTTTTGGCGGATCGCCATGCGGCGACGCTTGCGGGCGCTTGTTTCGCCTGCTTTACGGCGTTCGGTGCCGCCGTCACGTTCGACGCGCCGGGGCATGTTGCAGTCGAACGCACGCCGGTAGCGGCTCAGGGCGGCGTGCCGCATTCCGCATGGACGCTTCTCGACTGGCGGAACCGCCCGACGAATGTCTCCGGAAGCTTCGACGGTGCCGGCAAGGCCACGCTGCCGCCGCTTCCTTCCGGATACTATCGGCTTGTGGGCACGGCAAATCCGACGAACGGGCCGCGATCTCTCGCAACACTCGCAGTCGTGCCTGATCCAAAGACGCGCCCGAAGGTTTCCGGGTCGTTCTACGGTGCGGACTGCGCGGCAAGCCAGCTTGCCGCGCCGGGTGTGATCGACTGCCCGTGGAACGGCGGCAGGCGGCGTACCGTCGTCGCGGACCTGGCGCATCTGGCCGGGCTGACGCATGTCCGCGACCGCATGAGCTGGCGTGCCGTGCAGCCTTCGCCAGGCGTTGCGCCGGGCTTCGCTTACTATATCGACACGGCAAGGCTCTTCAAGGCGCGTGGCATAGGCGTTTCCGGGATATTTCACGACACGCCGGATTGGGCAGGGCTGCTCAAGAAGCTTCCGGGCGACCTGAACGCGCTCTACCGCTTCTGCCGCGCCGCCGCAAGCGCGTTCGGCGACACGGTGGAGGACTGGGAGTTCTGGAACGAGCCGGACATCGGGTTTGCGCCCGAGCCGGTCTGGGACTACGCCGCGGCGCTCAAGGCTGCGTATCTCGGTGCGAAGGCTGCGCGGCCCGGCTCGCCGGTTCTCGGCGGCGCGCTTTGCCAGATGCCCGACGCCCCATACGAGCGGGCTCTTTTTGCGAATGACGCCGCCCGCTATTTCGACGTGTTCAACTACCATACCTACGTGGCCCCGTCGCAGTACAAGGCGATCTTCGCCACGATGCGCGAATCGCTTCGCCGCGCAGGCGCCGCCGGCTGCCCCGTCTGGCTTACCGAATGCGGAACGAACTTCGAGGGTCCGGCAATGGAAGAGGGCGTCCGCAAGGGCAACAAGGCCCATTCGTACGAGCAGGAGATTGTCGTGGCGGAGTTCTGCGCCAAGTCACAGGTCGCGCTGCAGATGGAAGGCGTCGCGCGCAACTACCTCTTCATCCTCGCCGCCTACAACGAGCGCGGCGGCACGAAGGACTGGGGAATGCTGCGGCGCGACGGCACGGCGAAGCTGGCCTATGCCGCAATGAGTGCCATGACGCGCGAACTCGGCGATGCGCGCCTTGCCGGAGCGCTTCGTGTCGAAAAGGGTCTCCGCGCCTACCTCTTCGGGCACCCCGACGGCTCCCAGACCGTCATCTTCTGGTCGGAGTCGCCAGTGGATTCCGCGACATCGGGCTCGGCTGTTGTCAAGGCCACGCCAGGCTTTGCGCGGAAGCTGCGGCTGAAGCTTCCGTTGGCTGGCGGCACATTCCGCCTCTCCGATCTCTGCGGCTCTGTCTCTTCCGTCGCGGCTGATGCGGCAGGGACGCTCACGCTTGCCGCGACGCGCTTCCCTGCCTACGTTTCGGGGCTTCGCGGACTTCGCGCCGACGAGCCGGCGCGCTCGATGGAGACGGGGGTGTCCGAAGTCCCGGACGAAGACATCTCCGTCGTCTTCCGCGTGGATCTCGACCCTGGCGACTTCGAGAAGACGAAGACCCTGGCCGTCGCCAAGACGGATTCGCCGCGCTTGCGCGTCCAGGTCTGGAACTTCGGCGATGCGGCGAAGACTGGTGTTGTCGAAGCGGTTGGCGCACGGCTTCGCGGACTTTCATCGAAACCTGTCGTCCTCGGCCCTTGCGGCTCCGCGCCGGTCGAGCTCGAGTGCGTTCTTGAGCCGACGGATTCTTCTTCGGAAGCGACGCTTGTTCTGCGGGGCGTCTTCGGCGGACGCCGGACCACGCGCCTAACCATGCCAGTCCTTTTCGAGAAGAGGTTTCTTGCCTCGTGCGTATCCGTTCCGCTCGGCTGGAAGGATCCCGCCGCTTGGGAACGCAACGATTCCGCCGCAGAGTATTCCGTCAGGTGGGACGAGAAGGAACAGGCCGTGCGTTTCGACGTCGCCTGGACCGATCCCGGCGTAGGGCGCTGGTTTTATCCGGTGCTGCCTCTCTCGCTGCCGCGTGAAAGCATGAAGGGGGCTCTTCGCGTTGCGTTCGAGGTAAAGACCGCGCAGGACAAGGTTGAAAACGACTTCGGACGCAGATACCTCATGCTGGTGCGTGGCGGCAAGGGCGGTTCGTCGAGCGACTGGTTCTCGTACGCCGCGCCGTCCGGCTCGTGGGAGCGGCGCTACGTCGAGCTTCCGTCGCTCGCCGCCGGAGACCTCTCGGACGTTACCGCAATACGCCTCGGCGGGAATCCGAACGGCATGCGTCTCACTTTCTGGGTGCGTAACATCGCAATCCTCAAGGCGAAGGGAGAATGAAGGCTCATGATAAAACTTAAGGCTGCAATTGCGGCGGCGCTTGTCGCGGCTGCTGCGGGTGCGTCGGAGCATACGCTTGTCATAGCCGAGCGCGGCAAGGCGGCGGAGTGTTCGATCGTGGTTCCGGCAAAGGCCTCGCCGGCGCAGAAGTATGCGGCGGAGGAACTGCGCGACTTTACTGAGAAAGCGACGGGCGTGAAGTTGCCGATCGTCACGGACGCGGAACCGTTGCCGGCGAAGGCAATTGTGCTGGGAGGTGCGGACGCAATGAATTGCGTCCCTCCCGATACGGATGGGTTTCGCCTGAAAGTCGAAGGCGGGCGGCTCTATGTGATCGGTTCGGCGGAGCGCGGCACGCTCTACGGCGCGTACGAGTTCCTCGAGAGGTTCGTCGGCTGCCGGTGGTACGCGTCGTGGCATTCCGTCGTGCCGCGTCGCGACCGCATAGAGGTGCCGGCGGGCCTGGACGAGATGCAGGTTCCGGCTTTCGCCATGCGAGAGCCGTACTGGTACGACGTTACCCAGAACCAGGCGTTTGCGGCTCGGCTTCGCGTGAACAGCCGTTCGTGGAAGTCGTTCGACGAGAAGTACGGCGGCAACCCATACCGCTTCGGCGGCGGACTCGGCAGCTGCCATACCTTCGACAGGCTTCTGTCGCCAAAGGAATACTTCGACACTCACCCGGAGTACTTCAGCCTGGTGAAGGGGCGCCGCATCCGCGACCGCACGCAGCTCTGCCTGACGAATCCCGACGTGCTGCGGATCGTCACCTCGAACGTGCTGGCGCGCATCCGCCAGGATCCGGGAGCGAAGTTCTACGGCGTGAGCCAGAACGACTGGTACAACTTCTGCGAGTGTCCGAACTGCAAGGCGGTGGACGACGAGGAAGGCTCCCACTCCGGCACTATGGTGCGCTTCGTGAACGCCGTCGCCGAGGCGGTGGAGAAGGAGTTCCCCGATGCGATCGTCGAGACGCTCGCCTACCAGTACACGCGCAAGGCGCCGAAGAAGACTAAGCTCCGCCACAACGTCGTGCCGTGCCTCTGTACGATCGAGTGCGATTTCGCGCTGCCGATCGACAAGAGTCCGTTCAGCGAGAACATCTCGTTCCGCAAGGACATCGAGGACTGGAGCCGCCTTACCGACTTCCTCTACATCTGGGACTACACCACGGACTTCGCGCACTACACGATGCCGTGGCCGAACGTCTATGCGCTGCAGGGAAACCTCCAGTTCTTCAGGCGCAACAAGGTGAAGGCGATCTTCGAGCAAGGCGCGTATCACGGGCACCACGCCGACTTCGCCGAGCTGAAGGCCTGGCTGCTGGCCAAGTGGATGTGGAACCCCGACCTGCCGATGAAGCCGCTTTTAGACGACTTCTTCGCTGGCTATTACGGCAAGGCCGCGCCGTTCGTGCGCGAATACTTCGAGCGGCTGCATCAGCTGCAGGTGGCCTACTCGTCGCAGCCGGCGCATCCGCTGCTGATCTTCGACGGGGTGACGAATCCGGCGATCCCCGATTCGTTCATTGAAGAGATGGTGCCGGTGTGGGACAAGGCCGTCGCCGCCGTGAAGGATGATCCGCCGACCTCCTACAACGTGCGCATGGCGAGGTTCTCGTTCGACTACGTGCGGCTGGAGCGGTCCCACAAGTTGCTGAACCTGGCTAAGTCCAAACGGGACATCCCGCCTGAGACGCTCATGAGCCTGGCGCAGTCCCTCCTTGACCGCATGGACGAGGCGAAAGACATTCGCTTGGCCGAGCGCGATCGTACATCGCTTGTGCAGGAGTGGAAGAGGATTGCCGGCGGTTGGGTTGCGCCGGATCGTCCGGAAGCGGAGTCCGGCGAACTGGAGGATTGCCATATCCCCATTCTGAATCCTGGCCTTTGGGGGGATCATGTTGATGATCCGCAGGCTGGTGACGGCAAGGCCCTGAAGCTCTTCAATACGCATTACACGTGGTGCGTGCAGCTGTCGATGGGCAAGATCGCGTTCGAGCCGGGAAGGAAGTACCGGCTGCGGGTGCGCGTGCGCGTGGACAAGGCGCGGGACGGCGAGGCGTTCTGGGCGGGCGTGTACAGCAATGGCGCCAAATGCGGACGCGGCGGCGTTCAGCCGCGCACGAAGGATGTCGGCGACGGCTATGCGTGGTACACCGTCGCAACATGGGTTCCGTCGCCCGACGAGATCTTCTGGATCGGGCCGGGGCGCTTCAACGCGGACGGCAAGTCGCCCGTCAACGGCGTCTATGTCGACAAGCTGGATTTCTCACTTGTGGAATGATAGCCTTGGAGTCTAAAGAGATGAAGAGGAGCTTTATGTTCATGTGGAACGCCACACTGAGGGGCGGCATCGCGCTGGCGTTGGCCATCTGCACGCAAGTCACTGAGGCGGAATGCGATCCTGCGTTTTCGCCGGGATACTTCTGGATGTGGAACGCGCCGCTCGATCCGGGCGTGCTCATAGCGCAGCTGGACGACATGCATGCCCACGGGATGAGGAGCGTGTGCATCCATCCGTTCCCGAAAGACTTCCGCAAGGGGGCTTATGAAACGCAAATGGAGCCTGACTACCTGACGCCCGCGTACCTTGACGCGTTCGCCAAAGTCGTCGAGCGCGCGCGAGAGCTCGGCATGGACGCGTGGCTGTACGACGAGGGCGGGTGGCCCTCGGGCGGCGCGTGCGGGTTGATGGCGAAAGCGGATGCCGGAGGCGCGTTTCGTCCGCGTCGGCTCGTTCTTTCCGCTGATGGGGAACTGACGCTTGCCGCAGAGCCTTACAGGGGCAATCCGCCGTATCCTTCGATGATCGAGGCGGGAGCGACCGAGGCGTTCCTTAAGATGACCCACGACGCCTACGCCAAGGCGATGCCCGACGATATCGGCAAGACGGTGCGCTTCGCCTTCACGGACGAGCCAAACATGCCGCTGGCCTGCGCATGGGACCGTTCGAGCCTTGGATGGACCGCTGATTTCGACCGGGCCTTCAAGGAAAGGAAAGGGTACGATCTCCGTCCGCACGCGAAGGAGCTCCTGTCGCGCTGGGACGAGACGGACGATCGCCTTGCCAAGATTCGCATAGACTACCACGATGTGCGCGCCGATCTGTTCGTGGAGCGGTTCATGCTGCCGGTACGTGACTGGTGTCGGGCGCATAGCATGGTCTCGGGCGGCCATCTTAACGGAGAGGACGTCCCGGAGCGCACCGTCGAATACGGGTATGGCGATCTTCTGCGGTCCTTGCGGGCCATGGACTGTCCGGGCGTTGACGTCATCTGGAAGCAGCTGTTTCCGCCGACCAACGAGCGTACCGCGACGACGTTGCCGTTCCCCCGGTACGCGGCCTCGGCCATGCACCAGAACGGCGGACGGTTCGCGCTTTCGGAATCCTTCGGCATCTTCGGCGACGGATGCACGCCGGATCAGATGAAATGGATTGTCGATTATCAGATGGTGCGGGGAATCAACCGGTTCGTGTTCGGCTACTATGCGGTGTCGAACGCCCGGCAGTGGATGCTTCTCTTCGAGCCGCATTCAGGCCCGGTTGCGCCCTACTGGGATTTCGAGCCGCACTGGTTCAGGTACATCGAGCGGACGGCGTCCTTCATGGCGAACGGACGGCCTGGCGCGGAGATAGCCGTATTCTACGACGTACGTGGCATCTGGGCAGGCGGGGCGGACAGGGAATCGGCCGTTAGCAGCCACTATGCCGTTGCGTCGGCGCTTGACCGGATGAACCGCGACTATGATTTCGTGAACGACAGGTCGCTTGCTTCTGCGGAGGTGACGGGCGACGGTGCGCTCAAGGTTGGGGCGATGGCGTACCGGGCGCTTGTGCTGCCGTCATCGAAGTGGATGTCCGCCGCCGCGCGCGCGAAGGTCGAGGCGTTCCGCAAGGCGGGCGGGCTGGTCGCTGACGGCGCCGACCTTTCGCGCCTGCCGGAGACGCTCCGGATTCTCGGCTGGGGCGCGCCGCAGCTTCGGGTGATGAAGCGCATTGACGGCGAACGGAACATCTACCTTGTGGTGAACGAGGCGAAGGATGCGCTTGCCGTTGAAATGGCGTTCGGCGGAGACGGGCCGGTCTCTCGCTACGACGCCGAGAGCGGCAAGTTGGTCGCGGTCGAGTCAAGGGCCGGCGCGGTCGAATGGGATTTCGCCGGGTGCGGCTCGGCCATCTTCGTGACGGGAGCGGAACCCGAACTGCCCGAGCCGAAGAAGTACGGCGTGACGTTTGCCGCGCTGACCGACGGCTGGACCGTCAGGCGGGTCGTCTCCCACGAGGCTGGCAAGGAAGATTTCGTCATCCGCAGTGTCGATGAAATGCCGGTGAACGCAACGCTTGGTGACTGGCGGGGCCGGCTTGGCGAAACCTTCTGCGGCAAGGCGACCTATCGCATCGAATTCGATTCCGATGCCGTGCGCGAAGTGCAGGTTGACCTGGGGCGCGTCTGCTGGTGTGCAGGCGTGCGGCTAAACGACGAGGATCTCGGAAACCGTTTCTTCGGCCCGTTCCGGTGGAATGCGACGCTTGCAAAGGGGCGGAACGTTCTTGAGGTGACGGTTGCGAATCTCCTCTCGACGTTGCTTGGCGACAGGGCGGTTCGCGCCCGCATTGCGGCGGCCTATCCGCCGAGTCCCGGCTATGACCCGCGTCAGGCGCCGGGCGACCTTCAGAACCGCGAGAGCGGCCTGTTCGGCCCAGTAAGAATCTTGACCTCAGGGAAGTGATGCGCAGAGAAGTACGCGTCCAAGAACTGGTAGAGTAAAACCGTCAATTAAGGACACGGGGTCTAAGCCTGGCAGAGCCGCCGTCTCTCAAGTTACGGATCAGAAGCCAGCGGCCCTGCATTGCTCTTGGACTTGTGCCCCGTTGGGTTCAGGTGTTGCCGCGTATGAAGCGGATTTGCAGTTTCGGAGGATTGGGATGGCGTCCTTTCAGGATGTCAAGAACGAATCCGGCAATCAGTTTTCCTGTCGAGATCGGATCGTACTCGACTCTGGTAAGCGGACGGAACCAGAACGAGGCGAAGCCACGGTTGGAAAAAGTGGCAATCCGAATCTGGGCCGGGTCTGTCAGCCCACATGCGGCTAGCGCCGTGAGCCCGCCCATGGCAAGAAAGTCGTCGTAGAAGAAAATGGCGTCTGGCAGATGCTTGCGCGGGAGGTTGCGGTCAATGTAGCCTTTCACGCCTTCCAGCGCCGCTTGAGGCAAGTCGTGAAGCGCGTTGACGTGCTCACCTGGGCAAAAGTTCAACGTGTTCACCGAAATGCCGGCATCGTAGAACGCCCGTGTGTATGTCTTTTCGGGCGTCATTCGCTTGAAGTCGACGATCAATACGCTTTTGACCCCGCCTTTGCGCCAGTAATCGGCGAGCTGTCGTGCGCACTTGGAATTCGGATCGGTCAAGTTCAGTCGTGCAGTTACTTTTGGCAGCTCTCTTGGATAGTCGTTGAGAATCATGTATCTCACGTCCGCATCGACGAGCATTTTGCAGAGCGTGGCATTTGCACTGTTGGCGATTGCGAAATTGATCCCGTTGGAGAGATGCCGGAGGAGTGCTTCCGATTTGAAGGCGCCGTCCTCCTTGTCCAACCACGGCAGATGGACGTGGAAGAATTCGTATCCGGCATCTTCCACCACAGATTGCATTCCAAATGCGAGACGAGAATCATGGAACAATCCTCCGTGGCTGTGAGTTATGAAAAGGACTTTCCCGCGCCATTTTCGGCAGGCGAGCCCGTTTACGATCGTGCCAACATGACGCCGCACGGAAACAAGGCCTTTCTCCGCCAGAATGCCCATGCCGCGACGCGGCACGAAGGCGCTCACGTCAAGTAGCGACTTCCACTCAGCAATCGTTGGCATTCTCTCTCCGCGTGTGAAGAGTCCGCTTTCGATGCCTGTTTCAATGGCTTTGACGAATTGCCCAACGAGGTCGGGATGGTTTCGGTCGATGGAAATCTTCCATTTGTCCATGCCGAGATTATAGCATATTGCATGTCATTGTGCATCTCGACTCGCAATCTTGTATATTCCATGGGCGATTTTGCTATTATAACGCTAACCCAAAAGGAGCATCAGATCATGATAGGAAAGCTTATCCGCCAAATGACGTTCGTCGCAATGGCGGCGTTGTGGACGCCGTGCCTGTTCGCGGTAAACGCGGTTCTCAGGGACGGACGGACTGACTGGCTGGAACCGTCGAACTGGAGCGATGCCACGACAGGCGATACCCTTGCCGCCGCTCCGACATCGCCCGGCGATGAAGTGACGCTTGCGCCGTCTTCTTGGGCAAGACAGGTGACATACGGCACCAAAACGAGAGGCTCCAAACTCCCCGACTATGCGATTGGCACGCTTCATGGCAGCTATCAGCGCATTCAATATGGGGCTTATGACGGCAGCTGCGACGAGGCGTCCTTAGTGGACACCCCGGCCAACGTCTCCGAGCTCACGATCGTCAACCCCAACGACTTCCACGGCTGGCTCCAGGCGGGAAACAGCTATTACCGCTTCTATTTCCCGTGTACAGATGGGACGCCGGTTGTCGCGCATCTGCAGCCTGGGTCGCATCTAGAGGTCAAGGTCGCGGCCGGCGGGAGGGCGGTTGTGGCCGATCTTTTCTCTCGTGGCAACGTCACCAAGACCGGTACCGGTGTTCTCGAGGTCGACTCCACGCGCACGGGGCGCAACCGTGTGTTCGTGAAGGAAGGCTCGCTCGCATTCGGCGGTGCGCGGGCGAATCTTGAATCTGTGCTTGCAAAAGCGCTTTTCCACATAGATGCGAGCGATGCGGCCTCGATGACGCTTGGCAAGGACGCGGACGGGCGCACGACTGTCGAGCGCTGGAACGATGTGCGCGGGAACGGCGAATACGCGCGCCCGATCGTCCAGAGCGACATTGTCAGCAGCGCGGACGTGTATCTGCACAATCCGCGCGCACCGTACATGTCCGAGGTGAAATCAGCGACAGGACTTCCGCTTGTCGACTTCGGCGCGACGCCGCAGGATGACCCGGCGTTTGGTCCGACTGGCTGCGGAATGCGGCTTTCAAGCAGATTCCAGGCGAAGGAAGTCGTCTACGTCATTGCCCGTCCTGACGACAAAAACCAAAGTTTCGCGATGGGCGACACGACAGATTACTATTTCCATCCGGGCGGAGATGCGCTTTTTCTGACAGCCAGCGGTTTTCCGTTGAGCACCATCGCCGAGAAATACTGCTTTTTCAACGGCAGCCCGATCCCGTTTGCCGTCAATTACAAGCAGGCCGGGCGCACCGATCTTCACACAATCGACGTGGCACTCGGTTCCCCGGCACCGGTGTCGCTTCTTGCGAGCGACCGGTTCATTGCCTCGAACACAGGTGGTATGCGCATGGCGGAGGTGCTGCTTTTTGAAGAGATGCTCACCGATGACGAGCGCACGGTCCTTGAGAACTACTTGCACCGCAAGTGGTATGAAAACGCGGACAAGGGCGGCGTCTCGGCGGATGCGGTCGTCGATGCGGTGAGGCTTGCGGCAGGCACCTCCATAGATGTCGCCGAGGGCGTCACTGCCCATGTCAACAGCATCATCGTTGCCGATTCCTCGACAGGTCTCGTAAAGACCGGCGCGGGCACGCTGGAAGTTGACGCCATAGTCGACGACAACGGCAAGCCGATCAAGGTCAACCCCGATGTTCGTGGTGGTTCGGTTGTATTCGGACGAATCCTCAACATCGGGACGTCCGCCGCCGCCGATCCGTTCATGTGGCTTGACTCTTCGACGGGCGTCGAACAGTCCGGCGGCGTGACGAAATGGTCTGACCGGCGCGACAACGGCCGGTACGCCTACACGCCGGAAACCAATGCCAATAAGCCACAGTATGTCGCATCCGCGCTTGCGGATCGCCCCGCCGTGGATTTCGGCATGGCGAAAGGGCAGGGTTGCACCTACATGAAGTTCAACGAAGACGGCTCGAAGGCATACGCAGCGTTCATGGTGGTGCGTCCAAACCAGAAGGATACCAGTTATGGCTATAACGAACGTCCGCCGCTCTTCGGCGATTCGCAGTTCCAGCTGTTCCGGTTCAGGAATGCGTCGGTTCTCTCCCGCTACTACTATAACTGTCTTGGCGAAGCGGCTGGATGGAACGTCAATGGCGCGGCAGTCAGCCCAGCGGTGAACCTCTCCTGGTTCGAGCAGACTTCGGAGTTCTTCCTTATAAGCTTTTCCGGCGATATCTCAGTCTGCGTGGACCGTCTCTTCTCCGAACGTGACAACGCCAACAACTCCGGCGGATTCCAGATATGCGAATTCCTGTCGTACGACCGGAAGCTTTCAGCAGATGAAGTCGCGTCCACCGAAGCATATCTGATGAATCGCTGGTTCTCGAAGGCCCACCCGCTGGCGGCAACCGGTGTAAGGGATTTCGCGGCGGGCGAGCCGGTAATTGTAGATTCGGACGGATACGCCACCTACGACCGCGTTTACGGTGGCAACGGTTCGCTCGTCAAGACCGGCGACGGCGTCGCGGACGTGACCGGCTCGATCGACGACTTCACGAACATCGTGGTTAGCGGCGTCCTCAATTTGCGCGATTCGCTTCCGGATCGCGGCGCAGTCTTCCATTTCGATGCGGCGGACACGGCGGGCATGGAACTTGACGGCGGCAATGTCCTCACATGGCAGGACGTGCGGCGTTCAGGTCCGCTCGCGACTTCGCTCTGGACCGTACAGGGCGAAACCTGTCCGGGCGACGCCTACGCCCACGCGCACCCAATTACTGACACGGTCGATATCGGCGGGGTTTTGCGCCCGGCCGTCAAGCTTGGCACCATGAAGAGTTCCGATGCCGCCGGCTTTCAGCTGTCATCCACCTTCGAAGGCATTGATTTCTACACCGTCTTCAACGAACCAAACTACACTGGAAATGATGCCGGCCGTGGGATGATCGTCGGTTGCGGCAGCGACATCGCCTTCTGGAACCGCGGATATAATAGGGAGATTCTTGGTGGTTATCTTGTCGGGGCGACGATTCTTCCGTCGCTGATCGAAGTTGACGGAGCTGAATACGCGAAGAATCAGCGCGCTCCGGATGGGACGCATCTCTTCTCGTTCACAATGGAGGCGCTTGCCAAGGTTCCGTACATCGGCTCGGACCGCCACAACTGCGGAACTGGCGGCGGCGCTATGTTCGAGCAGGTGGTGTTCGCCTCGGCGCTGGAGCCTTCCGCCCGCGCCCGGGTGCAGAACTACCTGACCGCCAAGTGGTTCGGCGCGGCGAACGGTGCCAACTCCACTGCCGATAAGGTGTTCGTCTTCAATTTTGACGCGGACGGCAATCTCGGTCGCCTGGAGTTCGACGGTTTTCTCGACGGCTCGGACGGCGTCCATTTCCGCTTTACGGCGGAGAAGGGGGCGCTTATTGAGAACGAGGTGAAGATGCCGTTCCTGAAGGTCTCGGATTTCAGAGGATACGATCCCGCGAAGATGTCGTTTGACGTCTCCGCCGTGCGGAAGAATGGAAGACGCTGCCGGAACCGCATTTATACAGTCAGTCTTGAGGGCGACACTTTCTTCCTCACAGTTGAGCGCACGGGAACAGTGCTTACCATCAATTGACGAGAAGGATTTTGCGCAATGAATGCCACAGCCCTTTTACTTGCCGCGTTTTCCATCGTCTCTCCGAATGCTCCAACGCCGGTTGAGAAGAACGCCGCAAAGGAACTCGCGCACTACCTCGACATGGTTGTCCTCAACGGGAAAGTCTCCGTCGGCGGAAACACAAACGTCGCATTCCATGTAGGAGATGACAATTTCGCCGTGGCGCGAGGGCTGAAGTCGTCCTCCTTTGCGGAAGAGGAATGGGCGATCAAGTCGTTCGGCGGGGATGTCGTGCTGAACGGAGGCGGACGTGGCGTATTCTACGCGGTATCGCACTTTCTCGAAGACGAGTGCGGAGTGAGGTGGTGGAAGGACGACGATGAGGACGTGCCTGACGCCAAGCCGTTAGTCCTCGCCGCGCTTGACCGTCGTGGTAAGCCGTTCACGCTCTGCCGCGACATCTACCGTGGCTGGGGCGGCCGTCGCTTTGCCGCGCTCGCCCGGCTGAACGGCAATGGAGAGGCGAAGCTGACGAAGGAGTTTGGCGGTGGGTTCGTTTACGGGCCTCCCTATCACTGCCACACATGGGACCGCTACGTGCCGTTCGCCAAGTATGGGTCGGTGCATCCCGAATGGTTCTCGCTCGTTGATGGCAAGCGCATCGGCGGCCTGATTGAAGGTCAGCTCTGTCTGACAAACCGGGAAATGATGGACTTCTTCATCGGCGAGGTCGAGAAGTCGGTCGAGAAGGGGGCGGCGGAGGCCAAGTCCGCCGGACTCCCCGCGCCGCGGATATACGACATCTCCATGAACGATTCGGGGAACCACTGTCAGTGCGACGCATGCAAGGCGGAGATCGCGCGGTACGGCCTTTCCGGATATCAGCTCCGGTTCGAGAACGCGGTCGCGGCGGCGGTCGGCGCGAAGCATCCGGAACTGTTCTTCTCGGTTCTTGCCTACGGCGAATCGGAGGCGTCGCCCTCCAACGGAGTGCGGGCTGCGGACAACGTTGTCGTGAAGCTCTGCAACACGAGGCAGAACATGGTTGAGCCTATTGCCGGCCCCGGCAACGAGTTCATGCTTAAGCAGATTGACGAGTGGGGACGTTTGTGCAAAAACCTCTTTGTCTGGGAATACGCCACCCTGTGCCATCCTCCGACGTCAGGCTTTCCGTTTCCAAGCGAGTTTAACATCGTCGATACCTACCGTTATTACGAAGAGCACAATGTCAAGGGCTACCTTGTCGAGATGACTCATGCGGTCAGAAGTGAAGTAAGCGACATGTACGAACTCAAGATCTATCTCATCCGCAAGGTCATGGAGGATCCGTCGGTTGACGCGAAGGCGGTTATGCGCGATTTCTACGATCGTTACTACGGCCCGGCTGCGCGGGATGTCTACGAGGCGCGGAAGATATTGCGGCATGCCTTCAAGCGCGAGAAGGTCAATCTCGGCTGGATGCCGAAGTTCCGCGAGTTCACCTTTCTTGACGGACCCGACCTCGAGGCCATGAAGGCGGCGTTCGACCGCGCCGCGGCGAAAGTAGCCGGCGATGCGAAGCTTGAGAAGCGAGTCCGTCTTGCGCGCGGCAGCATCGACCGGGTCGATTGCGTATGTCGCGGGTGGAAGATTGGCGAAGACGGCTCGCAGGAATGCCAGGTCAGCCGTGATCTTCGCGATCCCAGCTGGTGCTTTGCCTTTTACGGCACATTCCAATTTGCCGAGGACGGCGATCTCGGGGGAGCCGTCGTTGCGAAGTCCAAGGATGCGGACGGCAACAAGTCGCTTGGCCTGCCTTTTGACTGCGAGGCGTGGGATCCTGTTTTGAAGAAGGTCATAAAATTCAATCCCATCCGGAAGGCCGAGGTCGGCTGGAAGTGGTATGATTTCGGCGTGGCCGAGTTTACGCCGGGCGTCGAGTACATCCATCTTTCCAGGGACTGGACGATGCAGCTCTACCTTCCGCCAAAGAACGCTGACGCGCTCGGCGGCAAGAAGGTGAGGATAGAGGCGCTTCTCAAGTTCGAAGGGCCGCGATATTCGCTTCCGGGTGACAAGAGCGCGGTAAGCGTCCGCAATGTCCGCTTCACGTCCGTTGACTGAAGCGTTAACATCCAGATGTTTTCGGCGGCTGACGCAAGCCCTGCGAATAGTGTATAATACGCCTTATGAAACGAGTCGGAAGGCGTGAGTTCTTAGGCGGACTTGGCGCGAGCGCCGCGGTGGGGCTCGCCAATGCGCAGGTCATAGCGCCTGGCGAGCGGTATCCGGGGTGGCGTCAGGGCGAGCTCGACATCCACTTCATCCAGACGGGAACCGGAGAACAGACATTCTTCATCTTCCCCGACGGCACGACGATGCTCTTCGACTGCGGCGACTTCTACTGGGAGAAGTGGGCGGACAGCACCGTTCCGCGCCGTCCGTCGCCGGAACGCCTCGGCGGAGAGTGGGTAAGCCGTTACGTGCAGCGGCTTGTGCCGCAGCGGACGATCGACTACTTCATGCTCTCGCACTGGCACGGCGACCACTGCGGCAACCCGAACCGCCGCCACAGGAAACTCGCGGACGGGCGCGAGGTGTGCGGCGTCGCGCTGTTCGCGGAAGACTTCGGCATACGCCACTACTTCGACCACCAGTGGCCGCGTGCCGGCGTGTACAAGTACAGCGTGGACGAGCACGGGCTCAAGATGGTGCAGGAGATGATCGAGGTGCTGCGGAAGCGCTGCGGCATGGAGCCGCACCCGTTCAAGGTCGGGGCGCTCAACCAGATCGCGCTGCTGCACGACGGAACCGGCGCGTACGACAAGACATTCTCGATCCGCAACCTGTTCGCGAACGCCGTGTACTGGGACGGCGCCGACGGCACCATCGACTATGCGCCTGAATACATAAGGCGCAACCCGAAGACGAAGGGAGGCATAGACGAGAACTCCCTCTCGTCCGGCATACGCATCCAGTACGGTCCGTTCAAGGCGTACTTCGGCGGCGACATCGACTGTCCGGACTTCGAGGCGCGGCTCGCTAAGGTCGTGGGGCCGGTGGACGTTTGCAAGACGAACCACCATGCCTGCCCCAGCTCGATGGGAGCTCCGTTTTGCGCGGCGGTGCGAGCGCAGGCGTACGTGTCGAGCGTGTGGGGCCCGTCGCAGATCAACTCCGCCAGCCTGTCGAACATGACTTCGCGCGAGCTGTATCCTGGCGACAGGGTCGTGATGTTCGGCAACCTGCCCGATATCAGGCGAACGCACTATGCGGACCGTCCGTTCATGAGGGACGTCCTGCCGGTGCAGGGACATTCGGTCTTCAAGGTCGCGCCGGGCGGCAGGACCTTTGACGCATTCGTCCTCAC
Organism: Kiritimatiellia bacterium; assembly: GCA_017514235.1. Classification (GTDB taxonomy): domain Bacteria; phylum Verrucomicrobiota; class Kiritimatiellia; order RFP12; family UBA1067; genus UBA1067. The sequence goes on along the minus strand of JAFWKK010000023.1, from coordinate 31,421 downwards.
GGACATGGACGAGTCGATGCGCGTCCTCTACCGCCGCCGCTTCACGAGCGGGGCGAACGCCTGATGCCGTAGCTTCACGGGCCTGTCCATAACCATGACTGCGCCAACTGTCAGCTTCCAACAACCGAAAAGAGCAAATATATGTTTACAAGAAAAGATTTTCTGACGGGCGGCATCGCGCTTGCTGCTGCGGGCGGAGTGCGCGGTGCCGCGGGGGCAACGTGCCCGGCCGCCGGCAAGGCCGCGCTTGCAACGCCGGACGTCCAGTTCAAGGACTTGCAGACGGTCAAGATGCTTTCGGACGGCGGACGCGTCTATGCACTCTCCAGCCGCATCGACTCGATATCGCTCTCCACGGTGTTTGTTTCGCCGGAAGGCAAGATACTTGTCGTAGACGGCGGAAATCTCGCTCGTGGCGGGGACGGAAGGTTCCTCGGCGACTTCCTGCACAAGTTGGGCGGTCATGTCGACTGCTGGTTTGTCACGCATGCCCACGGCGACCACTACGGCGCACTCGTCACCATGGCGGAAAAGCCGGACTTCTACGGCGTGACCATCGGCGAGCTTCTCTACAACTTTCCAGACTGCGAATGGATGCTCAAGCGCGAGCCCGGCTCCAGGCCATACCTGACGAACTTCTGCGACAACGTGCTCGGCAAGTGCCTGAAGGACGTGAAGCGCGGCGACTGCTCGCCGGGGCGCGTCGTGAAGTTCGGGAGCTGGTCGTTCGAAATTCTTAACGCACCGTTCCTCTGCGACGGGAACACGATCAACAATGCGTCTGTCATGATTTCCGTAAAGGCGGGCGGCAAGACATGGCTCGAGACGGGCGACATGGGCATTGAGGGCGGACGTGACGCCATGAAGAAACTGGGCGCGCGCCTCAAGCACGACATCGTATTTCTCGCGCATCACGGGCAGAACGGCACGGACAAGGATTTCTACGCGGCGGTCAAGCCCGAGGCGGCAGTTTGGCCGACGCCCACTTGGCTCTGGGAGAACAACAGCGGCGGCGGGCCGGGATCCGGCCCGTGGCGCACGAACTACGTGAAGTGCTGGATGCAGGATCTCGGCGTCAAGAAGAACTACGTCCTGCTGAAGGACTATCTCTTTATGTAAATTGATTTTGGCATGGCAGTGCAGGAAGTGATTCGCATGATCGTTTATATAGCTGGATTTTGCTGCGCCGGGGATGCCGGTGGAACGGTTGGCGGGCGACTTTCTCAACATTGGAAAACAGGTCTGACCGATTTTCTACTATGAAACCATAAAACGCCGAAACGCCCTTGCGACATTCTGGGGCGTTTTGTTATAATTCACCCGTTCCGTCCGAAAGGGCGGGGCGTTGTTGGAAAGGAGAGCATGACAAGGACAATTGAGATGCCGGAAAGGATATGCCGACGTGTTGAAAAACGCATCGGCGCGACTGGTTATACTTTGCCCAAGTTTACTGTCAAGCTGTATTCTGTTTGGCTTGAAGGTGGAATTGAACTGGATGTTGACAAGAGGCCGGTGTCGCTCTCCCCGGAATACACCGACATATTCGGAATAGTAAAGGATGATATCGATCCGTCCGCTCCACATGACATGAGGTCGATTCGCGCCAACATCGCCAGGCGGCGCAAGGACTGCAAGCGGTGAAATACGGTGTCGACACATCGGTATTGCTTCGCGTATTGACGGGACAGCCGCAATCGCTTGCATCGGTTGTCCGAACACGGCTTGAGTCTTTGTGGCTCGACGGTTTGATTTTGGATGTATGTGACCTTGTTGTTTCAGAGACGTATTTTGCGTTGCAACATTCATACAGACTGTCAAAGGAATGTGCGCTCAATGCATTGGTGAAATTGTCCGTGCATCCTGGGTTCCGGCTGTCTAGCGAGGCAGTTTCTGCGTTGCGAATGCCAGGAATTGCGACGGCGAGTCCTGGTTTTCTTGATCGCGTCATCCATGCAACGTATGTCTCGAACGAAGATTCTGTTATGCTGACGTGCGAGAAGGACGCAAAGCGGCTTGCAAACGTGGAAGTGATCAAAGAGAAACAGTAGAAAACCGAATTCTACTATTTGCAAACGCTATTCTTTACTTGCGTCTTCGACGCAGACGACTTGGGGCGACTTTGCCGAAATGCCGCGCACCAGTCGTTCCAAGTCGTCGCTGCGTAGCAGCAGCCAAGATTTCAAAGCATCACGCCAATTTTGAACGCCGAAACGCCCTTGCGACATGCGAGGGCTTTGTGCTATAATTCGCCTGTTCCGTCCGAAAGGGTGGGGCGTTAGATTTCCCGCGCGGGAGGGTTGCGCTTGTCGCGACCGCATTCCGCGTTTGGGATTGCGTTGTGCGAAAGTGTAGGAAGCTTAAGCACAAACGACGCAATGAAAGGACACTGCCGTCCGTGCAGTTTCGCCTCCTTTGTTGCATCGTTTAAGGTATTCCTACACACCTCGCACAATGCATCGGAGGAGGTGTCATGTTTCCCGCACCGCCGCCGATTACGAGGAGGGAGACAGGATGCGTTGCGGCAAAGTTCGCGCCAGTCGCGATGCATCCCAAACGAAGCGGTGCGGAGAGAAGGATGCATAGAATAATGAGGGACAAGTCGTTCACACAGGAGACGATTGACAAGCTGGGATATTACGTCTATCGTCTGGTGGATCCTCGTACCGGGATTACCTTTTACGTGGGCAAAGGAAAAGGCAATCGGGTGTTTGCCCATGCCGCTGGTGCCTTTAAATTCTCTTCAAAGGATGGGTTGGAGAAAGGCGGCGAGGACAGACTGTCTGCCAAGATTAAGCAGATTGAAGACATTCATGCCGCAAGCCTTGAGGTTATAACAATAATCCACAGGCATGGAATGGACGAAGAAACCGCCTTAGAGGTTGAAGGCGCATTGATTGATGCTTATCCTGGACTGACGAATGTTCAGAATGGGCATCGTAATTCTGATTATGGCTGCGTAAGCACGTTGCAAATACAGCAGAGGTATGCGGCCGAGGTGGTTTCTATTCCGTCAAAGAAGTACTTGATCATAAAAGTAAAAGAATCTTCGATTGATGAACATGGTTCGCTTTATGAAGCGGCTAGAAAAAGTTGGCACATCAATGTTGAAAGGGCAGCAGGGCGCATGGTGCTTGCGTGTGTATCTGGAATTATCAAAGGTGTGTTTGTTGTTGATAAATGGCTGGCTTCTCCAGACTGTGAGGGTCGGATGTATTTTGAGGGACATGAAGCAGACACGGAAATCTCACAGCAGTTCGTAGGTAAGCGTTTGCCGCAACGATTCGTCAATCGTGGCGCGGCTTCGCCAATCCGATACTCGTGAGAGTGATGGTTCTCACATAAAAGCAAATAATCAAGGAGGTTCAGCAATGGTATACCCAAATGTAAAAGACAAGGTGACGGTTCCGAACGGAACGCCGGACAAAACGCTGTTCGTCTGCGTGGACGAGACTTACGGCAAGGGGCTATGCGATCCTCCGAAGTCGGGGAGGCGCGTGTCTCTTGAAGACTGCGCCAGAGGGTACTGGACGGAAGCAAATCTGTCCGCCTCGCATGGTTATGACTGCGAGTGGCTCATGGCAAGGGCGAAGAGCAAAATCGTAGGTGTGTGGAGGATCGACAGGAAGCAGGGGTGGATGGTCCCTTCCGCCACGCCAAAGGCAACATGGCCAAGCGACAAGCCGACCCCTCTGCCGCGAAGAAGAGGGTGTGTCCTGATTCCTGTGGATGAAGAGACGAGGAAGAGATTCCTGAACAAGGAAGTGCATTTAGGTAGAAATCCAAACACGCTACGAGGGTATTTTGTTTGACATTGAAGAGACATAGGGCACCCACCAATAGGAAGGAACACTGACGATGAAGAAACTCATGATGGCGATGGTGCTGATGCCGATGATGGCGTTGGCTACGACTTGGGATGTCAATGGTTTGAGTGGGTCTAACTCAAACTCCGGCAAGAGCCAATCAGAAGCCAAGAAATAAGGAGAAGGCAAATGAGCATCAATAAAATCATACTGGGTGTAATTCTGACGGTGGCGACGGGTTTGACTCTTGTCGCCGAGCCGGAGGTGACGGATGTCGTTGCGAAACAACGGTATCCGTGGAACGGGCTCGTGGACATTTCCTGCAGAGTGACAGGGATAAACGGAACGACCAACGGACTCAAGTTCACCGTGGCGGCGGTGATGCCGAATGCTGGGAATGCCCGTCCTGTTTCTTTCTGGGTTATGCAGAATGGCGCAAGATCGACCGACAGGCAAGTGCATACCAACGGTAATTATCGGTTGCTTTGGGATGCGACTGCCGACCTTGGACGAGTGACCTACGATAACATTGTTGTGCGAGTCAATGTCGTTGGTCTTCACGACAGAGTCCAGCTTTGGGAAGGTGGCCCGTATTGGGCAGATACGAATATCGGTGCGGAAAATCCCGAAGACTACGGCTACTATTTCTGGTGGGGCGACACGGTCGGCTACAAGCGCGAAAACAATGCATGGGTGGCAACGGACGGCTCTTCGTCGAACTTCTCGTTCGATTCGGGCACTACACCGACATGGAATAAGGATATTACAACCTTGCAAAGCGAAGGTTGGATCACAGCGGATAGCATCCTCGTACCAGAGCATGACGCGGCGCATGTGCACTGGGGCGGAGCCTGGCGAATGCCGACGATACAGGAACTCTCCGACCTCAACAGCAAATGCGACTGGACGTGGACGACGAAGAACGGCGTGAGAGGCTATGTCGTTCACGGTCGGGACGACTATGCCTCGAATAGCATCTTCCTCCCTGCCGCCGGCTGCGGCCACGGGACTTCGCTCGACGATGCCGTTTCGTTCGGCTACTACTGCTCGTCCGTCCCGTCCTCGGACTACAGCTACCGCGCGTGGCTCCTCCACTTCAATTCGAGCGGCCACGGCACGGACGACTACGGCCCCTACCGCAACTACGGGCAGCCTGTTCGCCCTGTCCAAGGGTTCACCGAATAGCGAACAAACGTGAGCGCATCCAATTCTTCAATTCTTTTATTCTTTTTAGGTCCCCATGGCGTCCATAGAGAATAGCCTGAAGTATGAGTCCGAAGTGGAGCCGGGCAAGGTACGGCTCATCACATCGGGCGAATTCGTGCGCGCCTACAACCACAGCGCGTGGCTGTTCTACTGCTGCATATCGAGATACAAGGTGATACGGAAGTTCTCCAAGGCACAGCAGAAGGACGTATATTTTCTGGGGTTCCCTGTCAGCAAGCTGCTAGAATTGATCAACGGGCGTGTTTGCGAGAAGACTGATTTCGGGTATGACATTACGCTGAAGCCTGATGAGGTTCCGGCCGAAGATGGTTACGAGGCGTGGACGAAGGAAGTTCCGGTAGAGGTGGCGTCGCGCGCAGATGCGAGTGCGGCGCCGCTCGTCGGACGGGAGTTGGAGAGCGCGGTCTGCAAGAAAATTCGCGAGTTTCCGCTTGAGACGAAGACGCCGGTCGACGCGGTGGTGTTTTTGAGCGAAATGCGCAAGGCGCTTATCGGGGAGGTCGGCGGGGTGTGAATGCGCTATACTCCAACCTGCCTGTCTATCGCGACTGCTATGTAGTGGCGCTGGAATTTGCCAAGGCGCGTGGCTCGCTGTCTCGCGATACCCGTTATACCATCGCACAGGATTTGAGTAGGACGCTGGTCGACATGATGGTGACGATCTATCGCGCGAACTCGTCGCGGAGTGACAAGGTGAGGCTTATCGCGGAGTTGCGCCGGGATGCGGTGGAGATACAAATCTACTTTCGATTGCTCTCTGACATGCATCAGCTCGGAGTCCAGAAGGCGGCGTTCTTCATGGAGAAGGTGGCATCGATCGGAAAGCAGCTTGCCGCCTGGCACAAGAGCGCGGTGAAGGGGAGCAGAACTTCAAACGGTGCGGAACCGCCGTCCCCTGCGGACGGAAGGCCGGAATGCGCCGGGTCGCGGCCAGGCGCAGCGAGCCACAAGGTGAACCCAATACGCGGTAGGGCGGTCAGCCCTCTGACCGTCGCAACCGCCGCAAAAGGCGACCTGACCGAGAATACGGAGGTGACTCCGTGACGGTAAATGACATGAAAGCGCACGGACGTTCCGTAATGCCACATCCGTCCGCCAGTGAAGAAGGTCGGCCTGAAAGAGCCCCTGCCGCCGGCAACGGCAACGGGACTTCGCTCAACAATGCCGGTTCGAACGGCAACTACTGGTCGTCCGTCCCGAACTCGGACAACAACAACGCGTGGAACCTCAACTTCAATTCGAGCGACCACAACACGAACAACAACAACCGCAACAACGGGCAGCCTGTTCGCCCTGTCCAAGTGTTCACCACCGATCCGCAAGGCGGCGTTCCGCACCGTGGCCTTTTGGAGGATTTGATCGTGGCGTACCGGGATGCGAGGTGGCACAAGCGGAGCAAATTCTACCAAACACATTTTGAGATGAACCAGGAACAGGAACTGGTGAGTCTCAGGGACGAGCTTTTGGAACGGAGCTACGTGGCGCGTCCGTCTAGCTGTTTCATCATACACGATCCGAAGATGCGCGAGGTGTTTGCGGCGGAGTTCCGCGACAGGGTGGTGCATCATCTCTTCTACAACTACACGCACAAGCTTTTCGAGCGTACGTTCATCGCCGACTGCTACAGTTGCATCGCGGGACGCGGGACACATTACGGTGTCGAAAGGCTTAAGCATCATGTCTTCTCCTGTTCGCAGAATTGGACTAAACCCTGTTATGTTCTGAAGCTCGACATTAAGGGATACTTCATGAGCATCAACCGTGCGAGGCTGTTGGCTCATTGCCGGAAACTGCTAGGGAAGGTTAGATGTTCACAAATGACAATTGGCACAAAAGTTCGCAAATCACAAATCGCAAATTTCGATTGGAAGCTTATAGATTACCTTCTTGAATCGATCTGCATGCTGAACCCGGTGGAGAACTGCAGGGTGTTGGGCGATAGGAATGAATGGAAAAAATTGCCGAAGGACAAGTCGCTTTTCCATTCCCGGCCTGGCTGTGGACTTCCGATTGGCAATCTTTCTTCGCAACTCTTCAGCAACATCTACCTCGGGGTACTGGACGATTTCATGAAGCGCGAGCTGAAGTGCCGCCACTATGGGCGTTACGTCGATGATGCGTTTGTGGTGGCGTCGTCGAAGGAAGAACTCTATGGAATCGTGTCGTGCGCGAGGAGGTTTCTGCGTGATAGGCTTGAGCTTGAACTGAACGAGGACAAGGTGCGTGTTGTCGATGCATACAAGGGCGTAGAGTTTCTTGGAGCGTACGTCAAGCCGTACCGCACATATCCGTCGACCCGGTCGTTGCGCAGGATACGCGGGCGCATGAAGTCGCTTGACTGGCATGAGCGGTCACGTCGGATACAGGCGAGGGCAAACAGCATGCTGGGCGTTCTCTCGCACTACGACTGCTGGCATGTGCGTAAGCTGCTGGTCTGGGAGGGGCGGCTGCGCGAGTTCGGGGAGGTTGAGGACGATTGTCTGAAATTTCATCCCGATGTGTTGCGCCTTCAAAGATTTCAAACGAAAAGGAGAGGTACAAGATGAGAATGACAAAAATGGCTGTTACGATGACGGTGGCTATTGCCGCGACGATCGGATACGCAGGGGATTCCGCGCCGATTCGGCTAGACACTGACAGACCTTCATTTGTTGATAATGACACGCTCACGCTTACATGGGATGCATCTTGGATCGGCGGAGATGCCAATGCGACCGTCATGATCGTCGACAATGGCGTTGAGGTGAAGCGCACAACAGGTGCGGGCGAGATGGTGTACTTGCTCGCGAGCCGCTGTCGGCATGAACTCACGTATACCACATATGTCGGCGACGTCGCGCAGGAAGAGGTATACAGGGCAACCTTCTTCAAGGATTGGGAATACGAGGCAAGTGATGGCGGCGCGATCATCACTTTGGCTGCAAAGACATCTGGCGATGTCACGATTCCCTCTGAGATTGACGGACTCCCCGTTGTGGGCATCGGAGCATCGGTATTTTCAGGATGCGCCGCGATCACGAGCGTGACTATACCGCAATATGTGTGCACCGAAAGAACATTGTCGGATGTTTTCCCGTCAGCGTATCAAGCCATAACGAATGTGGTTGTTGCAGACGGTGTTACGAGAATCGGAAATGCCCTATTCAAGGAATGCGCGGGGCTGACGAGTGTGGCGATTCCTGATACCGTGACGAGCATCGGAGACGAGGCGTTCTTCAACTGTTCATCGCTTGAGGCGCTGGCGATCCCGGACAGCGTGACGAGGTTTGGACTTGACTGCTTCGAGCGATGCCCTGCCTATACGCGCCAGCTATACCGTGTGATCTTCGGCGGCGGAACGCCAGGCGGTGGCTCGCCGCAGGTCTCCACGACCATCGTGCAGCAGGTGGAGTCGCGCTATGACATTACCAATCGAGTGGCGGACAGGGCAATTGCGTCCGTGACAGTCGACAGCGACTGTGACATAGATTCGTTCGTGTTGACTGACGGGAAGGTCTACGACTCCGTGCTGTACATCAGCAACACGGCGGCGAACGCCGTTACGCTGAGCCTGCCTGCTGGCAACACCTACATGGCGTTCAAGGGGACGGCACCTCTTATGATCCCCGCTCAGACGCAGTGCATACTGACCATCACGCGGGTTGCAGACACGGTGTTCCTTGTCTCGCGCGAGGACCTTGAAGCCATTCAGTAACGGGCATATATGGAGTGCCGGAGATGAGTCGTCTCGGACATGTTGTTTTGCTGCTTGCCGCATGCTGGACCGCAGTTTCCGCATCGGCGATGGATCTTGGCCTGCGGATAGCAGTCTGGAGTCGGTCGGCCCGTGCGGCATCGTCCGCATATGCTATTGGCGAGGCTTTAGGGGCGGACGCGACAACCGCATCCCTCCCGTGGATGGCCGGCACGAGCGGCACGGCGGCGGTTGCGGGGCGCGACGACGCGACGGCGGCGGGCGGGAGGTCTGTGAAGTTCTCTGCGGACGACGATTCCATGGCATGGGTCGAGACTGTCGTTACGAACGCATGCCGCGTATCGTTCGACTGGAAGTGCTCGTGCGAGGCGCTCGTTAAGGGCCGTCCGTTCGATTATCTTTCGTTCGCGGTTGACGGGGAGAGGCGGGGCTTCATCTGCGGCGAGACGGACTGGACGAATCAGACCTTCTATGTGACGAGCGACGGCGAGCATGTCTTGCGGTGGGTGTTCCAGCGCGACGAGGACGGTTCGTCTGGTGAAGACAGCACGTGGTTGGCGAATGTAGCGGTTGCGCATCCCGTGACGCTGACGTTTGCGGCTGGCGACGCGACAGACGGGACGCCGCCGGCGCCGGTGACTGCCTACGCAGATGAATGCGTCGTCCTGCCAGGCCAGGGAACGCTGACCTGGCCGATGCATGCGTTCCTCGGCTGGAGCGACGGCGTTACGCTTTACGCGGCAGGTTCGTCCTATCCGCTTGACGGTGCGTTGCGCCTGGTGGCACAATGGCAGGAGGAGGCGCCTCAGACGTTCGGGGAGTACTTGAACTGGCCGGAGCAGACGTTCACGACTACGGATGACGATGCGGCATGGACGCGCGTGATTGGTGTTTCGGAAGACGGCTACGCCCTGCGGAGCGGTGCAATCACTCATAGTCAGACAAGTCGGCTGGAGACGGTCGTTTTCGGACCTGGCACGGTGACATTTTCCTGCAAGGTGTCTGGAGAGGTTCTGAAAAGGATAGTCTTTGATGGATTGGCGTTCTGCATCGACGGCGTCCAGCAGGGCGATCTAATGGGCAACGAAGACTGGGCAACGAACTCTTTCGAGGTGACAGGGGCGGGAACGCATACGCTTTCATGGCTCTATGTAAAGGATGGGGATGGCGACGGCGACGGCGAGGACTGCGCATGGGTGGACGCGATATCGTGGACGCCGGCTGTTGTCGATCCGATTCCGGAACTGGCTACGGATGCAGACGCGGAGGCCGTTGCTGCGGCACTGGCTGGGTCGGGGGACGCGAGTCTGCTGGCGAACGTTACGAATGCCGTACAATATGTCGCATATCGCACATGGGCACTGTCGATAACCAACGGAACGGTCTCGGCGCAGGCTGTTAAGGACTCTGGCAGCACATGGCGGTCGTTCGCGCTCGGAGCGGATGCGCTGATCGGCGGGGATCTCGTTTCGGACGACATCAGGATCGCGTCGTTCGTGCCAGCAAACGAGGCCGGAAAGTTCGAATTCGAGGTGAGCGTGAAGGGCGTGAACATCGGTAGCGGTTCCGTCTCGGCGGAAACGCTTAGGGCGAACCTGGAGAAGGTGCTCGTTATTGAAGGCTCGGCGACGCTCGCGCCCGGCACGTTCTCGCCCGACGGCATTGAAACAGTTTCGCTTGACGCGACGGAGGGTGGCAATGCGCGGATCACCGTCCGTCCGCCGACCAGCGCAGGCAGCGCCTATTTCATGCGCGTGGAGCTTAACTTTTCGATGTGATGGGGCAAAGAATATTGTTGATAACGGCGGGTCATATTCGTATGGTCTGCTGAAGGGGCGCATTGGCTGAATACCGATGCGTGGATTTCTACCCTATAAAATCGCAATAAAGAAATTCGTGATGCTTCTACGGGCGACACTTGCCTCTGCGGCTGGACTTGCGGGAGATACCGCGCCGTTTCGGCTAGACACAGTAACAACTTCACAATGGCGAGCGATAATTCTCCACACGGAGAAATATGGGTGACGGTGCTGTTGACATTAACGGCTGAATATGAGACAATGCAGCACAAATCTTACCTGAAGTGAAGATTTGCATGGAAGTAACGTTCAAGAGGACGGTTTGCTTGCCAAGGGCTATGAGTATGGTTTCAGATAGAAGTCTTAATAACTGCGGCATTTTGCTTGCGGCGCTGATTGGATTTACTGCGACGGTGCAGGCCGGCGCCGTGTGGATATCATATCCCGGAGACTATGCGCTCTGGCGCGGGAACGACCTCCAGGCGCGGCGCATCGAGCACGGCGGAGGCTATCCCGTCTTCTGGCCGACGTATGCGCCGCATCCGCTTGTCGACTTCCGCAAGGACGTAGACCTCAAGGCGCCGGAGACGGTGGAGCTTGCCTCGGAGGGCGTGTGCCGGATCATGGGCTTAGGCCTTGCGTCGCCAATGCCGGGCGTGGTGTCGAACAGGTTTACGTTTCCCGCAGGGAAGTACACCGTCGTCGCGCGCGTCTATTCGCAGGGCAAGCCGCCGGCCATCTACATGGACGGGCCGACGGTGAAGACGGGTCCCTCCTGGAAGGCGGACTGGCGTATGGCGGCGGCGTGGCAGAAGGGCGTCATTTCGCCGCCTGCGGAATGCGGCTCGGCGGGGCGCCTCGCCCCACCAACTGTCTGCAGCGGCGGCGAAATACGTCCTTCGCAATTCACTCTCGCGACACGCCCTGCGGAGCCGGTGGCGCAGAAACGGATTCGCGGCGACCACGTCTTCGCCGACTTCGGACGCGAGACGTTCGGCTTCCTGAGGCTCAGGGGCGTGAAGGGCAAGGGACGCATCCGCATCGTATATGGCGAAAGCGAGCCCGAGGCCATGTGCGAAGACTTCAACGGCTCCGACCAGTGGGAATACGTCGATGCCGAACCTGGCGAAGAGCAGCGGCTCAAGGTGTCGCGCGGCTGGCGGTACGTGCACGTGATTCCCGAAGCCGGCGTGTCGGTTGCAGGCGTGGCGATGGACGAGGAGCTTTGCCCGCTCTCGCGCGTCGGTGCGTTCCGCTGCTCGGAGGAGCGGCTGAACCGCATCTGGGAGGTGTCGGCGCGGACGCTGGAGCTGACGACGCGCGAGATCTACATCGAGGGCGCAAAGCGCGACAGGTGGACGTGGAGCGGCGACGCGCGGCAGAGCTATCTCATGGGCTACTACCTCTTCGGCGAGAGCGGGCTGGCAAGGGACACTCTCTTCTACCAGCGCGGCGGCGATCCGGTAGTGATGCATGTCAACCAGATAATGGACTACACGTTCTACTGGTTCTTGTCTGTTCGCGAATACTATCTCTACACTGGTGACCGCGTCTTCCTGGAGCAGGTTTACGACCGCATGGTCTCGCTGATGGACTTCGCGATCGGGCGGCTCGATGCCAATGGGCGTCCTCACGACCGGCCGGGCGACTGGATGTTCATCGACTGGGCGCCCGAGACGCTGCACAACACCGGCGGCGTGACGAGCTTCGAGCAGATGCTGCTCGTGGAAGCGCTGGAGGCGCTGGCGTACGTGTCCGAGACGATCGGCCGCGGCGATGCGGGGTACCGCGCACGCGCGGCTAAGCTCCGCGCGGAAATCGTGCCGCTTTTCTGGAGCGAGGAGAAGGGCGCGCTCATGCATCTGCTGAAGGACGACGGCACGCTCGACGCGCAGCTCACTCGCTACCCGAACATGTTCGGTCTCGCAAGCGGCTACTTCAACGACGCCCAGCGCGAGTCAGTGCTGAAGAACGTGATCTTCAACGATGCCGTGATGAAGATTCAGACGCCATACATGCGCTTCTATGAGTTGGAGGCGCTCTGCCGCCTAGGTCTGCGGAAGCGCGTGCTGGACGAGGTCCGCGCCTACTGGGGCGGAATGCTGGACGAAGGGGCGACGAGCTTCTGGGAACTGTACAACCCGGACGAGAAGGGCGCCGCGAAGTACGCGATGTACGGGCGTCCGTTCGGCAAGTCGCTCTGCCATGCGTGGGGCGCGAGCCCGATCTATCTCTTCGGACGGTATGTGCTTGGCGTGGAGCCAACGAAGCCCGGCTATGCCGAGTACGTGGTCGCTCCCGACCTTGGCGGGCTGGATTGGGCGGAAGGCGTCGTGCCGACGCCTCACGGCCCGATAACCGTTTCGGTGAAGGGCGGCGTCGCTACCGCTGCCGGTCCTGCGAACTGCACCGGTACCTTGCGCTGGAACGGCAAGGCCGTCAGGATTCCGCCGGCAAAATGACCCGGTTGCCGCCAGCGGCATGCGCACCTTGACAGTTGACGTTTGACTACGGGTGCAGAACGACTTGGATCGTCTTGGGTTCCGCGCCGATGGCACGGCAGACGACGGGGCACTTTGCCAGGAAGAGGAACGCGATCGGCCTGTCCGTCCGCTCGTTCATCGTCTCGAAGTTGGCCTGGCCCTTGGCGACTACCAGGTCTGCGGATGAGAACGCAGTGCGGAACTTCTCGCCGCAGGTGGCGTCCACCATCCCTGGAACGCCGTCGTCGTTGGACACTACGCCGCCCTTCGCGAAGTCCGGCGGGAAGCCCGACGCCTCCAGCTCGTCGCGCGTGACGTCGTTGAACGCCGGCCTGCCGCGCACGGCAAGCGTCAGCTTCTTGCGGTATGGCTCCATCAGGAGCCGGTCGAACACCGCCTCGCCGCAGTTGTCGAAGATCCAGAGAATCGACTTCGCATTGTCCATGCGCCGCTTCAGCTCCGCCACCGCCGCACTGTCAATCGGCTTCGTGAACGCTGTCGCCATCGTTTCCATTGCCGCCATGATGTCGAGATCGGCGTAGATCGAGAAGTCGAGTATGTTCCCTGCGACCGCCAGACGCAGGCGACTCTCGAAGCTCTCGGGGTCCCAGCCAGGAATTTCGTCCAGGCGCTCCATCAGTTTCAACGCCAGCTCCGTGGAGATCGCCTTCTCCCTTGTCCACGGATCTTGCACCCTGCCGCCGCTTTTAGCCAGTGCGTTGTCCATGAGCTTCCGTGCATAGCATGGCGGCGGCAGCGGATAGCCGTCCGTTGCGGCGTTCCCCAGGATCTCCAGCCCGGAGCGGGCGATTTCCGCTTCAAGCGCGGCATCGCCAAGGGCGGATTTCCGTGACAGGTCAATTGCGTTCCGTGCAAGGCACGGCAGACAGTCAAGACAGGCTTTCATTTCGGTTCGGCGGTTTGGCGGTTAGATGGCTGGGTGGCGTATCCGTTTGGAGGGGTCTTCCAGAGAAGCGCGAAGAACACGGCGCCGACGAGCGTCGCGCCGATCACCGACATGAACGGTGCAGCCCATCCGCCGGTGTGTTCCGCAAGGCATCCCATTCCCCATCCGGAGAAAAGGACGCTTCCGTACGAGAAGAGGGAGGTGAAGCCGACCGCCGTTCCGGCAAAGCGCTTCGTGGCGAGGTTGACCGCCGTCAGCCCTGTCATCGCCTGCGGTCCGTAGATGCAGAAGCCCGCGCCAGAAAGGGCAGCCACGTAGAAGAGCACGGAACTCTTTGCCGGCATGAGCCAGAACGCCCCCATGCACACCGCTGCGCCGAGCATCATGAAGAGGCAGACGCGCGGGGCGCGCCCGCCCGCCAAGCGGTCCGTCGCCCAGCCGGAGAAGAGCGTGCCGAGGATTCCCGCGATCTCGAAGCAGGCGACCGTCCACCCTGCGCCCGCAAGGGACACGCCCTTCGCCTCCTTTATCAGCATCGGACCCCAGTCGAGAATCGCGAAGCGCGTGAGATAGACCATGAAGCAGCATGCGCCGATTAGCCATATCACGGGATTGAGGTACACGCGCCGCAACGCGGTGTCGCACGTTTCCTCCGGTTCCTCGGTCATTCCCTCGTGCGCTCCCTCGCTCTCAACCTTAAAACCTTCTTCCTCCGGTGTCCCCGGCAGCGTGAAGAAGAGAAAGGCAAGCCCTGCGGCGGCGATGATCGCCGGTGCGAAGAAACACCATTGCCACATGCCTGTGCCCACGCCGTCAGAGCCCAGCGCGCCAAGCCCCATGATGTAGCCGCACAGTACCGTCACGAGTCCCGCACCGATGGAGTGTGACGAGTTCCAGATCGCGAGCTTCGTGGCGAGCGCCTCCGGCGGCACCCAGTACGACAGCAACTTCAGGCACGGCGGATTGCCCGATGCCTGGAGGAGCCCGTTGGCGACCCACGCCACGCCCAGTACCGTCACCAGCGCCGTGGTGAACGCCGCACCGGTTGCCTCGCCTGCTATAAGCGCGGCGAACACCGGCCCGAAGCCGAACACGACGTTCGCGACTGTCGCCAACGCCAGACCGCCCATCAGGAAACGGCGCGGACGGCTGCGGTCGGAGATCGGGCCAACGACGAACTTGCCCAGGCCGTACACCACGCCATGAAGCGTGAGGAACAGGCCGAGCGAGCTTTTGGTGATGCCGTAGTCCTGTGCCAGCCCCGGCATGGCGAGCGAAAGGTTCTTGCGCAGGAAGTAGAACAGCGTGTAGCCGATGATCGTCGTCACCAGCATCCGCCGCTGCAAGCGCAGGAACCTGCCGCCTGACGCCTCCATTACCTCACGCCCTCGAGGGCGATGCGTTCGAAGTCGAGCGCGGCCTTGGCATCGGCATCCATCTTCGCCTCGGTTATGCCCGGTTCAAGTTCGCGCCATATCTTGATGTCCTCGCCGACCTTGCCGCCCATCCGCACGAACGGCTCCATGCAGACGTTGCCGTTGTAGCCGATATCCTTCAACGCCAAGGCGATCTCATGCCACGGCGTACGTCCGCGCCCCGGCACGCGGCGATTGCATTCGCCCGTGTGGAAGTGCCCGAGAAGTCCCTTGGCCGAGCGTATCGCGCCGCCGATGGAGTCTTCCTCGATGTTCATGTGAAACGTATCGAGCATCACCTTGACGGATGGCACGTCGACCTCCTTCACGAACTTCACGCCCTCTGCCGCCGTATTGAGGAGATAGCCTTCAAACCGGTTCAGCACCTCCAGGCAGTAGTTGACGCCGCAGTCCCCGGCCACCTTGCCTATTTCACGGACGCCCTTGACCGAACGCGCCCAGTCGCCCGGCTTGTCGATGGGCTTGGAGTAATCGACCGGCCAGTAGCTGTAGATGCCGCCGCCGATGGAGTGGATGCCAAGCGTCTCGAGGTTCTTCAGGAGCTTCGTGAAGAACTTCTTCGCATTCCGCCGCGTCGCCGCATCCGGAGAGGCGAGGTTCTGGTCCGCAGAAGGGCCGTGCCCCGCCGTTAGGAAAATGCCGTTGTCCTTTGCCGCCTGGCGAAGATCCTTCAGCGTCTGCCGCGAATAGCCGTTGATCGGCGTACAGGCGATTTCAAGGAAGTCGAAACCGAGCTTGGCGACCTTCTCGATGTACTTGAAGTAGTCGGCCTCCCATTTGTCTTCCCAGTAGGCGTAGTAGATTCCGTATTTCATAGGATAGTTGTTAGTTGTTAGTGGTTAGTTGTTAGTGGTTAGTGATTAGTCGTTAGTGGTTAGTTACCAGCAACGTTTTGCAGTGGAAGCCTTCATGGTTCAGGATGCGCCTGAACGCTGCCGCGCCTTCTGCCATCGGCACGCGCGCTGTGACGAGATCCTTCAGGTTCAGGTCCTTTCCCGCGTGCGCCAGAACCTCGCGCCAGTCAGGGTCGGGCACGGAGTTCCAGTTGCCGCGCGCCGTCAGCTCCTTGCGCAGCACGGACGAGAAGAGCGCCATCGGAAGCGTCCAGTCGTCGGCAGGGTTGCCGATGAACGACACCACTCCTTTTCGCGCACAGCGGGCGACAGCCATCGTGCGTGTCGCCGACACGCCGCATGCCTCGATGACGACGTCGTATTCCGGCAGGGCGCGTTCCTCGGCTCCGCCCCCGCCCGTATCCGCTGCCTCGAATCCAAAATGCCGAGCAAACTCCAGCTTCGCCGGGTCGATGTCGGCGACCGCAATCTTCCCTGCGCCGCGTATGCGCAGCCATTGCGCGGCGATAAGCCCGATCGGACCGCCTCCGATCACCAGTGCAGAAGCCCCCTGCGCCAGCGTGAAGCCGTGCGTCCCGTGATAGGCGACGGCGGCGGGCTCCGTCATCGCCGCCTCTTCAGCCGTGACGCCATCCGGCACGGGAATGATGTGTGATTCGGGAACGTAAAGCTCTTCGGCAAACGCGCCGTCCCGCCGCGACCCGAAGTAGTCGTAGCGTTCGCAAAGCTGGATGAATCCCTTCGCGCACGCCGTGCACTTGCCGCACGGCAGAAGCGGATAGACGGCGGCGAGCGTGCCGGGCGCATATTTGCCGCCAGTGGGCGCTTCCTCGACCGTCGCCGAGAACTCATGCCCCATCACAAGCGGATAATGGTACGCGCCGCCCTTGAAACCGCGTCCAAGGTCGCTGCCGCAGATGCCCGCCGCCGCAATCCGCATCCTGTACCAGCCTTCGACGACGCGCAGTTCGTGCTCCCGCCAGGCGAGCTTTCCGTCTTTCTCAAGAACCAGTGCTTTCATGTGCTGCCATGCTTTCAATTCTTGCAATATTATACCATAGCCCTCATTCCGTTCTTCAAACTATTTAAGCAGTTATTTCATACGTAAAATGGAACGATCCATCTTTGGGGCAAAAGCCTGCGTTCTGAAACCCGTCGACCGGCATAGGTGCCGGCGACACCTGTGACTTAAGGCCATTGCAACACGAAAGGCGCGGCGAATTCGCCGCGCCCCGAACGTCCGAATGAGATGTCACGATCAATGCACCGAGATAATCATGCCTGGAACATACTGGTAGAGATAGCCGTTCGCATCAAGTTTCACCCGCTTGCCGTTCCAGCGAATCGCCTTCTGCTGCCTCTCCGTGAGACCGTTGCCATCCGTGCCGAAGCGGAGCGTATGCGCCGCCGCAGCAGCGCCATTGATCGTGAGGCGGTTGGTGCCCCAGTCGAGGGCGGACGAATTGCCGAACGACAGTTCGGCGCCAGCCGAGACCGCAAGCGTGCTGTTGGAGATCACGGCAAGAGTCCCCACCGCATTCGTGCTGGCGCCAGTGTCAAGCGTGCCGCCTGCAAGTGTCAGGTTGATATCTGCATTAAGCGCACCGTTCGTGCCGAGCAAAACCGCGCCCTCCACGATGGAGACGGCGCCGGTGTAGCTGTTCGCCGCGCCGAGCCGCACCGTGCCCGCACCCGTCTTCTCGATTGGGCGGCCAATCAGAACGCCATTGTCCGCCGTATAGGCCAGGAGTTCGCCGTTCAGGTAGAGATCGGGCTGGGAATCCCCCGTCACATCCGCCACCTGCCAACGCCAAGGATAGGCGAACCAGCTGTAATTGCTGGAAAGGGCTCCGCGCAGGATATAGATCGGCGGCTCGATGCGCGTCGGCGCATTCCCTTCCGCCGTGATGCCGGAAACATAGTTAGTGCCCTCATAGCCGACCCGAAAGGCATCGCCTGTCACAAATGCCCCGTCCGAAAGCGTCAGATGCGACAGGTAGCCAAAGTCCTGCGTGTTGTTTCCGTTGCCGCCCGCGATGGAGACTTCCGAACCGCCTGAGGCATTGACAGTCGTCCAGCTTCCGTTGCAGCGGAAACGTCCAAAACGCAGATAACTGCCTTCCGTGACATTCACAGTGGATCGACCGAGAACACCTTTCCCCGAATCGGCGCGGGCAACATCGACGACAAGCTTGGCACCACCCTTCAGCGTCGCCGTCAAGCCCGACTCCGTCGGCAGGGCATTCCCCGCTTTGAGCACCACCAGCGCGCCATCGATCTCCGTGCCGCCGTAATAAGCGTTGCCTGCGACAAGGGAGACCGCCGTATCGGTCGCGTTCGTGTAGGTGGCGACAAGGTTGTGGCAGGCATAAGACGAGGAGACGATATCGGACGAAACATTCTCGAAATCATGTCCAAAGTACAAATCCCATCCCGTTGTGGCGTTCTTGACTTTATATCCTCCGCCGATCTTGCGGCAGGCGATGTCGTCGCCTTCCTGTGTGAACTCGTAAAGCATGCACTTTACATATTTGTTATCAGGGTCGTCCTTGATCTGGAACTGCACCCGCAGGCTGTCGGTGCCGCTGTGCCGGAAATAGAACGGCGTCGCCATCGGATACGACTTGTCCGACATGCTGTCTGGACCGACCTGCGCACTGACCGCAGTCCAGGCCGACAGCTTGGCGTTGTGAAAGATGACGGCCTTGTTATCCGGCAGTATCCCGGTGTACGATAACGTGCCGCCCGCCGGATTGACCGTTCCCTTGACGGCGAGCTTTCCGGGCGTAGAGGCTCCTGCGGAATCTGAGATGCCGCCGTTCAGCGTCTGATGCGTGTGCGCCAGCTCAAGCGCCGCCCGGTAGATGACGATCGGGCTGCTGAATGTTCCGCCGCCGAGCGTACCTCCGGTGACGGCAAGAGTCGCATGGTTGTCGGCGCGCATCATGCCGGTGAACGTGTTGTCGGCGGCGAGCTCCACGCGCGGACCGAGGTGCAGGTCGCACATGCCGTATGCCGCCGCTCCGTTTTCCCTGAAGGTTGTCATGCTCGTCGCCTTCGGATGCGTGCGGAAGTCCACGCCCCTGCAGTCGACGTGCGGTTCGTTGATGTAGCTGGCCCCCGTTACCCTTCCGCAGATGTCGCCGCCCTGCTACGTCAACTCGAGGAACACGCACTTTGTGTAGCCGCCGCCATACCACTGCATCTGCGCCGTGAGCGTCGAGCCGTCGTTTTCGAGGAAGTACGACTGCTGGGGCGTGGAATCCCAGCCGACGGAATCGCCGCTCGCCGTGGAGACCAGGTTGCTGACGCCGGCCAAGGTGGCGTTCTCGAACAGCACCTGTGACGCAGCCGCAATCAAGGTGTGCGCAGGCAGGGCATACTGATAGACGCAGTTCGCGACGCGGAAGCCGTTTGCGCCCGCAAGCGGACACTCGAATCTTGCCAGCCCGGAACGCATGATGACTTCAGAAGCGCCTGTCATCGCGATCGTTCCGCCCGTGAACGTGACAGGCCAGCCCTTCATAGTGAAGTGGCTTGCCGTGATGCCGGATGCCGCCACGTTGACGGTCATCGCGGTGGCGTTTGTGAACACCGCCCGCGCACCGGGAACCCACGCCGTCGCGTCGCCGCTCTCCGTGAGCCAGTTTGCCGCCGTGCCGTCCCATGTGTCACCATTCGCGCCGTTCCAGTAGAGCTTGGTGCGCAGGAAGGAGTCGTCCTCGTCGCTCAACGTCACGTCGCGGATCTTGTAGCTGCCGTTTGACCAGCCAGAAGACATGTCTGAACCTTCATGGTTGTGGTACTGGTCGTTGAAGTACCTTGCGAAGGCTTTGCCCTTGATGTCATCGCCGTCCTGCGTGAGCTGAAGCACCACGCCCTTGGTGTAGTCGCCCAGATACACCTGAAACTGCACCGTCAGAGTCGAACCGTCGTTGGAATAGTGGTACGCCGTGGCGGGTGCGCTCTTGCCGGCTGTTCCCATTGAATCCCCGGTGACCCACGCTGAAACGGACTTTACGTCGGCAAGACTCACGCCCGTGAACATCACAGTGTCGGTCGTCGGAACAACGTTTGAGTAGGTCGCGCCAAGCTGTGCCGCAAATGCGCTTGTCGCCGCAGCGACCGCCGCTGCTGCGCCTGTAATTGTCAATGGCATTTTCATGTTTTGTCTCCCTGTTCAGAAGCAATTCTTGCGGTAGGGCTGCCCACGTCGTCCTGGCGCATCGTGTGCGATGTTGGTGAAGGGGCCATTCATGGCCCGAATTATACCAAAACCCCCGCCTTGCCGCAAGCATGGCGGGAAATTTGCCCATGGGGGCGGCTAAGACGCTGTAGGAATCGGCGGACGCGTTGCGCGTCCAGCTCTTGGCATTGCGCAATTCTATGGGCGTGCTTGAACAGACGTCCTGATTTCATGCAGGATATTCACGGGCATCCCTGTTCAACAGGAGGGAACGTCGCAACAGCCGAAACGAGACCATCGGCCGCCGCCGTGAGGCGAACCTCGCCCGGACCTGTCCGTCGGATGGCCAACCCGGCCCTGCCGTTGTGGAGAGGATGGGACGCGACATCCTTGAACGAATCGAGTCCGTGCGGATTCGAATTGCCGACGGATACGATCTGGCCCGGACCTTCTATGTCGAATTTGACCCGGCGGCTGTCGCGCGGCACCGGCGTGCCGTTTGCGTCCGCCAGCGTCACCTTTACGAACACAAGCTCGTTTCGGTTGGCCGGCAACACGTACGATTCGGGCGACAAGACCACCGACGCCGCAGCACCCGCCGTGCGCAGCGTCTCTTCGCCGAGCACGGCGGATGGAGAGCCCTCCGCCACGCCCGTACCATACGCGACAGCCTTGAGCGTTCCAGCCTTCCATTCGACATCGTCCCAGATGAGGCGATAGCGCGGCATTCCGGCGTAGTAGCCGTTCGCCATCGTCGCTGCGGGATCCTTGCGGCGGCGGCCAAGCGAGACGCCATTCAGGAACAGTTCCGCCTCGTCCGCACTCGTATAGACATAGACAGGCATCTTCTGTCCCGCGCGCTCGGGGAACGTCCAGTGGTCGGGCACGAGATGCAGCGTGAAAGCCTCCTTTTTCCAGTACGAGCGGTAGAGGTATGTACGGTCTTTGGGGAAACACAGCAGGTCGCAGATTCCGAAGTACGAACTTCGCGCGCAGTCGCGCTTCTGGAGCGGCACGCCACAGACATTCTTGCCAGAGTATGGCGATGGTTCGCCAAGGTAGTCGATCCCCGTCCAGACAAACTCTCCGGCAACAAAACGATCGCGTTCCATGCGTTCGAACTCGCGGTCGGGAATGTCGCTCCACGCCGCGGCGTTGCGGTCGTAGGAATCGACGCTGAAATCGGCGACGGTGTAGTCCGTTTTGTTCGTCGGCGGCACCGGCGCGTAGTAGCCGTAGTCGGAAAAGGCCGAAGCCGATTCGCTGTAGATGAGCGGCTTGTCGGGATAGCGGCGATGCATCTCGCCGTAGAGCTGGTTGTAGTTCCAGCCCGTGATGTCGAGGCTGGCGTAGTGCCCCTCCGTTGCCGCCTTGGGGAAGCAGCTGCCGATGCCTACGGGACGCGTCGCGTCTTTGGCAAGGACGGCGTTTCTGAAACGGGCGCAGCGTTCGGCGGTGGTACCGATGGTGCTGGGCATGTTCCAGATCTCCTGGCCTGGCGCGAAACCGCCGCCGTTCGGTATCTCGTTGCCGATGGACCATACGAACACGCACGGATGATTGCGGTCGCGCCGTACGAACTCGGCAAGACGTGCGCAGACGAACTCCTCCAGCGGCTCGTCGCCGCGTCCACATGTCGCGTTCCACTTGTCGAAGCACTCGTCCCAGACGAAGATGCCCATTTCGTCGCATAGTTCCAGCGTCTCCGGCGACGGCGGATTGTGCGAAGTCCTGAGCGCGTTCGCACCCATGTCGCGCATGACGGCGAGCTGCCGCCGCATGGCGGAGCGGTTGTATGCCATGCCGAGTATGCCGAGATCGGCATGCAGGCACACGCCCTTCAGCTGCACGTGCCGTCCGTTCAGGAAGAAGCCCTCCTTTGCGTCGAACCGGAACGAGCGCAGTCCCGTCTTGAACGCAACGGCGTCTTCCTTCTCGCCGGACGTGACATCGACTTCGGTGGTGTAGAGCGCGGCGGGACACGTCATTTCCCAGAGCACCGGCTTTTCGACCGCAAGCGCAAGGTCGAACGTCCCCTTCCCGCAAGAACGGACGACGACATCCGCCCTCCCGGCGGCGACGACTTCCCCGGACGGGTTCTTCACCGTAACGGCAACCGTAGCCGCCGCATCGGTGTTCAACCGGCTTGTCACCGCACCGGACACCCGTACCGTAGCGCGTTCGGAGGAAACATCCGGCGTGGTGATGGCGATATCGCGCTCGTCAAGATAGATGTCGCCGGTTTCGATCTTTCTGACGCGACGGTACATGCCCGCGCCCGGATACCAGCGTGACCTGAGCTTCGTCGTGTCGGCCTTGACCATGATGGTGTTCGTACCCTTGTAGAGATAGGGCGTGGCGTCTGCGCGGAAGCCGAGGTAACCGTACATCTGGCGTCCGCACGGCTGTCCGTTCACGTACGCCGTACCGTCGCACATCACGCCGTCGAAGTCGAGGAACACGCGCCGTCCAGTAGGTGCGGCATCGAGAATGATCGTCTTGCGGTACCAGCCTACGCCTTCCCACGGCAGCTTGCCGGTCTGGGCATCCCCCTCCGGATCGAACGGCCCTTCAATCGCCCAGTCGTGCGGGATTTCCACAGCCCGCCACGTCACCTCGTCGCGCGAGAACTCCCAATCGTCGTTGAAGTCTTCAACCGTGCGCGAGGCCTGCGCCAACATTGCCATGCCGGCGACCGCCGCTGCGACAACTGCGGAAAATTTTCCTTTTGACATGCTTGTTTTTCCTTTCAATCTTCCAGGCGGACGATCATTGTCCCAGTCCGCTGCTATCAAACTGTCCCGGCAGGCTGGCATTGGTTCAATTGCCTTTTACCCTGAGTATGGCAAGGTTGCGAACCCAGAATGTGCAGCGCGTGCCTTTTGGATTCGCGCCGAGGCGGAAGGCTGTGACTTCGCCAAGCGCATCCACGTCTGAAAGTTCTGCGTACCGCTTCTCCCAAACGCCAATCGGGGCATCGTAGGGGATGAACCGATCCGCATCCGTCCTGTCTTTGAAAAGCAGCATGAGGTTCTGGGTGCGGAAGTCGTTCTCCGCCTTGTCCTGCGCGCTCTTCACCTCAAACTGCATCATCTGTGCGCCGGCAAGGCTTTCCTGCGGCAGCTTGAGCCTGTACACCGGATAGAACCAGCGATCCGTCAGCGAGTCGTTCCACGCAACGTCGAACCGCATGGCCTGCTCGGCCTCGTCCCACGTGGCGCTGTACGACTGTGCGGAGGTGTTGCGCTGCCAGTTCTCCGGGTTCCGCCAGGCGATGGGAGTGCTCGTGCATGAGTCGAGGAACTTCTTTTCGAGATGGACGGGCATGGTGAGGCGGCTGGAGCGCCTGCCGCCGAAAAACCCGGTGAACACAAGGCGCTGCTCGACTTCGCCAGAGTCCGTCGGCACAAACGTGCAGTCGATCGAAACTGGCGGAGTGCCGCGCGGCCCGAGAGCGATGCTGCCCGGCAAGCCCCTGAACGTGCCGCCCGCAACTTCCACCCGCCCCGTCTTGGCGGCATCGCCCATGTTCCACGCCTGTATGCGCATACGGCCCGCATCGCTCTTCAGCACGGCGCGCGTCTTCTGCCCCGCAACCGCAAAGTCGTTCGTGTTCAGGTCCACGCGCAGGATCACCGACATGTCTTCGTCCGCTTTCGGAACGTAGTGCTGTACCTTGCCCTTCTGACGCGCCGGCGTCTTCACCGATAGCCCGCGCAGCCCAGCCACGTAAGCGGGGAAGCGCGTGGATGCCAGCTCAAGCACCCCGTTCGTGACCGTGGCGGACGAACGGATGCCGCAGAGGTCGGAGAGGCGGTACGTGCCGTTCGCGACGGGAAGGTTGAACTTTCTCGCGTAGTCCGGCGTGGCAACGATATGCCCACCGGCTAGGTCCATCGGCGAGACCGACCAGTGCATGACCGTCTGCGAACCGTCCGGCTGCTCGAAGAGATAGGCGCGAAGCCCCTTGTCCGCGGCCATCTCGCCGACGAGCCGCGCCGAGACGAGTTCGCGCGTCATCGTGCTGATGGCCGCGTAGGTGGGCTTCACCGTGCCGTCGCGGCGCATCACGCCCCAGTCCTTTCCTCCGTTCATCTCGCTGTAGGCGCCGAACACAAAGTAGTAGTTGCGCGCCACGCCCTCCATTTGGAACGCGACCTGCGACTTGGCGTAGTATTCCGCCACCACAAGCTCCTGGTCGGGCGTGTTGGCCTTGAAGCCCTTCATCGCGCCGTCTTTCTTCGATGTCCCTTCCAGATGCGTGCCCGACTCCGTTATCCAGACCGCCCTGTCGCCCATGCCGTATCGCTCCATGAACGAGCGCAGCGTCGCGAAGTGCTTCGGGTAGTCTGCGAGCGTGAAGTAGACGTGGTGGTTGTACACGTCGCTGAACTTGCCTACGTCGTTGTCGAAGAGCCCTCTCGCATAGCCGCTGTCCGGCATCTGGCAGAGTGCGCCCGGCAGGACGATGATGCCTGGCCGTCCCGCCTTGAAGCCGAAGTAGGCGGCCTTCATCGCGGCGGCGTAGTCCCATACCGGCTCCGGAGCGAATCCGATGTCCTCTTCGTTCCAGAACTCCCAGTCGCCCATGCGGCCTCCGAACGCGGCGGCTGTCTTTTCGCAGAACGAATAGACGGCGTTGAGGTCGGACGGCAGTTTCTTCAGCTTGCCAGCCCACTTCGGCGCGTCGTGGAACATGCCCGAGACGAGGATGCCGCGCTCCCTCAGCATGTCGGCGTTGTACATGTAGTGCTTGTAGTCGAAAGAGCCGGGCTTGGGATTGACCTCGCCCCAGCTCAGGCGCTCGCGCACGTGCGGAACGCCTGCGAGCTTGAGCAGGTCGCTCACGGTGCGGTACGTGTCGCCGCCGTTCCAGGGGCAGATGAAATTGCCCTTCCGCGAAACCCAGCTCTGCGCCGAGTCGATGCCGTAGAACGAGTCGTGATCGCGCACCCTGCCTTCGGGCGCGGGAACCACCGCGAACGTCGCATCCTCCTCTCCGCTCTTCAGATGGTAGTAGCCCGTCGGCAACTTCGGAAGGATGGCTGTGCCGTCCTCGCGCCAGGATTCCGGATTGCCCGCAGGGCGCCCGCGCCAGTCCGTAATCGTCCAAGACGCGTTGGGAACGCCGCCGCGAGCAATCGCTGTCTCCCCGTCGGTGTAGACGTGACCCGGCGCGTCAAGCGAAACGGCGGCGCAGAGCGGCAGTGCAGACAATGCCGCACCGTACGCAAGCAGATGTTTCTTCATTTCGCAGATCATGCCGCGTACCCGCGTGCCCGGGCAACACCGCTATTTGAGCAGCAGAATCGTGCCATTCGGGTTGCGCAGATAGACGGCCTTGCCGTCGGCCGAGTACTTGACATCCCAGTTGCCCGGCAACTCGGACGTATCAAACTCGCCCGTGACGCCGTTCGGTGCATCGACAATCTTGTAGTACGTGCCTTTCGCCTTGGACGCATCAAGCGTCGCGCTAGCGGCGATCTTCAGCTTGAGGTTGGAGATGTCCTGCTTCTTGTTGAACTTAACGCAGCCGCAGCCGTTCGCATCGCCCACAATCTCGTAGTCGCCGGAGATAGAGCAGAGGCTGTTGAACGTGAGCGTACCGTAGGCATTGGTGAATACGGGCGAGATGCCGTCCGTAACGACGAGCTTGCTGTTGTGCCACACCGTTCCTACGCCTTCGACGCGGGCGACGGTCTGGTCGATGTGCGTAGAATCGTTCCATTCGCTGGCGAAGCCAACTGTCATGCCAGGGCCAATCTGGAGCGTCGTGGTGGCGGGCAGCGCATTCGCAACGCGGCACTGGAATTGCCCCGTCTCGCCAGTCGTCATCACGCGCGTCGGGCCGTTGTAGGTGCAGACCGCACTATCGCAGAGGACAACGGACTTGTTTGACATCACCACCGCCGTCAGGCCACCGTCCGTCTCGCCTTCCTCCACTCCGCACAGAAGCGGGCGCGACCACCAGCAGTGCTTGCCGTTCGACGAATCGAGAACCGCGCCACCCTTGCGCACGTAGAACTTCACGCCGTCCCACTTGGTGTTCGTTATATTGTAGAAGAGCGTGCTGGAACTGTCTGTACTGGCGTTGGACTGGAATCGCCCGCCATCGAAGTTGAAGGTGACGTTTTGACTGTTCTTGAACTCGCACGTGAGCGTGTTGGCGCGAATCGTGCCGTCTTTGCCAAGATTGACGATGTTAGGATAGGCCGCCGTCTGCCCAAGACGGAACGTGCCCACGGCTAACTCACCGCCGTTCGAAACGGAAAGCGTAGAACCTGCCGTGCTCAGGCCAAGCAAGAATTCCGAACCCGGCGCATTGAGTTTTCCGCCGACCACATTGACCTGCGCGCGCTTTGAAATCTCAATATAACGCGAACTCTGCGGGATGTAAAGCTCGCCACCGGAAATAGTCAAGTTGCCCTTACCTGTGCTGTATGAATCGCCGCCTACGACGTACAAAGGCGCCAATGTGGCGGTCATGTTGGCCTGCCCAGAGGTGAGGCGCGTGACACCGCTTGCGATTTCAAGATGTCCGCCGACGACGAGTTTGCCAACGTCGTTCGTATGCCCCTCGCCGGGATCGAGAACGGATGTGCCAGCCCAGTTGGCACGAGCTTCAAGGTACGTGCCAAGAGGATCCGTGTTGCCAGCTGTAATCTCGCCCTTGATTTCGCCGCCGATGACAAGCCTCGCGCTGTTCTGGGCACCCAGCTTGAAGCCACATTGGTCCTTGATGAAGACCATGCGGTTCGGGTGGGTCGTGAAGGTTCCCCATTCGTTGAAGAGCGTGTGGTTCGAGCCCGTCGCCCAGATGTTCGTTGCAGGGGTTGCCGGGACGGTGCCAAGCACGCTCTCGTCATAGTCCGCATTTACGGCCAGGACGCCGCCCCCTGTCGATTCAAGCCACGTGCCGCCGTTGTAGGTGGAATCGGCTGCGCGCCAGTAGATTACCTTGTTGCCGCGATGGTGAATGCCGCCGTCGGTTGCGCCCTCCGCGACACCGCTCTTGAACGCCGGATAGATCGTGTTTTCCTCCACCCAGTCGATGTAGGCGCCGCCCGCAAGAACCGTCGGCGTCGTCTGACCCGCAGACCAACTTGTGCGAGTTGTTGCTTCATTGAAAAGCTGGTCGCCTGGCTTGGTTCTGTCACCAAACTGCGTCGCGTGAAGGATACCGCCGTTGAAGTTGATGCGACCCCAGCGGCTGTCGCCATCGACCCAGAACTGGTTCACGTAAAGATTGCCGCCAGCGTTCAGGTCAATACTGAAATTCTCCTTCGTCGTTTCTCTGGAGTTGCCGCCGGTAGGCCGCAGTTTGTTTGCGTTGACAACGCCACCTTCGCCGATGATGAAGCGCGAAGACGCATATGCTCCAGTGGACCCGCCGGTGAACCCGTTCATGGCCTCGGTATTCTGCACGTTGAACGTGGCGTTCGAGACGACGAACACGCCAGAATCCGTATGCATATACGAGCCGCCGGTCATCGTCACCGTCGCCCCGCCGTCGATGACGACCGCCTGTCCGCCCTTGTTGACAAAAGCGGCGCCATCATATGCAGCAGCGGTTCCAGTGCCTTGTCCCGAACCGGAAATCGTCGTCGTGCCGCCATGGATGTTCAGCGTACCCGCCGATACCGTCACCGTAGCCAGCGAGTTGTCGCCGGAGAGGACCAGCGTACCGCCGCCGGTCTTGGTGAAGCGCGACGTTTCCGTCACGCCGCTCAGCGTATCGGTCGCGCCATCCGCAACATTGTGCGTATCGGCGAAAACACTCCCTGCAGCCGCCAAGGCGGCTGCAATTGCAATATTTCTCGTGCGCATAGTCAACTCCTCGTGAACCGCAACTGCGGTGCAAGTATATCACGGCACGGAAAAGCCTGTCAATGGCTCTGTCGCCGACTTTCCGGTTATTGCACTGTGATGGCCATGCCGCTGCGGATACACGTCTCCATCCTGACGTAGTCGACGTCGAGGTACGCCGTTCCTTCGCCATTCGCGGCGTTTGAGAGCGTGAACACGTTGTCGCCGGCACGAAGCGCGGATATCGGAACATCCACCTTGAACACCTTGAACCCGTCGCTCACTGGCGCCGCGAACGTCGCGATCGGCTCCGCCGCGTCATTGACCGCAAGTGCAAGCGTCTGCGCCGCCGCGCCGCCCTCGAACTTAATCTGAACGCGGACGAAGCAGTTTCCGTTCCCGGCTACGCAGTCAGGCACGTCAACATGGATGCTCGTCGGTTGGCGCGTCTCCACGCCGTTTTCGATCTCGTAGTGTCCAAACGCGCAATCCGACTGGTCGCCGTCTGTCGCGTAGTAGTCGCCACTTTGCGTGCGCACGAGCTGGATCGCATCGGTGTAAACCGTGCCCGACGAAGAGACGAAACGCAACTCAACCTTGTTGTTCCCGACAACGAAGAGATGTTTGGCGAGCTCCAACATCACAATTCCGCCTGGAACATTGGAGAGAGAGCCAGCCTTGGCGTCATTCACATAGACGTCGAACGAGCAGGCGTCCGAGGCGACTGTTGTGGAGAAGCGCAACGTCAGCCCGTTCGCGAAGTCGTCGGCCGTCATGGGGAAGTTCGTGATGCCGAGCCTGTTCATGGTCGCCGTAAAGGTGCCGCGCATGTTGAACCAGTCGACCGCGCCACTTACGGTTCCAGCAGTGAAGCCAGCCCAGCTTGCCGTCCCCGTGCCGCCGAACTCGGCATTGCTGCCGTTGATGACCCCGAGATTGGCGATCGTCCGCTCACCCGGCCAAGCGAACACCTGTCTCACCTCGTCCGCGCTCAATGCGCGCTCCCACGCCGCAAACGAATGGATGCTGCCGCGGAAGCCGTAGGCACGGCCCTGACTACCTGTCCAAGTATCTCCGGCCAGACCCGTCCGGCTATGCCCGATGACAAAGCTGTTGCAGGCGGCATAGGAACTCGGCGACGCGCCGGACGCCGTCGCACTCATGACGGCGACGGATGACGAATCTTCCTGATAGACGTAGATCATCACCTTGCGGTTCGCGAGCGTGATCGCAAAGTCCGTCCACTTGTTCGCGCCTATCGTCACATCACCTTCCCCATTCCAAGTCTTGCTGAGGTTCGGTTTCGGAGAATAGAAGAAGATGCGCCCATTTTCAGTGACACCAACACTGAAACCGTATGTCGCGCCTGTCGTGTCGCCTGTGCCGAGGAAATACGCCGGCTTGCCGGGAATCGGCACCGTACCGTCCCAGCGGAAACGCAGGAAGAACGTACAGGCGTCGTTCGCCGCGTCGAACTTCGGGATGAACGGCACGTTGTTCGTGTTGAGATGCAGTCCGCACGTCCAGTACTTATATGTTCCGTTGCCCTGGTCTTCCGTGTCCTGCGGGAAGTAGAGTGCCTTGGTGCTTTCAGTTCTCCGTGCATAAGGATAAACGACACTCTCGGTCCTTACGAGAATGCCTGTATGTGTTCCGCTTGTGCCGAACCACCGGCTGGCCTCCGTGGGCGAATTGAACGCGACGAGGTGTGCCTTTGAGGTCGTGTTGCCGTCAAGTGACTCGGGGAATTCCGCATTGACGCTTGTTACGTTGTAAACCCAGTTGTCGCCATGATACGGAATCGCGCCGCGATGCAGGGTTTTCACGTCGGCGAACACCTTGCCGCCGTACGTCTCCGGCGCAAACTCGGACGAGGTGCCATTGGCGCTGCCGATCTGAATGCCGCCACCGAGAGCAATCGCGTCAATCGCAACAGGATCGGACGATGTGCGCGTGAGCGTTATGGTGTTCGCGCCGGCAACGGTCAGGTTCTTCTTGATCGGGAAAAGCGCTGTCTTGCCGGGCGAGACCGTGAGCGAACCAATGGCCGCTCCGTTCAACGAGACCGAGAACGTCCCGGCCGCAGATGTAGATGTAGCCGTCATGCGCAGAACCTGCGCCAGCCCCGCGTCCTTCGCCGCCACGTCGAAGCTGAATGTCGTCGGAGCATCGCCGCCCGTAAACTCCTGTGCGCTGTCGTTCGCCGTGCCAAGCCTGACAAGATCGGATGCAGGCCACGCGAACACCTGACGCACCTCGTCCGCGCTCAATGCCCGCTCCCACGCCGCGTATGACTGGATGCTGCCGCGGAAAGCGCGCAGCCGTCCCGCCGTCGTGCTCCACTCGTATCCACATGCACCATCCATGGAAATGCCAAGAAGGACATTGCCATTGGGCGTACCCGTGCGTGTAGTCGCATTACCCGTCACCTCAAGTGTGGCAATATCATCAGAACTCTCCTGATACGAATAGATCGTCAGTTTCCTGTTCTTGACCGTCACGGCAAAGTCCGTCCACTCGTTCGGCTTGACCCTCACATCCGACGTTCCATTCCAAGTCTTGCTCCATATCCCGCCAGAATAGGTGTTGTAGCAGCCATTGCTCATGACAGACACAACAAAGCCGTATACACCGCTGTCGCCCGCACCAAGAATGTAGTTTGGCATGTCGTTCCCTGCCGGAGATTCGCCGCTCCACTTGAAACGGATGAAGAACGTACACTCCTTCGTCAGATCAACTGTAAACGGCGAAGCGGGATGCGCACCCGCCGACCAGTACTTCAGCTTGTCGCCGTCCATGGCCACATCCTGCGGAAGATAGGCGACAGTCTCGCTCCAGTTCACTTTCGTGTAGGGATTGATCACGTTCTCCGTACGCAAGACGACGCTGGTGTGAACGCCAGAAACCGCAGTGCTCCCCCAGATCGTTCCAATCGTGACATTGTGCGCGGCGTTGTTCGGGTCGGCGAGAAGCAGCGATTCGGGAAACTCCGTCTTGCCGACGTTCATGACGCCGTCGCCGTTAACGTCGACGAACCCTTGATGCCACGACTTCGCGTCGCTGAACACGTCGCCAGCATTGCACGCTGCGGCGGCAACCGCCGCGCATGTCAGTATCAATGATCTCCTCATGGCCGTTTGCTCCTTTTGGAATCCTCGCCGATGGCAGCCCTCCGCCTGTATGGAAGGGTCTTGATCACGACGCGTATTATACCAAATCGCACCTT
>JAFWKK010000022.1 GCA_017514235.1 Kiritimatiellia bacterium | reverse complement strand
CCGACCGCCACGTCGCCTATGCGCAGCAGCGTCGCGGCGAAGCCGACGAGCGCCATTAGCGACGCCGCCGCCAGCGCAGGGCGCGCGAAGGCCCGGCGACGCGGCGCGAACGCATACGTCCGACTGCCCGGCGAGAACCCGGCTTCGGCCCCCGACACCAGCCGGTCGACCACCGCCCTGTATCCCGGGCCGAGGCCATTCAGCGTATCCTCAAGATCTTTCGTCATCGAAAATCTCCTTCAGCTTCTTCAGCGCGTTTGACATCCTTGACTTCACAGTGCCGACCGGAATCCCGAGCACCTTTCCGACCTCCGCGTACGGAAGGTCCTGGAAGACCCCGAGCTCCACAACCTCGCGCAGGGGTTCGGACAGCTGCGCGACCGCCCACCTGACGTCGCCGCGCACGCCATGGTCCGGCGGAGGCACCGTCTCCGGACGGCTGCCGCCCCACGCCTCCTCCCGCTCGGCTCGGCGCGTCTGCCGACGCAGGGCGTCGATGCGGACCTGCCGCGCGATCAGGAAGAGGAAGGTCGAGAGCTTCGCCGAGGGTTCGTACTTGTCGCGGTAGTTCCACAGCCGCAAGTACGTCTCCTGGACGAGATCCTCGCCTTCAGACACTGAAACGCCCTGGCGCCAGAAAAAGTTCAGAAGATTCTTCTCGAACTTCAGCGCCTCCGCGACCAGCTCTTCATCTGACATACGCCGCAACCGTCCTGACTAGCGCCGAATATTCGGGGTATATGCCCGACCATGCCCAGGCCGCCACCACGGCTGCGCCGAGCGCCGCGCCGACGAGGGCGCCGAGGATCGCGTCCGACGGCTGCGCGAGCAGCCCGTTGACTATCTTCTTCACCACCAGCCTCACGATGCCGAACGAGAGGAGCGTCGCGACCATGGTGCCTGCGACGCGCTGCCAGGCGGCGTCGGTCACTCCCGCCGACCACGCCCAGCAGAGCGAACCTGTCGCCGACGCCGCCGCCGCCGCGAGCGCGAACGCGACCGTGCCCGAGAAGCCGCGGAACAGGCCGGTGACGGCCATCACGACCACGAGGCCGCAGAGGACGTAGTCGGCAGTCTGCAGTTCGGCCGGCATGTCAGTTGCGCTTCGCCGCCAGCGACTCGCGGTAGCGCTGGTACGCTGCCGCGTCGGCCTTGTGGCCGCCCGTGCGCTGCAGGGCGCGGATGAGCCCGTCGATCGCCTGCGTGGACGTCGGGCTCGCCGCGACGGCGCGCGAGAATATCTCGGCGGCCTGCGCGTGGTAGCCGAGCCGCGCGGCGAGTTCGCCTGTCGCAAGGAAGGTGGATATCGCGCCCGGCCGCAGCGTGCAAGCGACCTTGTAGTTCTCGAACGCCCTGGTCTGCCCGGCCTTCGTCGAGTCTGTCTTCGCCCAAGCCCTTGCGAGGCCGAGCGCCGCCGGATATGAAAGCGAATCGGCCTTCAGGGCCTCGGCGTACGCGTCGCGCGCGTTGCGCAGATTGCCTTTCCTCCACGCGGCCTCGGCCTTGGCGAGGGCGGCGGCGCTTGCGGCGCTGTCGCGCCTCGACACGCCGGGCCGGTTGGCTGCCTCGCGGGCGATCTGCTCCTTGAGCGAGGGGATGGTCGCGCGCAGCGCCTTCTGGACGCGCGTGCTGGCCGATGCCTCCAGCCGCACGAATATCTCGAACTGCTCCAGCGCCGCCTCGTAGTAGCCGAACGCGTCGCGGTAGACGAGGCCGAGGTGGTACCACGCCGAGGCCGAGCGGCGGTCGAGGCGTATCGCCCTGAGGAATGCTATGCGCGCCAGGTGGTGCCGCTCCTTCGCCATCTCCACTATCCCCACTCCCGCCCAGCCCTGTGCGCGAAGCTCCGGCGCCAGCCCGGCGTCGTCGGCCACCGACCTGAACAGCTCGGCGGACCTGTCGTAGTCCTTCGCGTGCCATGCGACCTGCGCGGCGACCAGCTTGACGTCGACGTCGCCGCCGGCGACCGCCTCGGCCTTCGACGCCCAGCTCTTCGCCTCTTCGATCTCGCCCGCGTCGAGCTTCACCCGCGCCAGGTACAGCATCGCGTCGGCATTCCCCGGCGAGAGCCTGACGCAGTCGGCGAAGAGCTTCTCCGCCTTCTTGAGGTCGTGTGCTTCGTATGCCTTCTGCCCGAGGGCGAGCTCTTCCGTGCCGTCCGACGGACTGCACCCGGCGAGAATACTGGCGAACGCCGCCAGCGCGGCGAATGGAATTGTGGTTTTCTTCATGACAGCTGTATTATACCACATTCCAGTCCGCCGCGCTCTGAACCCGGCTTGGCGCGCGGGACCGGCCGGCGGCCGGCGCATTTGACATCTGCGGAGATTTATAGGATAATACGCGCGTGAATCCGATACTAAAGCGTACTCTTACTGGACTCGCCGTGGGCGCGGCGGTGATTGCGGCGATTCTTCTCGCCCCGCGGTGCGCGTTCTTGCCTGCGGTTTCTCTGCTGATCGCGCTGGCGGCTGCGGAGTACACGGCGCTTCTTTCCAAGAAAGAGCCGAGGCTTGGGGTCTCGGCGCTGGCGCTGGCCTGGCTCGTCGGCGTGGCTGTGATCGCCTGCGGGCTGTGGGCGCTTGCCGAGATCGCCATGCGGCACGGGAACGTCATGCTGCTGTACGTAGTGGCCATAGTCAAGTTCTCCGACGTCGGCGGCTTCGCGTTCGGACTTGCTTCGGCGAAGCTCATGGACGGCGGCAACCACAAGCTCTGCCCGACGGTGTCGCCGGGCAAGAGCTGGGAGGGGCTCTTCGGGTCGGTCGTGCTTTCGTGCGCCGTCTCGTTCGCGTTCATGCCGGCGACCCACTTCGCGTTCGGCAAGGCGCTGGCGTTCGGCCTGGTCGCCGCAGCTCTCGGCACTGCGGGCGACCTCGTGGAGTCGAAGTTCAAGAGGTGGGTCGGGGTCAAGGACTCTTCGACGCTGAAGATCACGAACGGAATGGGAGGCGTCCTGGACATGCTCGATTCCCTCGTGATCGCGCCGGCCGTACTGCTGCTGATGACATGAGACGCTTCCCCACAGCCGTCATCGCGCATTTTCTCTGCGCGGCGCTTCTCTGCGGCTGCGAGGGCATTGGCATGCGCGTCATACAGGATCCGGGGCGCAGCCAGGTGCTCCGCGTCGTCAGCGGCGACCGAATCTACTTCGACCTGGAGGAGAACACGACTACGGGATACGCCTGGGACTGCATATGCGACGACAAGGACGTCGAGGTCACGATAGACCATGTCGCGGCGGACGCCGCAGGGCTGGTCGGCGCGCCCGGAAGGGCAGAGGTTCGCATACGCATCCACCGCGGCTACGACGGCCCGTCGACCGCGCGGTTCGTCTACAGGCGCCAGTGGGAGAGCTCCCCGCCCGCCAGGGAGTTCACGTTGACGTTCTACAAGCGCACAGGCGATGTGGCGTTCTGGGAGTGACCGGCGGGAGTCGGCTTAAGGAAAGGAGAAACAAGACATGATTGACTTCGAAAAGCAGTTCGAGAGGCCGGACTATGCGACCTGGCCCAGGGAGACCTCCAAAACGCGCGTCGCGGCGACGTTCAAGATCGTCTACGGGTGGATGTGCGCCGGACTGGCGCTCTCCGGCGTGGTCGCGTGGTACACAGCTTCTAGCGGACTCTACAAGACCATCCTCGCAGGCCCCGGCTTCATGGCGTGCCTTCTCGGCGAGATACTGACGGTGGTCGTCCTTTCGCTTGCGATAGGCAAGATGCCGGTGGCGCTCGCGTATCTCATGTTCGTGGGCTATGCCGCGCTGAACGGCCTCACGCTTTCGGTCGTGTTCATCGCATACGAGCTGGCTCTGGTCCAGAGGGTCTTTTTCATCACCGCCGGGATGTTCGGCGGCCTTGCGCTCTGGGGCACGTTCACGAAGGGAGACCTCTCGTCGGTCGGCTCGGTGTGCGGCATGGCGCTGTGGGGCCTGATTATCGGCAGCGTCGTCAACCTCTTCACGCAGTCGTCCGGCTTCGACTGGCTTCTGACCTTCGCCGGCATCGTGATCTTCACGGGGCTGACGATGTACGACGCCCAGAAGATAAGGCAGATGGCGGCGAACGAGGACGCGCTCGACTCGGCGTCGGTCCACAAGGTCGGCATAATGGGCGCGCTCGCGCTGTACCTCGACTTCATAAACCTCTTCCTGTACATACTGCGCTTCTTCGGGCGCAAGCGGTAGCGGCCCGACCGGCTGAATCGTGCAAGGCGGTCGCCCGTGACATACGCGCTTAGAAAACTGATTGCCTTTGTGTTCCTCGGCGGGATATTCTGGTTCATATACCAGGATCTGGACAACATCGACAAGCCCTGGTTCATGCATGCGCTCGGAATGCTCGCGGTGGCGTTCGCGTGCTTCTGGCTTGTCATACCGTCGCTCGTCGTCTGGCTGCGCATCCGGCGACGCCGCGCCCAGAACCGCGAACGGCACGGCAAGTGGCTGGCCGAGGGCGGAGTCGCGAACGTCGGGGCGATGCGCGTGCGCGGCTTCCGCCCGGCGGTTGAGCCCGGCGAACGCCTGTACTTCCACGAGAAGGGCACGCTGTACATCTGCCGCGGAGCGTCGGAGTTCGGCGTTGAGTCTGTCCTTGACCGGCCGGTGGGCAGGCCGAGCGACGTGGCGTTTCCGGGCTGGCGCGACGACTGCCGCGTGGTTCAGCGCACGCACTGCTACTTCACGAACCGCAGAGTCGTGTTCGTCGGCAAGGGCGTTGAAGTGGAAGTCCAGTTCGCCTCGCTGAAGTCGGCTGAGACCACGCCGGGGGGAATCGTGTTCGTCGCCGATCGCGGCACCTCCGAGGGGCGCTTCGCGTTCACGTTCCAGAATCCGCTTGTCGCGGAGGATGTACTGAGGTTTGCAAGGGAGGGAAAATGAGCACTGCTGCTGATGTGGTTAGGCTGGAGGGGGTCACAAGGTCGTTCGGACAGGTAAAGGCCGTGGACGGGCTGACCCTTGGGCTGGCCGCCGGGGAGGTGCTTGGCTTTCTCGGCACGAATGGCGCCGGCAAGACGACGACGATAAAGATGATACTCGGGCTTCTGCGCCCGACGGCGGGCACGGTGTCGGTGCTCGGCGGCGACCCGACGGATCCTGCGGTGCGCGCGAAGGTCGGCTTCATGCCGGAGACCGCCACATACTATCCGTATCTCAACGCGCAGGAACTGCTGGCGTTCTACGGCGGGATATGCGGACTCGACGCAAGGACCATTCGCAGGCGGTCGGGCGAGCTTCTTGAGGCGGTGGGGCTCAAGGACGCGGCGAAGCGGCCTCTGCGAAGCTACTCCAAGGGGATGCTGCAGCGGGCCGGCATCGCGCAGGCGCTTCTCGGCGATCCGGATCTTCTGGTGCTTGACGAGCCGTTCACGGGGCTGGATCCGCTGGCGCGGATACATTTCCGCGAGCTGATGCGCAGTCTGCGTGACCGCGGCAAGTCGATATTCTTCTCGTCGCATGAACTTGGCGAGACCGAGCTGCTTTGCGACAAGGTTGTCATAATGAAGAGCGGGCGCGCACGCTACCAAGGCCCCGTGCGCCAGCTTGCAGGCGACGGCGAGAGGAATCTCGAACGGATATTCCTCGACGTGCTTGGGTCCGGCCATCCGTAGGGCGAGGGTAGAGTTGAAAGTGTAGAGTGGAGAGTGTAAAGTGTAGAGTGGAAGAGGGTGAGGGTAGGCGGCGCAGAGGGTGAGGGTAGGAGGCTTAGAGGGTGAGGGTAGGAAGCGCAGAGGGTGAGGGTAGCCGCCTCCGAGGGTGAGGGTAGGCGGCTTCTAGGGTGAGGGTAGAGTGGAAAGTGTAGAGTGTAGCACTACCATCCCATAGGAATGGTGTGAATCTCACGCGGAGGCGCGGAGACGCGGAGAGTGTTTTGCAATCGCATCCTTAAAAGGCAAAGTCGCCTTGCCGGTTTTCCTGTATTAGTTTACCGACCACCGCCATCAAATGCAAAGCCCTTTCATTGCGCTCTTGTCACTTTGCCTGACGCACCGCCAGCACCTCGGCGATGTACATGACGTGCAGATCGGCGGCCGAGGAGTACCACTTCTCGAACGGCGTTCGGTCAATGAACGACGCCTCTGTCATCGACTGGCGGTAGAGCGTCCGGCATTCGAGCACGAGGTTCGCTTCCTTGAACGTCGGCGGCTTCACCGCTTCCGACGCGACGGGCGTGAGACCGGTGAGCGCCATCTTGTCGCAGTCGCGTCCGCTTTTCGTTCCGCAGACGGTCAGCGCCTTTCTGTATTTCTCTGGGAACGCCGAAAGCGTAAACTCCGCTCTCGCATCGAGGAACTCGCGCGTGTACCGCGTCGGCCGCACGACGACGGCGACGACGCTCTTGCCCCACATCGTCCCCGCAAATCCCCAGCTCACGGTCATCGTGTTCCACTTCGCGGAGAAGTCTCCGCCGGTCAGCAGGAACCAGCCCTTGTCAAACTGAGCGAACGGCCTCGTGACGAATTCGGAGGGTTCGACTCTGTTCACCTCGTATTCTATTGCCCGCGAGCAAGTTCCCTGTGTCGTGTATGTTTTCATAGTTTTAAAGCGTCATTTCATCCAACCGGCTCGTGACACGGAGAACTTGACTCCTCCCTTGAACACGAGCTCGTATTTCCCTTCGCGAAGCGCGTAGCGCGGTTCGGCATATTCAATTGACACTATGAGCGTACCGACAGCGCCATAAGCAACATAATGTTGGTTCTCTCCATAATTCCTCGTATCATAGGCGGCCGGGATGCCACGATCTTTTCCTGAAGTCAGATTCTTGGTGACGTCCGGCAACTTCTGTCCGTATGCCTTTTCCAATGCTGCGGCGATTCGCCGCGCCGCTGTTTCAAGTTCGGACGAAGAGACGTCGCCGTCGAAGATGCGTCTGAACGACACAGACTCTATCAAATTGCCTTTTTTCGAGTCAACCACATGCGATGTGTCACAACGCCACTCAGTAAGACCCTCTATCGGTGACGGCAGCTTCTCCCATTCAAACCCCCAGAGTGGCTTTGGCTGTGGAGTATCAAAATCTACACCGAACACCTCCTTGATCGCGGCTCGCAGACTGGACGCCTCCCTCTCGAGTTCCTTCGACTCAATCTTTACGGCTGTCTGTGAGTGGATTCCAAGGCTCAAGTCAATCTTCGGCTTGTCTTCGCCCTCCTTTCTCCAGAGCATGGCATTCAATGACACCGTTTCGTCGCCCGCGCCCATGCCCGTGACAGACAACGAACGCAAGTTGCCCATCGTCCGGGGTTCCATGTCGCCCATAAAGCTGATGCCGTACTTTTGCGAGAGAGTCTCTTTTAGCGCGACAAGATTGGTCATCGCCTCGTCAAAGTCCTTGAAGTCTCCCTTCATCCCCAGCACGCCTTCGACGCGCCTCTTCCCGGTCATCGTCACGACGATTTCCTTGAAGCCAAGCCAGTCGTTCGTTATGACGGCATCGCACCGTTTCAACTCGATGCCGTTCATGTGATCCGACTTTGTCGATCTGATCGCACCCTCATACACCTCGCCAAACTTGAGGCCAATGGGCAACTCAACTGGTTTCGCGTCAAGGTTCCGCGACCACCCCGCTGCATAGGCACCAAGCCCATGAATCATGCCTGCTATGCAGACAACTGGAAATAATATCTTTATCAAAGCATCCATAAAATTCAATGTGTGGGGATCGATTCATTTCTTGTCTACTGGATGTGCATATTATACCAAAAACTACGCTTCGGCAATCCGTCCTTGACTCACATTTCAACCATCCCACGTCCTCGCGAACGCGCACGGCGTGGACGCGCGGAAGTGCCGCGCGCGGCGCCGCCCCCCACGGCGCCGCGCGCGCACCTCGTGGCCTCTACGCCTCGCGGCTGTTCCACTTCCTGCGGACAGCCTCGTAGAGGGATCCCAGCGTCTTGTAGCCGGTTCCCTTTCCGAACGCGTATTTCGCCGCGCTTCTGACGTTGTGGCGCGAATCGCTCCGC
The DNA here is from genome assembly GCA_017514235.1 of Kiritimatiellia bacterium. Taxonomy (GTDB): domain Bacteria; phylum Verrucomicrobiota; class Kiritimatiellia; order RFP12; family UBA1067; genus UBA1067. The sequence goes on along the minus strand of JAFWKK010000022.1, from coordinate 19,026 downwards.
AGCGCGTCAAGCGCAAGCGAGAGCTGCCACGACTGCGCCTTCGTGCGCCGCGGCCGCCGCTCTGCCTCCGCATAGACGAGCTTGCCGAGAAGACGCCGGGTCTTCTCCTGGCGCTCGCCCTGCTTCACTCCGTGTTCCAGAAACGCGCCGCGCAGCTCTTCGCGCAGCACCATGCGCAATGCTCCGTGGAATGCCTCTTCAAGCACTTCGCGGAGCATCTTGCGTTCTTGGCCGAGGGAATGGGACAGACGACGTCCCCCCCTTGGCGGGTGTAGTTGTTCGTGTTTCATTTGACTCTCCTTTCTGCCTGGGATTATAGCACAGGATTCCAACGTCGGTCAAGACAGTTGCAAGGTGTTTTCGACCAAGGGGTGTACCGGGACTTTTATTTATGCGCGAAAACGCGATTTGTCAGCATCGCCGCAATTCCACATATACTGTTCCATATGTGCCGGCAGATTGGATTTGCGCTGCGCGCGACCACGAACCGCGGCGGCTTGCCGAGCGGCTTTGCCGCTGGAACGGCGCGTCGTCGTTTTGACTTGAAGGTCGAATTGCAGGCGATTCGGCTTCCATTTGACATTCCGGCGCCATCGACCTTCGTCAAACGCCGCCGCGCCATTCCAACCTTCGGTTCTCGGCAAGCCCCGCGACACGAACCGGGCTTCGCCCGACACGAATATCCACGAACGAAGACCATACCCGTCAATCCCATGTTCGTGGTCGCGTGCCAGCGCCAAACATGCCGGCATGGGTCATGCAGAGACTATTGCCTCTGCATAAATATCTCGTTGCACCCTCGACCAAGAAACGTCAGTTGACTTCAGCGGTGTTTTGTCTCTGCGGCTCTGCGTGAGCTTTCCAACGCTAATCAAGACCGTTGTAAGGAATTTTCAATGCGCCGACAGCCTTGTTTCATTGGCCGAAACGCACTTTTCGCCCCCTGAAGTTCCAACGCTTCTTTCTTTTTTTCGCTGGTACCATGAGATAATACACGTGTCTTTCGGCGCGGTGCCGGGAGGGCAAAAACAGGAGAATGAAATGGACTTCAAGAGCATGCTGAAGGCGGCTGGCCGCTACACTCTGGGCTTTGTCAAGGCCCACTGGAAAGAGTTCATCACTGGCCTCGTCGGCGGAATCGCCGCGACGTCACTTTCTGGCTGCGCGGGCATGGACCAGGCCGACCACCGGACGGCAACGACGGTTTGGGCCGTCGGCATACCGGGCGTCGCGATACTGCGCGACACGCACGTCGCGCCCGACAATCGCGGCGATTCGCGGAACACGGCGACGCAGGTGAACACGCTCGACGTCGAGCCGAAGATCAAGTGATGTGTCGCCCGCCGCGAGGGTTCGTTCCTTTCTGGCGCGGCGCGGCGACAATTACACTCACGAAGGGAACGCAAACAAGGAGAGAAAAGACATGGCAAAGCCAGTCATAAACTACAAGGGGTACATGGCGGACAATCCCGCCGACAGAACCGGGCCGAAGATCTGCGTCCCGCAGATAGTCGACCGCAACCAGGTGTTGACGCTGGAGCAGATCGTGGCCGACGCAATCGACCGCGGGCTCATCGCGGGCCTGAAGTCGTCCGCCGCGAAGTCCATCGCGGACGGCGTCATGCTTCAGCTCGGGCGGACGCTGAACGGCGGCACGGGCGTGATATTCGGCGAGTTCTTCGCGGTTCGCCCGTACCTCACGGGCACGATCGAGAACATGCTCGCGCCCATCACGTCCGCCAACAAGCTGCGCGTCCGCTTCGTGCCGGGCTCGGAGTACAAGCTCGACGGGGCGGAGTTCTCGTTCCACAACGTGACCGAGAGCGAGAGCGTGCCTGAGATAACCGAGGTGGTGCCCAGCGGCGTCGGCTCGGCGTCCGGCACGTGGAGCGCCGAGCACGACCTCAACATCATCGGCAGGAACCTCAAGCTCGCGGAGAACGACGTCGTGGCCCTCTACAACTGCACGGGCGAGACGCCTGTCAAGGTGAGCGACCTCATGCCTGCGGAGTTCACGAGCGTCACCGACGTGATGCTGACGCTCCCGCAGTCGTACCTTGAGGAGCACCCGACCCTGCCCGCGAAGCTCGGCCTGAAGGTGGTCAAGAAGATCACCGTCGACGGCATAGAGCAGACCATCGAGTCCAACATGTACGTTGCGACGAAGGCCGCGTAGGGCCTGCGGCCCATTGTCTGATTGTTTGAGTGTTTGATTGTTTGATTACAGTCGGCACTCAGGCAGTCAGGCAGACTGGCACACAAACATCACAGAAAGGAATGACAGATGAACTTCGGGAACACAGTCTCGCGCTTCCGCAAGGTCAGCGAACACATTGCGGAGCTGTCCGAGATAATCGACGCGCTCAAGGCCGAGCGCGACGCGCTTGAGGCGGAGGCCCTCGGCCACTGCTTCGACCACATGGAGCTCTACAACGTGTTCACGCGCAAGAACTCGTGCGCGGGGCTCGTCGGGCGAGAGTTCTTCAGCGTCACGTTCGCCAGCCGCGTGGAGCGCAGGGGCGCGAAGGCGCGGCTCGACGACCAGGAGTGGCTTTCGACGCTCTCCGGCAGGTACGTCAAGCGCACGCTTGCGCTCCAGCCGAGCGTCGTGCGCGCGGAGCTTTCGTCGGGCGCGCTGACCGACGCGGCGCTCTGCAAGATGGGTCTCAGGCTCGGCACCAAGGCGACCCTCTCGGTCAAGCGGATACCGAACGACGCGGAGCTGGCGAAGGTTCGCGAGGACGCGGCGGCCCTCGTGGGCGACGCGCAGTAGTAGGTCTTTGACAACCGGCATGAAAACAAGGGCCCGTGCTGCCTCGGCGGCACGGGACGCACGGGGAGTACACTCATGGAAGTGCTAAAAGAGAACGAAGAAAAGAGAAGCAGAAAAGAAGAAAGAGAAAACCAACAACAACAACAACGTCCGGCGACGCCTTCTTCCTGCGGCCCCTACAAGTCTGCCGAAGACGCCCGCCGCGCCGACCTGCTGAACAGCGCATGGAACTGCGGGATCGTCCGCCGCGACCTCGACGACGTCGCCGCGAAGATCGGCATGGACGAAGCGGAGGTGTTCGACTGGCTGAAGTACATGGACGAGGTCGGCTGGCAGATGTCAAACGGCCAACCAGTCAACGCGTTCAACTTCAGGCGTCCACTTCGGATGTGGCACAAGGTGCAGGAGCGGATCGACGGCAGCAAGGCGCGGCGAGAGCAGAACCGCCGCGAACACCGCCAGCGCCAGGAAGAGGCGAACCAGCTCAGGCGCGCCCAGAAGGTCGCGGCGGACCCCGCGGCGTGGGAGCTGTGCCGCGAGAGGTGCGCGAACGCGAAGGAGCGCGGCGGCTGCGCGTGCGGCGTGGCGTGCCCTCCGGCGCATCTGCCGCGCCCGGTTCCGCCGCAGGAGTGCCCGAGGTTCGCGGCGAAGGGAGGCGGGCGATGATGCCGGGCGACATGCCGTGCCGCGCCCCCTGCCGCAACGCGCGCTGCCAATGGTGCGCATTCGGGATGTGCCTGGACAACGTGCCATGCGAAGAGCAGATGAAAGGAGACGAACGATGAGCAGCCAGAAGAAGCGCGGCAAAATGCCGATGTGGAAGGAGCTTGGCCTGGCGGAGCCGCTGTGCAACGAAAAGTGCCGCGTCTATCGCGTGTGGAAGAACATGAAAGCGAGGTGCAGTCAGATGCCGTCGATTCTTGCGTCGCGCCACGCGAAGTACTACCGCCACGTGACGGTGTGCGAGGAGTGGCGCGAGTTCCCGCCGTTCTTCATCTGGGCGAAGAGCCACGGCTACCGCGACGACCTGACGCTGGACCGCATCGACGGAAGCCTGGGGTACTTTCCGGAGAACTGCCGCTGGGCGACGTACTCCGAGCAGAACAGGAACAGGCACTACAGCGAGGCGTACAGGGCGGCGGCGCGGCGGAACGTGGCGAAAGGACGCGCGGCGCAGGCGGCCAAGCGCGCGGCGCGGCGGAGTTAATTCAGAGGCGCTGTTGCAGGATATTATACTCTCCGCGCTCAAATTTTATATACTGTTATTCTGCAGGTATGATATACTATTCACTGCCTGACGTCGTGGAGGGCATTCACAACCATCGAACAGGAGGGTACTTATGAAACTGCACGAAATGAGCAAAATCATGGGGGGGGGGGGGCAATTTATTGAAGATGGATGGTGCAAGGCAGAGAATGGCCTATGCCGTTTCTGCTTCGCGCTGTTTGTTTTCGTAATTCTTCCATTGTCTATGGTCGCGGCTACGGTCTATGTTGATGATGACTGGGCGGGGCAGGGCGGCGATGGGTCGCTTGAGAATCCGTTCGGCACGCTTCAGGAGGCCGAGTTGGCAATGTCCACCCTCGACAAGATGTCCGTTGCCGACGGCTCGTATGCTGGCGACGTCGACTTCGGGTCGAAGATCATAACCAATGACGTTCCATTCGGCACGGCGAAGGTGGCGGGAAGCGTCAAGACGGCGGGTGCTTTCTATCGGACTGGCGCGGGGACGCTTTTGCTGAACGGGCAGACAAACGAGTTCGCCGCGCTCTCGCTCGCGCCAGGTTCGACGACGGTCGTCGCTCCGGTGGCAGACGGCGTCACCAACGTCCTCACTGCGACGTCGCTGCCATCGTACGGCTGCCTAGTGGCGTCGAACACAGTGACGCGCATCCGCAGTGCAGCGACCCTTGACATATATGGAGGGTCGTATCTGTCTTTCGTCGGGGGCTCTTTGACGATGGACGCGGCTTCCGGCACCGCCGCACGATACTTGCGCTTCGGGCTCGGGCCGGACAAAACGACTGCGACGATGGTTCTCGATGGTGTAGACGCGACAGTGTCTGCCTACAGCGGGCTCTTCTTCGGTCAGTACGTGACTAAGACAAAATCTTCCGCGGAATTGATCATAACAAACGACACTACGCTTTCGCTGAAAGCCTTCCAGGGACGACATGGCACCGTGCGGCAGTATGGTGGCAAGGTGGATGTCTACTTTGGTTGGCAGGAGGCGTTTGCGCTGAGTTACGACAATGGCGGGACGGTTGACTACTACCTCTACGGCGGAACATTGGACAAGTCTGCGGAGAACGACTACTATGCCCGCATCGGCGGAGCGAACCATGCGAACTACAACAACTACACTTCAACCGGGCGGCTCTTCGTCCATGGCGGCGAGGCGATCTTCCGCTGCAGATACTGCACGCTCGGAACCGGCACGAAACACACCGGCGTCGTAGAAGTTAAGAACGGCGGCACATTCACGATGACGCGGGCGAACAGCGAGGTGGCCGTCGGCAACCGGGGCGACGGCACGTTCGAGGTGTCGGACGGCGGCGTTGCGACGATAAACGGATCGGTTATCGCACTTGCCGCATCCGCAGGAGGCCGTACTGCCAATGTGAGCATTCTCACCAATGGAACGCTGAAGGCGCGGAGGCTTGTGAGCAACGCGAACGCGAACGAGGATGATACGGCGATACTCGTCCTCGATGGCGGCAAGATGATTGCGAACACCTCGGCGGCGGCGGAATTCATGCAGGGCTTCACCGCTGCGTCCGTTGGCGTCGGTGGCGTTGTGATCGACACGGCGGGGCAGAACCTGACCATCGCGCAGTCGTTTGCCGCGCGCCCTGGGCAGTCCGCGCCGGTCGCAGCGACGGCGGCGCAACTTGCCGCGATCCCGGCGTTCACGAAGGCGGGCGAGGGGACGCTTTCGCTGACCGGCGACAACGAATGGCTCTGCGCGACGTGCGTCTCCAACGGAACGCTTGTTGTCGGCGAAGACGCGCTTCCATCCACGACTACGCTTCAGCTTCGCGGCGGAGTCATCGACTTGGGCGGCAACTCGTTCACCATCGCGAATCTCGTGGGACATGGCACTGTTTCGAACGGGACGCTCACGGTGACCGGCGCGGTGTGGCCTGGCGTATATGGTGCAGGAACGCTGACGATAGATTCGACGGCGACGCTTAGCCTCACGAAGCTGGGCTGTTGCGTTGCGTCCGACGGCACGTGCGGCTGCCTGGAGGTGGCGGGGACTCAGAACCTTGCGGGAGTGACGGTTGTCGGCGAAGGGATGGAGAACAAGACGCACAGAGGGCTTACGCTCGTGAAGGCGTCTGCCATTGTCGGCGCCCCCGCCGCGGACGCGTCGCTAGCCGGGAACTGCATCTCGCTCGTTCGCGGCACGCTTCGCGTCGGTGCGCCTGGCTTCATAATCAGCTTTTGGTAATAGACAGCATACTAGAAAAGAACGGAAATGAAGATGAACCTTCTTGCGATTCTCGCCGCCGCCACTGCCGCGCCCGCGCTCGCGGCTGACGACGGCCTTGTGGCCCGCTGGTCGTTCGACGAGGCTGGCGGACCCGTCGCGTACTGCACCGAAGGCACGGGGGCCGACGGCGAGCTTTCCTCTGGCATGAAGTGGGTGACGGGGCCGTTCGGCGGCGCGCTCGCTTTTTCGGGTGCGAATTCGACGGTGTCGTTCGCCTCGTTCCCCAAGGCGGTCTCAGGCGCGGAGAACTGCACCATTGCGCTATGGGCCCGCTGGAACGGCGATGGCATGGGCAAGTGGCCGGCGCTTCTCGCCACGGACGGATGGGTCGACGGCGGCCTGATGTTCTTCGTCCAGGACGGAGCGGCCTCGTTCCGCATGCGGGCGAAGAACGCCGACGGCAGGGTACTCGAGACGAAGGGCAGGTTCCTGGGCAAGATTCCGAAGGGGCGATGGACTCATCTCGCCGTCACGTTCGCGCGGCCAGTCATGACGCTGTACGCGGACGGAAAGAGGGTTGCTTCCGCCAAGTGGGACGGCAGGTTCGCGTCGGCGAAGAAGTTCGACCTTGGGCGCGGCTTCGGCAAGCTGTGCCACGACGGATTCATCGACGACCTGCGTTTCTATTCGCGCGCCCTTTCGCAGAAGGAGATCGAGTCGCTCGCTTCGGACGGCGTCCATGCCGAAGTAGAGGGCTACCAGGACGACGGCACTGGCGGCGTCGAGCCGGTGCGCTTTCACGGCCTCGCCTCGCCTGTCGTGCTTGCGCTGAAGGGAGACGTTGCCACGCTGTCAGTCGACGCCTGCGGCAGAGTCTCGTCAATCAAGGAGAACGCCACGGGCCGCGAGCTCGTGAAGGCTCCTGTGCCTTTTGCGTCTGCGGCGTTTGCGAACGGGGGCGCGGCCGGCAGATGGAGGGCGAAGTCGGCCGGCGGCGGAATCGTACTGGCGTGCGCTGCCGGAGAGGTGGAGTTCGCCGTGAAGCCGTTCGAGGGCGGCTGGGAGTTCAGGGTCGTGCGTTCGACGCTTCCCTCGCATGCGGCGTTCTCGTTCTGCCGCGTGGCGCCGGACTGCGCGAAGTGGAAGGGCGGTTTCGTGAACGCATGGAGCGACGAGGAGTCCGCGGTGTGCGTTCGCTCGGGCGACCTCTACGGCGCTCCGCAGGTGAATGGAGCGCTTTCGGTGGATGTCGACGGAACCTGGCCGCTTGTCGGCCGCACCGCGTATCTGGCGGCAGGGCCGCGCGGCGGCTTTCGCGGACAGCTCAAGGCGATGACGCAGGCGGCGGATGCGCCTCGCTCGCCCAGCGGCGGCGCGTGGGCGATGGACTCCGACGTCGGGCGCCGCTCGTATCTGTTCTTCAACCCGTATCCGTGGAACCTGGAGTGGGGAATCGCCCTGGCCAGGCGCGGCGGATTCTCGAACCTGCACTTCGGCGGATGGGCGGAGACGCTCGGCCACAACGACCCGGCCCCCAGCCAATTCCCGGGCGGGCTCGAAGGCATGAAGGACTATGTCCGCATGATACATGACGCCGGGCTCTATGCGGGCATACACACGCTCACCGCGTGCATAGCGCAGCACGACTCGTGGATTCGCCCGCTGTGCAGCACCAACCTCTATGCGATCTACTCCTACACCCTCGCTGAGCCGTTCTCTGATGATTCGGACGAGGTGCGCGTGAACGAGAAGCCCGGCCCCAGGCACAGCCTGATCGCGACATACTCCACGAACGGCAATTACCTCAGGTTCGGCAGCGAGCTGATGCAGTACACCGGCATCCGCCGAGAAAAGCCGTATGCGTTCACGGGAATCAGGCGCGGCGTCCTGGGCACCAGGCGCGGCGGGCCGTATCCTGCCGGGATGCGCGTCGACTATCCGCGCAACCACTATCTCGCGTTCTACCCAGAGGCCGACTCTCCGCTCGCCGACGAGCTGGCGGAAAGGCTCGGCAACGTCTACCGCACGTGCAGGCTCGACGAGTTCTACTTCGACGGGTCGGAGGGCATGGACACGCGCTACGGCATCGACGCGATGCGCCACAAGATATTCAGGGAGCTCGTGAAGGATGCGCCTGCGGACGCGAAATGCGGCCCGTCGATCGAGGCGAGCTGCAACAACGCGAACAACTGGTGGTTCCAGACGCGCATGGCCACGACGGACCATGGCGTATGGGGCGTGAAGCGCTTCCACGACTGGCATGTGGCAAGCGCGATAAGGAGTTCGCGCATGGCGAACTTCCTTGAGCCGCAGATGGGCTGGTGGCAGCCTCGCCTCGCCATCAAGGGCAAGGTTCCCGGGCACTATCCCGACGAGATGGAGTACTTTGCCTCGCAGAACGCCGGACACGACGCCGCGATGTCCATACAGGGCATATGGAAGTCGCCCACGCCGTTCAGCCAGAAGCGGCAGCTGACAATACTCGGCTGGTACGAGAGGGCGCGCCTCGCCCGCGCGTTCAGCGCGGAGTCGCTTGAGGCCATGAGGGTTCCTGGGGCGGAGTTCAGGCTTCGGCAGGGCGCAGACGGCGAGTGGGGGCTTGCGCCGGTCGACTGCTCGTATCATCGCGCAGACCACCGGTCGCTGATGAAGTGGCGGGTTTCACGGCCCTCCGCAGGGCCGGCCGCGCTCCGCGTAGAGGCTCTTTTCGCGGTGAAGCCGTACGACGACGCGGCGGCAATGCCGGTTCTCGCCCCTGGCGACGTGCCGAACATGAAGACAGACGCTGCGAAGGGCGTCAAGGCGCACGTCTCGGCCGGCTCGGACGTCCAGCGCGGCGCGACGGTGCGTCTTGCCGCGGAGAACCTCGGCGCGGCGAGAAACGGCGCATGGGCGCGAGCCAGAAAGTTCATCGCCTCGCCGTATCTGGACATCGGCAATGCGAACGCGTACGGCTTCTGGGTGAAAGGCGACGGATCGGGGGCCCTGCTCAACTTCGTCTGCCGCGGAGCGCGCGAGTACCACGGCGGCACGAGCGACCACTACGTGAGGCTCGACTTCACAGGCTGGCGGTACTTCGCCGTTGCCATGCGCGAGCGCGAGGGATATGCGAGCGCGGGCTACGTCTGGCCGTACTCCAGCGCCATTCACGACCGGCTGCGGACGATAGTCGACACAAGGCACATGCAGGAGTTCTCGATATACTTGAACGACATCGACCCCGGCAAGTCGGCGGCGGTCGAAGTCTCGGAGGTGCGCGCCCTAGAGACGTTCCCCGCCGAGGCGAAAGACCTGGCGCTTGACGTCAACGGCGTGCGGCATGCGCTTCCGTTCGCGCTGGCGTCAGGCGAGTTCGCCGAGCTGGAGGGGACGGCCTGGACGCGCTATTCGGAGATGGGCGAGCCGCTTGAGCGTGCGCCGGCGAAGTCGCCCGTCGCGCTGAATGGCGGCGAGAACGGATTCGAGCTTCACGGGTCGTTCTCGGACGGCTCGCCGCTCCGCGTCGGCACGGCTTTGTTCGCGCTTGGCGCGGCGAAGAGGGCGTTCGTGGGAACTCTCACGCCGGAGATGCGCCGCGAGATGAGGTACGAGGCGGTGGAGTCGATCGTCTACGCGCCTTCGAAGGGCTTCTGCGGGAAGGCCGCGTTCGCGGTGCGCCCCGGAGAGACGGCGTCGCTTTCGTTTGAGATCACTGGCCCGGTGAAGAGTCCGGCGATCGCCGTGAGCTGCGGCGGGTCCGTCTCGACGGCGAGGTTTGATGCGGCAGTGGGCGATGGACAGGTTCTGGTCTGCGAGAACGGACAGGACTGGAAGGTCGTCAACGCGAAGGACTGGTCGCATGTGTCGGACGGGCGGCTTCCGCGTCCGCTGCCCGTGCTGAGCGGGCGCTGCGAGGCGGAGGTCTCGTCTGAGGACGCAGATGGCGCTTTCGCCGTCGTCGACCTGACGAAGAGGTACGCCGAAGCCGACGCGGCGGCTGGCGGCGGGAGGTACAGGTTCCTCGCGTTCAACATCTGGGGCGACTTCTTCAAGAACCCGGTGCATGAGCGCGACCTGCAGCAGGTCGAGATAATCAAGGGTCACGACCCCGACTTCGTGGGGCTTCAGGAGGTGACGCCGAGATTCTGGAAGTCGCGCCTTATCTCCGGCCTGGCGGCCGCTGGCTATGATTGCGTCGGCGACGAGATGGGCCCGAACGAGCAGCACCGCGTGGCGGCGAACCCGGTGTTCTTCCGCAGGTCGCGCTTCGAACTCGTCGAGAAGGGCTCGACGTGGTTCCATCCTGAGCTCGACTATTCGAAGGGCGTGGTGTGGGCCGTTGTGCGAGAGAGGGCGACAGGCCGCAAGTTCGTCGTGTTCGCGTCGCACTTCTGGTGGCAGGCGCACGGCGAGGCGGACGACTATCTGCGGCTGCTAAACGCGCGCATGCTCCACGACGCGGTCTCGAAGGTCGCGAAGAGGCACGGCGCCGCTGTTGTCGGCGGCGGCGACCTCAACTCCCCCGTCACGTCCTCCGCGCTTGCCGAACTGAAGAAGCTAGGCTGGTGCGACGCCCAGGAGAAGGCCCCGAAGACAGATCCGCGGGCGACCTGGCGCGACTTCCCAGAGCGCGACGCCGGCGGCGTGTACCGCGGAGTGCCGCCGGAGAAGGCCAAGAAGAAGCTGTGGCTCGATCATGTCCTCTACTCGCCGGATGTGGTCAGGCCGATAGAGTTCTCGATGGACCGTACGCAGAAGGCCCTGGACGTCTCGGACCATTCGCCGGTGATCTTCGACTTCGAATAGCCCCGCGCCAGATGCTGGCGCGCATGATCATGCGGACGAGGCGCGGATTTGGTATAATACATTGCTCAAGGAGAGGAGTAAGCCATGAAGCCATTGTGTTTGCCAGTAGCCGCCGTGATCGCCGGTCTGTTCGCCGCGCCCGCGCTTGCGGCATATGAGATCGGCGAGGAGCTGTCGTCCGAGTCGTTCTGGAAGAGCGACCCCGTGCTGTTCGTGCGCAAGCACGCGGATAGCGGCTTCGAGTTCACGTCCGATCAGCGCGACGGCGCGGATTCCAGGCAGGACGGCGGCGTCACGTGCTTTGGCCTGCCAGTGTACGAAAGCCGCGTGTCGTTCTGTCGGCCTGGCGGCGTGGACCGTGTCGAACTGATGCTCTATGCGCGCGGCGGCACCGAGAAGATGTCGGAGTTCGTCGCCGCCGGCGGAGAGAAGTTCCATCGGCGCGAGCGCGTCGACAAGTCGATTGGCAGGGCCGAGTTCGCCGCCGTGCTGGACGCCGTCCGCAAGCGTCTGACCGAGCCGGGCGCCAAGCCCCCGAAGTCGGTTCGCGAGTCGGTGGGGTCGGCGCGGCAGAGTTCGCAGACGTGGCCCAAGACGGCGCTGCCGACACAGGCCACGCTGACGTGGAACTACGAGCAGGTCGGCAAGTCCGAAGAATCGTTCAAGGCGGGGTTCATAAGGCTGGCGGTGAACGGGCCCGCCAGACTAGCCGAGGACAGGTTCGGCGGCAAGGGCTCCAGGAAGCCGGTCGTGGCCAAGGGAGCGAAGAAGATAACCGACAACGTCATCGACGAGTCGAAGGGGCGCGGCGACGTGTTCGTCGACAATGTCCCGATGGTCGACCAGGGCCAGAAGGGGTACTGCGCGGCGGCCACCGCCGAAAGAGTGCTTCGCTACTACGGGCTCGACATTGACGAGCATCAGATAGCGGAGGCCGCCGGCACGACCGCCGAAGGCGGCACGTCCTCGGACGCGATGAAGAAGTCTGTGGAGGACATTGGCAAGCGCTTCCGCCTGGGCACGGTCGTTTGCTTCGGAGGGCTCGACAAGGGCGTGGAGGCCCGCATCTCCGGGCTCGTCGACGAGGTGCGCGCATACAACAAGACCGCCAAGAAGATGAAGAAGCCCGAGATATCCGACGACGTCTACATCACGCGCAGGGGAAACTCCATCTCGTACAGCCCTGCCGCGCTCGACGAGGCGATGGACCCCGAAGTGCTGAAGGAGATGAAGGTGAACGGCTCGCAGAAGACGAAGTTCAAGAGGTTCAAGAAGGACATACGCGACCAGGTGCTGAAGGGCATACCGCTTATATGGGGCGTGACGCTCGGCATATATCCCGAGCCGGGGCTTCCGCAGACGGCTGGCGGGCACATGCGACTCATAATCGGCTACAACGACAAGAAGGACGAGATACTCTACACCGACAGCTGGGGGGCCGGCCACGAGCTGAAGCGCATGCCGTCTGAATGGGCGTGGACGATTACCCGCAACCTCGTGTACCTGAAGCCGCTTTCAAGGTGACCGTCGGCACGCGGTCAGCGTCATGAGGCACTCGGCAGAGGCAATCGCGGCGTCAATCGCCATGCATGGCGCACTGGCGGCGGTGCTCGCAGTCGGCCATCTGCTGTCGCCTGTGCGCGACGCTGCGGCAGAGATTGACGTGTCGGCCGTCGAGCTGAGCCTTTCCGACGTCGAAGACGAGCCGCGGCGTGAGGCGTGCGGCCTGTCCGCGTCCGCGACGCGCGCGAGTGCGCGGGCTTCCGTGGCGTGCATGCCGGAGGCGCCGCGCATCGGCTCGCAGCCGCCTGAACCGGCCCGCGACGAAGTCCACCCAATGCCGCCGGCCCCAGAGCTGACGAGCATAGAGCCGCCGGACAGCGCAGTGCCGCGGATTGACGAGGCTTCCGCGCCGCCGGAGGGCCGCGCGGCGGCGGAGCAGGCGCGCATAGAGGCTCCGCCGCGTCCGCTGAAGACGATACGGCCGGTGTATCCGAGAGGCGCGAGGCGCCGCGGCGAGCAGGGTGACGTCGCGCTTGAGATACGTGTTGACGAGGCGGGCGGCGTCGGAGGGGTGAGCATAGCGTCGTCCAGTGGGTTCGCCGAACTTGACGCAGCCGCCGCGGAAGCCGTGCGCGTGGCAAGGTTCGAGCCGGCCAGGTCCGGCGGGATGGGCGTTGCGTCCACTGCCCGTCTGCTGCTATCTTTCAGGCTCAGGCAGCCATGAGGACTGGGCGAGCCTGCATATTCAACGACGAAAGAACGATGAAAGGATGAATACATGACAGGAGTGGTGATTGCCGCTGTGGCCGCAGTCGAGGCGGCGCTGGTGAACGGCGCCGGCTTTCTGCTGGCAAACCAGGAATCCGACGGGCACTGGAGCGACGCGCAGATGCCGGCGCTTACGGCACTGCCCCTATGGGCGCTCTCTGGATGCGCGGAGCTGGACGGCGTGAAGCAGCGTCTCGCCGACGGTTCGCTCAGGCGCGCGGCGGACTTCGTGCTGAAAACCCAGCGGGCAGACGGCGGGTTCTACGTTCCGAAGCCAGGCCGCGGCGGCTCTGGACTCGGCAACTACAACACGTCCGTCTGCCTGTCTGCGCTATACGACTCTGGCCTTGCGCCGAAGTCCGCGCTGCTCGCCGCGCGCACTTACATCGCCTCGTCGCAGCTCACAGGCGACGACACCATGGCTGGCGGCTTCGGGTACGACAAGGTGTCGAGGCGAAGGTACGCCGACCTCTCTAACACGTCGTATGCGATGAGCGCGATGGCCAAGACCGCGTCGCTGGAGGAGTACCGCACGGACGGACGCCGCGCCGACATCGACTGGGACAAGGCCATTAAGTTCGTCGAGAACCTGATGGTGACGGAGGGGCCTGACGCCGGCGGCGCGGCGTACAACGAGCGGACGCCGCAGGCAGGCGTCTCGACGAACGCCCAGGGGCGCGTGCATCTGCGTGCCTACGGCTCGATGACATACGCGGCGGTTCTCTCAATGTGCGCGGCAAAGCTGGAGCGCGGAGACCCGCGCGTGCGCCAGTCTCTGGAGTACCTGCAGAAGTACTGGACCGTCGACGAGAACCCGGGCATGGGCAGCCAGGGGCTCTACTACTTCTACGACATCATGGCGAGGGCTCTCTCGGCCGCGAAAGTGGACATTGTCGGGGGACACGACTGGAAGAAGGAGCTGTCCGCCAAGGTCATGTCGCTGCAGAAGCCTGACGGCAGCTGGTCCAACGACAACAACCGGTTCTGGGAGTCGAACCCCGTCCTCTGCACGTCGTTCGCCATGATCGTCCTTGAGCTCTGCCGCTGAACATTTCCGCGTCTGGCGTCGTTTAAGACATCGGATGGCTAACAATCCCAGGAGGTTGCATGGAATCGCTTAAGGCAGTCGGCGTTTGGAGGAAGTATGGCGCGCAGGAGGTGCTGAAGGGGCTAGACCTGTCGCTTGGCGCAGGTGCGTTCGAGGCATTGATGGGGCCGAGCGGCTGCGGCAAGTCGACGTTTCTGCACCTCGCCTCGGGGCTGCTTTCGGCAGACGCCGGCGCGATAGAGGTCGGCGGCACCGACATCACGAAGCTGGGCGACACGGCTGCGACGAAGTTCCGCCGGCGGCACATAGGCGTGGTGTTTCAGGCGTTCAACCTGCTGAACGAGAAGACAGTCGAGCAGAACATCCTGCTGCCTCTTGCGCTTGACGGCGCGCGGCTTGGTGCCGCCGACGTCCGCAGCAGGGTTGACAACCTGATGGCCGAGCTTGGCGTCGCCGGGCTCGCCAAGAAGCGTCCCGAACAGCTTTCAGGCGGCGAGCAGCAGCGCGTCGCGATAGCGCGTGCGCTTGTAGCTAAGCCCGACGTCGTGCTGGCGGACGAGCCGACGGGCAACCTGGACGCTGCTGCGGCCAGGGACATATGCGCGGTTCTGGGGAGCGTCAGCCGGATCGGCGGGTCCGCAGTCCTCGTCGTGACGCACGACCCGCAGGTCGCGGCGTGCGCAGAGAGGGTGCATTTCCTACGAGACGGGCGTATTGCCGCGTCGGCCGAGACGCATGGCGATCCTGCGCGCGTGTCGCAGCTCTATTTGGAGACGTACAGGTGAAGGCGCGTCACGTCTGCGCGGCGCTTGGGATCGCAATAGCGGCAGGCTCCGTCGTGTTCATGCAGTCGCTCGTGGCGACAAACGACGCACAGGCCGTGCGCGTAGCGGAGCGGCTGCTGGAGGAGATGCCGGTGGAGCCCGGCGCGAAGGTCGCCCGAATGCAGCTCGACTTCCGCCCCGACGGGCATGTGCTGCAGGGCCCGCCCATGATTGCCGCAGCTGCGACATGCACAGGACGCCGCCTCAAGAAGGGCGAGTGCGTGGTGTCAAGGGCTCTGTTCGCGCAGCGCCGCGTGAAGAGGCCGCCGCCGGTCGGCGATGAGATCACGCTCGTCGGGCGCAGGGGCGCATACAGGCTGAAGATCGCCGGGTATCTGGACTGGAGCCGTCCGCTTCGGGGCTATCCCAACATGTTCGTCTCGGCCGAGACCGCAGATGGCATAGGCGAGGAATGGCGGCCGTTCTCGGCTCCGTCCGCCGAGGAGCTTGCGTCCGGGTTCAGGTCTGACGTAGGCCGCAGCATGGATCGCGCAAAGCCGCTTCTTCTGTGGGCTGCGGCCCTGACCGCGCTGTGTCTGCTGCTGAACTCGCTCATCCTGTCGATAGAGGCGCGTCGCCGCGAGATCGCAGTCCTCAGGATGGTCGGCCTTACGCGCGGAGGCGTTGCCCGCCTCGTTCTGGGGGAGTCCGCCATGCTTTCTCTCGCTGGCCTTGCCATCGGCGTCGCCGCCGCGGTCGCGGCACTTTGGCTCTACGTCTCGGCTGATGCCGACACTTTTCCGCTGGGGATGGCCGTGAGCGGTCGAGGGGTGCTGGCAGTCGCCGTGCTAACACCTGTCGTGGCCGTGGCGGGCGCGCTCTTTGCGCTTCGGCCCGCGCTCTCGGTGAAGCCGCTGGAGGCGGCGTCCGACCATGCGCCGAGGAAACGTCCGCTCGGCATGTTCCTTGCAATCGCATTTGGATATGGGGCCTTTGTCGCCGTCGAGGTGTGGGGTGCGTCGCTGATGAAGCCGTTTGTCCCGTCGAAGGAGTGGCCCGACGCAATTGTGTCCATACTTCCGGGAGGCGTGTCCGCGTTCGACATACACAGGCTCCGCAGCCTGCCCGGAGTTCGCCGCATAGCCGAGCTTCAGCCGCTGCAGGTGAACTTCGACCCGCTGGAAGAGATGTCTGGCGGACGCGGCGGCGGGCGACAGTACCGCAACGCACTTCTGCTGGCGAGCGACTGGCTGCCGGACTTCCGGTTCGTGCAGGGAAGTCGCGAGACCGCATCGAAGGCGATTTCGTCCGGCGACGCGTGCGTCATAACGGAGATGATGGGGCGGGCCCGCGGACTGAAGGCAGGCGACAAGCTGAAGCTCGATGCTGGGCGGGGGCTCAAGGTCGAGCTTGACATTGTCGGCGTCGTGGACCTGAACTGGCACATGGTTACCAGCCGCGGGCTTGTCCGCGGCCTCAACAGGATGCCGACAAACACCGACGGCCCCGTGTTCGTCTCGTTCGACACGCTGGCGGCGTGCGATCCACGCCCTCAGGAGCTCGTCAGGATGACGCACCTCTGGCTTGACTTCGACCCCGCGTTTCTCGGGCGCAATGGCGTTTTCCCGGCGGGCCGCATAGTTGAGCGGGCCATAGTCGATGCGCTTGGCGGAGCCTGGGCCGAAGGAGACGGAGGAGAGATCAGAGGCAATACCGTTCGTCTTCATGCTCGCGACGAGATTGCGGACGGAACGCTTGCGCACGGCACGGATCTCATCGGCGCAATGGCGCGCGTGCCGTTCATTTTCCTCGCAGTGGCCTCGCTTGGCTTCGTGGCGATGCTGGTGGCGTCCGCAGATTCGCGTCGCCGCGAGTTCGTGGTTCTGCGGACTGTAGGCGCGACGAAGTGGCAGCTTGCGCGCGTTCTCGTCGCAGAGGCCCTGCGCGTAGCCATGGCGGCGATTGCGGCTGGTCTGCCTGGCGGCGCGGCCGTCGGCTGGCTCTGCACGTCTGGAACGCGCGCCGCAATGTCCAACTGGGGTCTTCCTCCAAGCTTTGTGATGCCGTTCGGGCTTTGCGTCCTGGGAGCCGTCGGAACGGTTGCCTTCACACTTCTCGTTGCAGTGCCGACGGCGCTGAACCTCATAAGGCTGGGCTCCAAGTCAATGTCAGCCAGCAACCGCTTGCGTTCAATCTAGCGATGAAGATACTTTTTCTGTGCCACGGGAACATATGCAGGTCGCCGATGGCGGAGTTCGTCATGAAAAAGCTACTTGCCGACGCAGGTATCGACGACGTAGCCGTTGAGTCGGCGGCGCTGCACACCGACGAGCTGGGCAACGACATACATTTCGGGACGCGCCGAAAGCTGATCGAGAAGCGCATACCGTTCGAGCCGCGCAGGGCGTGGCTGCTCGATGCGGGAAAAGCGCACGAATACGATCTGCTCGTTGCATGCGACGCGTACAACAAGGCCGACCTCATGAGGCTCGTGTTTCCCGAAGACAGAGGCAAGATTCGCCTTCTGATGGAATTCGCCGGCAAGAGCCGCGGCATAGCCGATCCATGGTACACAGGCAACTTCGACGCAACGTACGACGACGTCCTCGAAGGGTGCACCGCTCTTCTTTCGGCGTTGAGGCAGCGTTGAGGCGCGTCGGCTGCAATCTTCGCCCAACACAGGCGCGGCGGTTTTTGATATAATACGCACCCAAATGAGGAAGTTCTGTTTCCTGGCTGCTGCGTTTGCGCTGGTGGGCGCGTTGCAGGCAAGCTGGTACTGGCCGTTCGGCTCGGATGGTGACGGTGCGAGGAAGACACCGCGGCTTTCGGAGCTCATGGAGGGCGCGTCGACAAACATCGACGCGGCGGTCGACTTTGCCGACGAGGGGAAGACGGCTCAGGCGATAGAGGCCTATCGGCGCGCCCTTGCCGAGCTTGACCGCGTCGAGCAAGACTACCCAGACCGAGTCAACAAGCCGGAGTTCGCCACGCTGCGCAACAAGCGTGCGTACGTAAACGCGGCGATAGATTCCCTGCTCCTTGGCCAGATAAAGGCAAATGCAAAGGCCGTCGCCGTAAGCGACACGACAGAGCTTGAGAAGAAGCTTGCTGAGGAACGCGCGGCGAAGAAGGGCGCGAAGGGCGCAAAAGCGTCCAGTGACGGCGGTAATAGGGGCGAGGAGAAACAAATCGAATCTGAGACCGACAAGCCGCAGGCTGCGGCCGCCGCTACTGGAAGTCCTGTCGCGCCGCCGCCGCTTTCGCCGCGCGACCGTGTCATAGCCGACATCGAGAAGGGCGACTGGTCCGCTGCTGAGCTTGGCATAAACGAGATGCTTGTCTCGAAGCCAAACGATGCCATGGCGCTGAACCTGAAGGCTGCCATGGAGGTTGAGCAGGGCAAGCTGAAAGAGGCGGAATCGACGTTGGACCAGGCGATAATGTCGAATCCGCGCAGCCCATACGCGTATTACAACATGGCCGACCTGATGCTCAAGCGAGATCCGCCGAACAAGGACGCCGCGCGGCGCTACTACGAGACGGGCCGCGCCATGGGCGGGCAGAGGGACGGCAAGCTGGAGGCCGCACTTAAATGATTGCCGTCCTTGCCAGCCTGCTCCTCTCCACGAACGCGACGCCGCGCGAGCTCGTCATGAGCTGCCGTTCGATGATTCCGTCCGACGTCGAGCTGAGGGGCCGCATAATCCTGCGCAGCCGCAAGGGCATAGTCAAGGCCGAGCATGACTACTCGCTTTCGCGCTCAAATTCTGTCACGCGCCTGACGGTAGACGGCAGGCGCATGGAGAAAGACGCGGAGGGGCCGATTCTTGGCACTGACGTGACGTGGAGCGACCTCACGCTCGACTATCTGTGGTGGGACGACTTCTCCTTCGACGCAGAGCGCGAGGGCGAAAGCGTGCATGGCCAGACCTGCGCCGTGGTGGT
>JAFWKK010000021.1 GCA_017514235.1 Kiritimatiellia bacterium | reverse complement strand
GTCGCACCCAAAAACACTTCAACCGACACATGTATAGCCGTTGTATGGTGCGAAGCGGCGCAGCGGTAGCGAGAGCTCTAACGCTCGGAGTTCAATTACAAACCCGAAAGAGGAATTTTCACTTGTCGCAAACTGAGAATCACCATTTCGCCCTTTGTTTACAGGGGTGCGACCGTTTTCATCCCCGAAAAAATGGGGAACCTCCAGCTTCAGGGCCTGAGCAACGGTTGAGTGGTGAAAAAACTCCGATGGTTGGCAAATAGCTTCGCTAACGCTGCGCCACATGCTCCGCGCATTTCAACCTGTGACAGGTAGCATTCCTACGCTGTTGTAGCTGGAGGAAGTATCCTCCAGACCTCCTCTGCCGAAGGCAGACCCTAAACATGAACAATGAAAAGTACCGTAAGCGCGGCTGTATGGCGTGGAACATAAGGCGGAATGGTAATGGAGCCTTTTACCAGCCGTCGGAGTTAACACAAAAAAGAACTCAGATGGGATGCTCAAATGGATGCGATGAGGAGGTTTTCGCCAGGACGCGGTCTCGTCCGTCGGGCGCATATACGCGATGGAAGAACACGCCGGGTTCCGTCTCCACGGATTCGACCCGCACCTCTTCGCCTGCAAGCGTCTCCGACTTGAACACGATGTCGAGCTCATGGCAAGGGCCTGCCGCGTCGGGGCGACCCTCCATGAGCCATTCGACGTAGTGGACATTGTTGACGTGTCCGTTCAGGTCGATGTCGCCGCGCCTGGCGCGAAACGAAAGGGCGTCAGGAGATGCCGCGCCACAGTCCCAGCGCAGCTTCGCGAACGGCTCGTCGCCGAACACCGGTTTCCTGACCGTGTTCGCCGCAGCGAACACGCCGTCGGGGATCGCGACGACCTTGCGCGACGCGAGGTCGATGAGCATCCATTCGCTTGTCGCGCAACCGAGCTCGGCGCCGTCCGCGCCCGCAAGGACGAAATCGCGGTAAGCCACTATCCGCCGTCCGCCGCGCGGAAACGTAAGGAGAGACACCGTCTCCTCCCATTTCGGGAAGCGGGAGATCCGCACCTTGAGGCGCGTCAGCACCCACGATATGTTTTCGCCGGCGGCCTCGAAGCTGGACTTTGAAAACGACAGCGTCTCGGCGTTCAGGCTCGCCGCTTCCTGGAGCCAGTTGCAGACGGACGCCATCGTCGCCACGCCGTCTGGCCCGCACTCGTACGTCCTGACCGCCCAAGAATACACCCCGTGCACGTCACCCATTTGCGATACTCCTTCTGATGCCGGTCCGGCGCAGCGTCCGTACGGCGGCACCTACCTTGCGGCCTGGTCCTGCCAGAACTTAACCCACTCGTCCAGGAACAGCTTGGTCCTGTCCTCGTTGCCGAGGAGCGCGGCCAGCGTGGCCTGCCGCATGCTGCGGCTCTTGAGCAAGGCCTCGATGTAGTCGGCCTTGAGCTTGGCGAACGGGCGGAACCTCACCTCCGGGGCGCCCTTCTCGAGAAAGACCGCTATCGACCAGGCAAGGCGGTACTTCATGCGCCGCGCGGCGTCCGACCCGCCGTAGAACTCGTCGTAGTTCATCATCATCAGCGCGGGCAGCGTAGGCGCAAGGCGCTCGATCGCATCTGGGCCGGCGTCGATGCCCTCCCCCCAGCTCCGCGACTCCTCGTCCTCGAAGTACTGCGCGTAGCCCTCGTTGAACCAGGGCGAGGCGGACATCATGGAACAGGCGTAGGAGAGGTACTGGTGGAACGCCTCGTGTCGCAGCGTGCGCATGAGCGCCGCCTCGCCGGTCTCCGGCAGGTGCGCCACCAGCTCGCGCCGCTCGGGGCTCCAGTAGGCCGCGCTCCACGCCATGTCGTCGCCCACGGCCTCAAGGTATTCCTCGCGGCTGCAGTAGATGCGCGCCACGCAGAGCGCGTTCGAGGTCTCCAGCGGAGTCGGCACCGCCTCGGCGTAGCGGGCCCGCATCTTCGGCAGCTCGTTGGTGAGAGCGACGACGAAGCCAGAGTCGCGCGGCAGGTCGTCAAGGACGGTGAACGACGCGGAGTCGGTCCAGCGCCAGTCCGCGTAGTTGGTCACGCTGTGGTGGGCGTCTGCGCGCAACTGCTCGCGTTCCGACGCCGGGAGCGGCTCCCCGCCGAGCCAGAGCCCGGCCGTCTTCCATTCGCCCTCCAGGAACTTCCACTCGAACGCGTCCATGCGCTCAGCGAAGTCGTCGCCCTCGGCCAGCTCCCAGACTGCAAGGTACCAGACGGACGACTTCTCCGGCAGGAAGGAGCACACGATGGCGGAGCGGTTCGTGCCCTGCCAGTATTCGACGCCCTTCATGCCGCGCGGCGGCTGGCGCGGCGGACACGCTTCCGAAGCCGGCTCGAACGGCGCGAGGAGGGCCACTGCGGAGCGGCGGCGCGAAGGGTCCCTGCGGTTCAGCTTCATCGGCACGCAGCTTTCGGTGTAGGCGACGCGCGTCTCGGTGGCATGCGCCCCGATCGCCGGGGGTGCGACGTCCAGCTTGGCGAGCGTGAAGACGCGTCCGTCGCTGTCGGACCAGCAGCCGAGCACTGCGCGGGAAGTCCAGAGGTCCGTGCGGTCGTAGCGGTCTTCCAGGCGGTAACGGCCGTCTTCCTCCGTCACGAGATACGCCTCGGCCCGCGGCATGTCAAGCGGCTCGGGGTCGACAAAGAACAGCGATGCGGCGAGAAGCAACATTGTCAGAACGCCCCGGTGGCAAGCGACGTAAACGTGGAGATCGGCGTAGTGTCGCGGTAGTTGTCGATGACCTGCCGCACGTCCCTTACGAGACCCTCTACCTCCTTATAAAGCGCGTCGTCGGATGTCAGCTTGCCGAGGGTGCCTTCTCCGCGACGCAGGCGCGCCGCGACCTCGTTGAGGTTCTCGAGCAGCTCGTCGGCGCGCGCCGTGGTGCCCTTGAGGTCTATGCCGTCCGCCGCCGTCGCGACGTTGCCGCACGCCTTGCGGAAGTCGGCGATCGCGGCGTCCAGCTCGTCGTAGAGGCTCTGCCGGCCGAGCTTCTCGGAGATCGTCCTGGCGTTCGCGAGCGTGGCGTCGAGGTTGTCGTAGATGCTGCTGCGGTTGAGGTGCGCGGCGACCGCGCTGGCGTTCGAGACGGCGGACTTCAGGTCGTTGTAGACGGTGTCATCCGACGAGACGAGGCGGCCCACCAGGCCTTCGCCGTTCTCTATGCGCTGAAGGACGTTCCTCACCGACTCGCTTGCGGCCTCAAGGTTAGTCACTATTCCCGCGATCTCGATGCGGTCGGTAAGGTCGCGCAGGTTCTTCGCTATGCGCGAGACGTCCTTCATCCAGTCCGTCGGCGTGACACCGACGAGCGGACCGTCACCGGGCCTGACCGGCTCGCCGGAACCTTCCTCAAGCTGCAGGTAGTTGCCGCCAAGCACGGACATGCTGCTGACCGTGGCGCTGCAGCCTTTACGCAAGAGCACCTTTTCGTCCACGACAGCAGTGACGACCAGGTTGGACGGCGTGACCTCTATGCTCTCGACCGAGCCGACTTTCGTGCCCTTGAACATGACGCTGTCGCGTTCCTTGAGTCCGCCCACCTCGTCGAAGACGATCTTTACCGGTCGGCGGCTGCGGCCGGCGAGCACGTCCACGCCGGACACCACGATCGTGAAGTATGCGAGGAGGGCCGTCAGCGCGACGATGAAGAACCCTACCGTCGCATGGGCGATCGCGTCGTTTTTCCTTTTCATATCCCGTCTCCCTTCGATGCGGCTAGGAAACCTGCGACCGCCTCGTCGCGGGAGGCCGCAAACTCCCGCGGCGGCGCGCACAGCGCGCACCGGCCGTCCTTGAGAAGCATTATCCTGTCGGCGATGCGCATCGCGCCGGCGATGTCGTGCGTCACCAGCACGGACGTCGCGCCGCGCGACTTGCCGACGTCGCGGATCAGCCGCGATATGCTGGCGGAGGTCACGGGGTCGAGTCCGGAAGTCGGCTCGTCGTACAGGATTATCTCGGCGTCCCTCACAAGCACGCGGGCGAGGCCGGCGCGCTTCTGCATGCCGCCCGATATCTCCGACGGGTACTTGTCGGCGGCGTCCTCCAGGCCTACCGAGCGGAGCGCCTTGCGCACCCGCTCCTCCACCTCGGCCCTGCCGAGCCGCGTCGTCTCGAGAAGCGGCAGCGCCGCGTTCTCGAAAACGGTGAGCCATGCGAGGAGCGCGCCCGACTGGAAGAGATAGCCTATTCGGCGAGAGGAGCACTCCACCTCGCCGGAATCCGGCTCAATGAGGCCAGCGATGTGCTTTAGCGTCACCGACTTCCCGGTGCCCGACATGCCGACGATGGCAAATATTTCGCCGGGGGCTACGGAAAAGGAGAGGCCGTCCAGCACGGCGCGGCCGCCGAAGCTCTTCGAGACATTCCTGAACTCGATCGCGCCCGTCATCTGTAGCACACCCTCGTTATCATGTAGCCGAAAACAAGTATGGCGAGGAACGACGCGATTACGGCGCGCTGCGTCGCCTTGCCGACGCCGGTGGCGCCGAGCTCCGCGCCCAGCCCCTCCGAGACGGAGATGGACCCGATGAGAAGCCCGAACACCCCTGCCTTGGCAAGGCCGACGACGAGGTCCTTCGTCGCAACCACCGACATCGCGCTCGCCGAGAACTGGCCGAAGTCCACGTTCAGCTGGGTGGAGCCGACGAGACCGCCGCCCACGAGACCGACGATGCAGCAGTAGAACGCGAGCAGCGGCGACATGACGGCGAGCGCGAGAACGCGCGGCGATGCGAGGAACCTCATCGGCGGCACGTCCATCACGAGCAAGGCGTCGATCTCGTCGTTCACCTTCATCGTGCCGATCTCGGCGGCTATCGCAGACCCCACGCAAGCCGCGAGGCATATGCCGCAGCTGAACGCCGCCACGTCCCGCACGAGCGAGACCATCACCGCCGCGCCGAGGTATATCTCCTGGTTGAACTTGGCAAGCTCAAGCCCGACCTGCAGCGACAGTATCATGCCCGTGAAGAGCGACACCACCGTCAGCACGGGCAATGAGCGTATCCCCGTGGCGTAGAGCTGGTCGAAAAGCCCGGAAAGGCCGCGGCGGCGAAACAGCACGTACGGCGCATACGCGACGGACCTAGCCATCACGACGCCGGCGCGCCCGACTGGCGCAAGAACCTCGAATATGCCGCGCACGGGGCGATTATAGCAAATCGGACGCGAAGATGTCTACGGCAGCGACGCGGAGCGCTCGTACTCGCGAAGGCCTCGGTTGCGGAGCCTGCAGGCCGGGCAGCGTCCGCAGCCCTTCCCTGGTATTCCGTTGTAGCAGGTGACCGTCTCGTCGCGGATCACGTCAAATATCCCCAGCCTGGCGGCAAGCGCCCACTCCGCCGCCTTCGTCATGCGCATGAACGGCGTCACGATGCGGATCGGGAAGTCCAACGCGAGCCGTATCGCCCTCTCCTGGGCGCGGACGAACGCCGCCCGGCAGTCGGGATAGCCGGAGGAGTCGGCCTGGGAGACGCCCGTGTACACGTCCGTCGCGCCAAGCGACTTCGCCCAGACCGACGCAGCCAGGAGGAAGAATGCGTTCCGGCCTTCGACCACGGTGTTGGGACACTTCCGGCCGCGACGTATCGGCATCGCCGCGTCGAGGAGCGCATTCGTCGTCAGCTCGCGATAGAAGCCTAGCCGCACGACCTTGTGCGCGGAGACGCCGAACCTCTTCGCCAGGCGCCGGGCGTATTTCGTCTCTGCCGAATGGCGCTGCCCGTAGTCGAAGGTGATCGCCGCGACGTCGCCGGCGCCGTACTTGCGCACGGCAAGCGCAAGGCAGGTGGCGGAGTCCTGTCCGCCGGAAAGGACGACGACCGCCTTCACTTGATGCGCCAGCCTTTCCTCATGCCTCTTCTGCGGCCGCGGCGTCGTAGGCCGGGCGCAAGGCGGAGTAGCGGTCGGTGAATATGAAGTCGTACCCTTCGCGGACGAGGGAGCGCATCGTGTCGGCGTCATTCGCCGCAAAATAGGTGATGCGGACGTCGAGGTCGCGCAAGAACTTGAACTGCTGAGCCGTGAGATGGCAGTTCGGCAGCATCTGCACGTACTCCACTCCGGCCTTGGCGGCGGCGCGGAGCTTCTTCCACGCCTCGTCTTCCGTCCATGGCCTGGCCCAGCCGGCGTCGGAGTTCAAGACGAGGCCTGTCTTCGCCCACGGACACTTCTTCTTGACGCTGACGAGGTCTTCGAGCGAATCCATCATGAGAACGCCCTGCGCGAGGCGCCCGTTGCGGCGGAGCGTCTCGGCCACTTCAGGGGCGGCCGAGCCTGTCTTGCAGTGGATGTTCAGGACGATGCCGGTCTTCGGAAAGACTTTCAGGGCCTCCTCGAGAGTCGGCACCCGCGTTCCGGCGAAAGCCGCCCCCTTCCTTACGCCGGCGTCCAAGGCGCGGATCTCGCCGAAGGAGAGGTCTGCTATGCGGCCCTTGCCGTCAGTCGTGCGGTCAACCGAGCCGTCATGCATCACGACAAGCTCGCCGGTGGCGCAGCGCCACTCGTCCAGCTCGACCATTTCCGCCCCCTTGCGGACTGCGGACTCGAACGCCGGCAGCGTGTTCTCGGGGAAGTCGGCTGCGTCGCCGCGATGGGCCACGAGGCCGCGCGCCGGGAACTCGCCCTTGGCGCCGCGCGACGCGGCGCGGCCCCAGCCGGTCACGGTGAACGAGCCGTCGGCGTAGATCGCAGTCTCGGCGAAGCTGTTGTTGCCCTCCCCCGAGTCGCATACGAGCGCGCGCAGCGAATAGTATGGAATGCCGTTCACCACGTTCGCCCCGCCCCTGTGCTGGTGGCCGGTGATGACGCCCTTCACCTTTCCGCTGCGCTCCATGAGGGCTCGCACGGCCGCCGCGTTCTTGACGATGTGGTTCCGCTCCGCGGAATCCTCGAGCCGCTGGTGGCAGAACACGAACACGTGGCCCTTCGCGGCCAACAGCTCGCGCTCGAACCAGGCCATCTCCTCCGGCGGAACGTTCGCGTCGTTCCACGGGTTGGCGCGGCTGTATGGCTTCAGCGAGGAATCGAAGCAGGCGTTCAGCACTATGAACGTGACGCCTCCGCGCACGAAGGAATAGTAGCCCGACCGGGACGGCTTGCCGTCGTTAGGGAGGCGCGAGAAGAACTCTTCGGGCGAAAGGCAGTCGAAGTCGTGGTTGCCGGCCACGTGATAGCGCGGGCCGTCGAACCCGGCGAAGGCCGCCTCTATGCCTTCAAGGTGCGCAAGCGTCTCGTCGCGTCCGCGCGTAAGGTCCTTGAAGTCGCCGAGCTCGATCGCGAAGTCGGGGCGGCGCACGTTGAACACCGCCACGGCCTCGCGGAGCTTGCGCAGCGACTCGCGGTAGAACCTGCGGCCAACCACGCCGCACGGCGCAGGATCCGGATCGATGTCGGCGTAGTGAAGGTCGGTCACCATTCCGAAGCGGACGACCGGCATGCCTGCGGGGGTGCCGAAAGCGAAGAGACGGCGACCCGCTAGCAGGCTTGCGGCTCCGGCCGCGAGGAAGCCGCGGCGGTCAAGCAAAGGCGCACCGGTCATTTCCGCCTCGCAGCTGCAGGGTTGAAGGGAGCGGACTTGACGAGCTCCGCGATCTTGGCCGTGACTTCGGGGTTGGCCCTGAGATAGTCGATCGTGGCGAGCGAGCCCTGCGCGAGCTGCTCGTCGCCGAAGCTGAGCCAGCTGCCGCGCTTCTCCACCACGCCGCGTGCGAGCGCCGCGTCCAGCACCGAGCCTTCCCACGAGATGCCGCAGGCGTAGAGTATGTCGAACTCCGCCTCGGTGAACGGAGGCGCCACCTTGTTCTTGACCACCTTCACGCGCGTGCGGTTGCCTACGACCTGGCCGGAAGTGTTCTTTATCGCGCCGATGCGCTGCACCTGGAGACGGCAGGAGGCGTAGAACTTGAGGGCCTTGCCGCCGGGCGTCGTCTCGGGGTTCCCGAACATTACGCCTATCTTCTCGCGCACCTGGTTCGTGAAGATTAGGAGCGTCTTCGTCTGAGCTATGACGCCGGTGAGCTTGCGCATCGCCTGTGACATCAGCCGCGCCTGGAGGCCCATGTGGCTGTCGCCCATGTTGCCGTCGATCTCGGCCTGAGGCGTTAGGGCTGCGACGGAATCGACGACCACCACGTCGAGCGCGCCGGACTTCACGAGCTGCTCGCAGATGGTGAGCGCCTCCTCGCCGCTGTTCGGCTGGGAGACGACAAGGTTGTCGAGGTCGACGCCTATCTTCTTGGCGTAGCCCGGGTCCAGCGCGTGCTCCGCGTCGATGAACGCGGCGATGCCGCCCGCCTTCTGCGCGTTCGCCACGACATGGAGCGCGAGCGTGGTCTTGCCGCTGGACTCCTGCCCGTAGCACTCCACGATGCGGCCGCGCGGCAGCCCGCCGACGCCGAGCGCAAGGTCGAGCGAAAGCGCTCCCGTGGAGATTACCGGAACGTTCTCAGACTCGCGGTCGCCGAGACGCATGATGGCCATCTCGCCGAATTCCTTGCGAATCTGGCTCATCACCGCGTCGAGGGCGGTGTTGCCTGTCTTCGTCTCTGTCTTTGCCATTTTCTGGTGTTCCTGGGTTACGGCATGTCAGCCGTGTGCGCGTCTTCGGGCTCGGCGACGACCTTCCAGAACAGCTGAGGACCGCCGGCGGGCCGCGTGAAAGTCATCGTCGGCACATCGCCGGCCCCGGCCTGGCGGCGCTCCGCAAAGCCCGCGTTCCCGATGTCGAATCCGCCCGTCAGGGAGTTCGTCTCGTAAAGCGTGTACCAGCACCGCTCGACGGCCGCAGTGAGGGAAATGATCCATGTGCCGTCGGCTCCGGCGATGGCCGTGAAGGCGATGGGCGTCGGCTGCGCGGGGTCGACGGGCGGCGGCGGATCGGTCGATACGATGGTCAGCGTGGCCGTCATTCCGGGAATGTCGTAGTAGTTGACGGCATCGCCGGAGAAGATCGCCGTCGCCTCGTAGACTCCGACTTCCTGCTGGCTGTTGTTCTCGTAGCTGACCGTCACGCCCTTCGGCAGGCTGCCGGAAACCTCCAGCGCGTGGGGTTCGCCGTCGTAGGCATAGGTCGCGTCATCGAAAGTCACGCCGCTCATGTCGTATGTCGCCTTGGCGATGCTCCAGGAAATCGACTTCGCCGCCGTCGAGCCGTTGCTCCACTCGAAGCCCGGCCGCGGCACAGCCTTCGCCACATAGGAGCCCGCGTTCGTCTTCACGTGGTCGGAGAGCGTGAAGCCCGTGCCTTCGGCGACGCCGGCCTGGGCCTCGCCGTTATAGACGAGACCCAGCGTGGCGACGGGGTAGTCGACGGCGTATGCGTCGCCGGCGACGAGCTCGTACACGTTGCCTTCCTCGTCCGTGTACGTGCCGTCTGCGGCAGGCGACGCGCCCCAGACGAGCAGCGTGCCGGCGTCGCCGGCGACGGCAAGGCCGATGTCGCCGGTCCTGTCGTGCGTGAAGTTGTGCGCGCTAGAAAGCGCGTCCTTAAGGGACACGCTGGAGTTCGCGATGCCGAAGATCTCGGTGTCGCCGGCGAGGCCCTCGATGTAGCCGATGGAACCTGTGAGCTTGCCCGTCAGGCGAAGGCGCCCGTGGTCGTAGACGATGAGGTTGCTGGGCTTGCCGTCAAGGCCGAAGTTGCCGGTTATGTTCGTGTCGCCGGAAACCTTGACCTGGCCCTTGTTGCCGATGAAGACGCCGCCGCCGGTGTATGCGGAGCAGCCGGTGACCGTGCCGCCGGCGAACACCGCAACGCCGTCGTCCACCAGCACGGCCGCGCCGCGGCCGGCGCCGTCCGCCTCGTTCGCGTATGCGTTTACGCAGTCGGTGATCGCCGTGCCGCTGGCCATCCTGAACTCACCGCCGCCCCAGACGCTGACGGCGCCGGCGTCCCGCTTGCCGTCGCCCAGCACGGCGGTGATCTCGGTGCGGTACTGCGACCTGTCGCTCGGCGTGAGCAGCTTCAGCGTGCCGCCTCGCACGGCGAAGAGCGGCTTCGTGCGGGACGTCCCGTCCGTCTTCATCGTCGTTTCGTCGGTCACCTCGCTGCCGTAGAGCACGATGTCCTTCAGCGAGAGCGAACCGCCGGCGGCGACGACCAGCGAACAGTCTGCGGCGCGGTCCATCCAGTAGAAGCCGACATCGGTGTCGGACTTCAGCGTGACGGCATTGGAGACGGTTATGTCGCTGCTCAGCGTGAGCCCGTTCCAGCCGACGACGTTCACCGTCGCGTCTCCCTTCAGGGCCTTCAGCGCGTCGGTGACAAGCAGATAGTACTCCGTCGCGCCGTCCGCATAGTCGACGCGGGCGCTTGCCTCGTCGATCCTGTCGGCAGGCAGCGGCTGCGGACCCTTTGGCGCGGCGGCCCAGACGAGCCCGGCGGGGTCGTCCCTGGCCTCGGCCACGAGCGACGCGTTTACGTCGCAGAAGAAAGCGTCCGCCGACTCGTGCGCTATGACCGCCGAATTTGCCATCGTGGTGAGGCTCAAGCCGTCTTCATTGCCGACGGAGGAGTCGGAGGCCGACCAGCGGATGCCTACCGACCCTATCACCGAGGTGCATAGCTTGGCAGTGGCGCGGTCCTTGGGATTCGCCGGGTTCTTGAGATAGACGTCATCGCCCGCAAATCCACCCTGGCGCGAAGTGCCGGAGCTGTTGCCGTTTATCTGGAGCGCTCCGTAGAAATAGACGGCGGAACGGGTGTCGGCGTAGACGCCGCCGCCGAAGTTCGCGGCCGTGCAGTTGGTGATCGTGCAGCTCTGGAGATTGAGCTTCGAGCCCGACGCGATGTAAACGCCGCCGCCGCTGGAATTCCTCGGGTTCTGCGAGGCCTTGTACTTGCCCGTCGCGCGGCAGTTCTCAAGAACCGCGCCGTCGGCGATGGTAGCGTATCCCTTAAGCACCGCAACCGCGCCCGAATGGTAGTTGGTGCCCTCGATGTCGACGAGCCTGGTGCCGATCCCGAGCCGCACCGAGGCAGCCGACATGTTTATGACGGTGGCGACCGGGTCGTTTACGAGGAAGAGGGCGTTGCCCACGAAGTTCGTGAAGGTGACGCCTGTCACGGCCAGCTGCCCGCCCTTGACGTCGAACACCGTGGCAGGCGCGTCAGCAAGGTCGATGACGACGTTGTCGCCCGTCAGCCTGAGCCCGTCGGAAACGGTCAGCGAACGGGACAGGGAGCCGTCCTTCAGCAGCACCATCTTGCGGTCGTCGCCCAGGCTGCCGTCGGCAAGCGCC
Source organism: Kiritimatiellia bacterium (assembly GCA_017514235.1). Classification (GTDB taxonomy): domain Bacteria; phylum Verrucomicrobiota; class Kiritimatiellia; order RFP12; family UBA1067; genus UBA1067. The sequence continues at coordinate 12,822 of JAFWKK010000021.1, read as the reverse complement.
ATGGCATAGCGCTCGAAGAGGCGGTCTATGCGCGCGGCGGTGTTGGTGTTGCCTTCGGCGTCCACGTAATAGCCGACCGCGTCCTCGATCGGCACGGGCTGCTCGAACCAGACGAGCGAATATTCCGGCGCCTCGCCCTGCACGCTGCCGCGCATCTCGCCGAGCGGATCGTGGATGTTCACGATGCGCGGCGCGCTCTCGCTGATCGCTTCCAGCTCTCCGGCCGTTGCGGCAACGGCGACGCCGAACCGTGTGTCGGCCGACATGGCCGCAGCGCAGTCGAGCGCGAAGCCGATCTCGATGCCGCCGAGGAGCCTGAGGCCGTCAGCGTCGGCCGTGCGCACCGCCGCGACGTCAACGGGCACGCCGAAGTCGACGATGCCGGAAACGCCAAGCGAACCGCCCTCCGCCACGTCAACGACGGTATCCGAACCGGCCGAGAACACGATGTTGGACAGCACGAGCGAAGCGCCGGCGGCGACCTTCAGCTGCGCTTCGCCGATGCGCACGACGGGCGAGGCCGCAGGCGCCGAGTTGGTGGCCGTCATGACGCAGTCGAAGTCGAGCACCTGCGAGCCCTTGAGCAGGGACGCGTCAAGAATCTCCACGAGCACCGGAGCCGACGGACCGGAGGCGGCGACCTCGCGGGCCTTGGCAATGGCGCTGTCGAGCGACGCGAACACGTCCGCGCCGACCCGGACGGCCGGGCAGATCAGCGTCATGTCGTTGCCCCAGGAGTTGCCTACGCTGGAGGACGACGTTACGACGTAAGAGCTGTTGAGGCCGACGGTGGCGGGAAGATTCCTGGCGTCCAGCTCCGCCACGCTGCGACCGTCGGAAGACGTCGCCATCACGGAATAGCGGGCGTTGCCCGGCAGCTTGAAGGAATAGACGCCTTTCGCGTCGGTCTTCGTTTCGCTTACGCAGGCCCCGCCCTCGTCAAATGCGGACATCTCCGCGTCGGCCACCGCGACGCCGTCCTCGTCCGTCACGCGGCCGGAAAGAATCGCAAGGCCAGTGTCGTTCGTCGAGATGTTGAAGACCGCGCCGCCGAGGTAGATGAAGTCATAGCCGCTGTCGCCGATGTGGGCGCCGGTGTTCGCAGCGTCGATTTCGGGAATGTTGTACCACATGTCGTCCGAGCCGGCCCAGCCCATGTTGATGTGCACGTATTCCGTCTCGACCCCGCCTACGGTCATGAAGCCGTAGCCGTCCGCCACGACTGCGTGGCCGGCCCAGTATTTGCTGTCGCCGACGTGCCCGGCCTTGTACCCGTAGATTGCGAACTGCACGGGCTGCCCGGCGTCGAGGTTCGTGTAAATGACGCGTTCGCGCAGCGAACGCACGTGAAGGCCGCCCTTCCCGGTATCCCAGCCGCTTTCGTTCCAATAGCAGATCGCGTCAGGATACCCGAACGCGTCACGCAACGCCGCCGCAACGTCGTTGACATACGCGCTCGTGTCGCCTGCGGTGTAGCTGGACTTCACCGCGATGCCCGTGTCGCTCGTCAGCTTGCCGATCGCCTGGCGGTTCGCGTCGGAAATGCTCCCCTTCCCCGGCACCAGGGTCATCTTCTCCCAGTCGTACGTGCCGCCCTGCATCATAAGCGTCTGCGACTTGCCGTCCACCGTGCACTTGTACGAGCGCGCGCTTACCGACGCCTTCGGGAACTCGAAGTACCGCATGATCTGCGACATGGCGGTGGCCGTGCAGCCGCAGACGTAGTGGCCGGGCGTATAGTAGTTGTAGCAGTAGCCGCCGTTCGCCGAGCTCTGGCTCCACTTGGACTTCACCAACGGCGCGACGCGGACGTCGGAAACGGACGGAAGCGGCTTTTCGGAAGCGGACGTGCGCGAAGACGGCGCGGCAGGCGTTGCCGCCCTGCCTAGAAGCGCCGCCCAAAGCGACGAAGCCGGAGACGAGGCGGAAGCAGCTGAAGCGGCGGCGGAAGGCCCGTTCGCGGCGGGAGACGCGGCGGAAGCGCCCGCAATCGCGGCACGGGCCGCGATGTCCTTGCGCATCAGGTCGAGGAGCGGCCCGCCCTCCGAAAGATCCAGGTCGCCGCTCGGCGAGAACGCCACGATCGGGTCAAGGGCGGTGTCGGATGACGTTATAACCGTGCCGCCGCCAAGCCGTACGACATAAAAGGAATACCCGTTGGTAACGGCATACTCGCGCACGGACTCCACGTTACCGCCAAGTCTGACTCCCAACGCCTCGCCGGCGCCAGCCCATGCGCTCGCCGCACCAGCCGCTTCGGACTGCGTGACGTGCGCCGCTTGCGCATGAAACGCAAACGCAAGCAACGCCACGAGAATGGCTTTACTTTTCATGACCTGTCACCCTTTCTATCTGCACAAAGTATATCAAAAACCGCCGACGGAAACAAGGCTACAGGAACCTGCCGGTGAACGAGTCCGCGCACGCGCGGACGGCGGACGGCGGCCCCTCGCAGACCAGGCTGCCGCCGGCGTCCCCGCCGCCGGGCCCGAGGTCCACGATCCAGTCGGCGCAGCGCATCACGTCGACGTTGTGCTCGATGACTATCACGGTGTTGCCCTGGTCGCGCAGCTCCAGCAGGATTTTCATCAGCTTTGCCACGTCGTCGAAATGCAGGCCGGTCGTCGGCTCGTCCAGGAGATATAGCGTCTTGCCGGTGGAACGGCGGGAAAGCTCCGTCGCAAGCTTGATGCGCTGCGCCTCGCCGCCGGAAAGCGTCGTTGCGCTCTGCCCCAGCGCGACGTAGCCAAGGCCCACGTCGACAAGCGTCTTGAGCTTCCGCCGGAGCGACGGCACCTTCGCGAAGAAGTCGAACGCCTCCGCTACCGTCATCTCCAGCACCTCGGCGATGTTCCTGCCGCCGTAAGTCACCTCAAGGGTCTCGGCGTTGAACCGCTTGCCGCCGCACTGCTCGCACGTGACGTACACGTCGGGCAGGAAGCTCATCTCCAGCTTCCTGAGGCCGTCGCCGCCGCACACCTCGCAGCGCCCGCCCTTCACGTTGAACGAGAAGCGCCCTGCCGTGTAGCCGCGGGCCCGGGCGGCCTCGGTCTTCGCGAACAGGTCGCGTATCTCGGAGAAGAACCCGACGTACGTCGCAGGGTTCGAGCGCGGCGTACGCCCTATGGGCGACTGGTCGATCTCGATGACCTTGTCGAGATGCTCCATGCCGGTTATCCGCCTGTAGCGGCCGGGCTGGGCCTTGGCGCGGTAGAAGCGGCGCATAAGGGCGCGCTTCAGCGTCTCGTCGACAAGGGTCGACTTGCCGCTGCCGCTCACGCCTGTCACGACGGTGAACGCGCCCAGCGGGAACCTGACGGAGATGTTCTTCAGGTTGTGCTCCGTGCAGCCGGAAATGGAGAGGAAGTGTTTGAAAGTTTGAAAGTTTGAGAGTTTGAGAGTTTGAGAGTTTGAAGGTTTGAGAGTTTGAGAGTTTGAGATTCGCTTTCTTCCCGTCAGATAGTCGGCTGTGAGCGACTTCGCTTTGAGAAGTCCGGCAAAACCGCCCTGGTACATGAGCCTGCCGCCTTCGCGGCCGGCCCCGGGGCCGAGATCCACTATCCAGTCGGCCGCGCGCATCATCTCCTCGTCATGCTCCACGACGACGACCGTGTTGCCGCGGTCCCTCAGGCCCTTCAGCGTTGATATCAGCCGCTCGTTGTCTCGCGGATGGAGGCCTATCGTCGGCTCGTCCAGCACGTACAGCACCCCCGTGAGACCGCTCCCTATCTGCGTCGCCAGGCGGATGCGCTGCATCTCGCCGCCGGAAAGCGTCGCCGCCGGACGGTCGAGCGTAAGATAGTCGAGCCCGACATCCAGCAGGAACCGAAGCCGGCGGATTATCTCGCGCAAGATCTCAGCCAGGCCGGTGAGATTCGCTCCGGAGTTCCCGGGCAGTCCCTCGAAAAACTTCAGCGCCTCGCCGACCGGCATCGCCATCACCTCGACGATCGTCTTGCCGGCGACCGTGGCCGCGCGCGACTCCGGACGAAGCCGCGCGCCTCCGCAGTCAGGGCAGGTGCGGTAGCTCTGGTATGCCTCCCATTTCGCGCGAGTCTCGTCGTCCTCGGCCTCCTCCAGGCGTTTCTGCAGCGTCGCAAGGACGCCCTCGAACGGACGGTCCACGCTGCGCCACGGCAACACGAGGTCGTCCTTAAACCCATGCATCAGCCCGTGACGGAACTTCGCGGGCAGCTTTTCGTACGGCGTCGACAGCTTAACCTTGTACTGGCTCGCGATCTGCTCCAGGAGAGCGTTGTAGTACATGATAGCGTTGTGCCCGGCGCGACGCCACGGATGGATGCACTCACGGAGGGGCAGCGTCCTGTCGGGCACGACGAGATCCTCGTCAAAATAGTAGAGCTGCCCGAGGCCGGAACATGTCGGGCAGGCGCCGAACGGAGAATTGAACGAGAACGAGCGCGGCTTCAGCTCGTCGAAGGAGATGCCGCAGGGAACGCAGGCATTGAGCTCCGAGAAAGTCTTCGACTCCGACCTTTCCAGCCATTCGACCTCCATGACGCCCTTGCCGGTCTTGAGCGCCAGCTCGACGGAGTCGGTGAGACGCGTCCTGTCGCAAGGCAGCGCAAGGCGGTCTACGACGACGTCGATGCTGTGGGCCTTCTTCTTGTCAAGTTCAGGAACCTCGTCGAGCATGCAGACCGTTCCGTCCACGCGAACGCGCGCAAATCCGTTGCGCCTGAGCGCGGCGAACACGTCCTCGTGGCGGCCCTTCTTGCCCTTCACCGCCGGCGCGAAGATTACGGCGCGGACGGCCTTGCCTTCAGAACCCGCCGCGGAACCGAGTATCGAATCCACGATCTGCTCCGCCGACTGGCGCGTCACGGCACGGCCGCACTTCGGGCAGTGCGGAACTGCGGCGGAGCCGTAGAGGATCCGCAGGTAGTCGTGTATCTCGGTCACGGTCGCGACGATGGAACGCGGGTTGCCGCTCGTCGTGTGCTGCTCGATGGAGATTGCGGGAGAGAGGCCCTCGATCTTCTCCACGTCGGGCTTCTGCAGACGGTCCAGGAACTGCCTCGCGTAGGCAGAAAGCGACTCTACGTAGCGGCGCTGGCCCTCGGCGTAGAGCGTGTCGAACGCGAGCGACGACTTGCCGCTCCCCGACAGGCCCGTCACGACCGTTAGCGAATTCCGCGGGATCGTAACGTCGATCCCGCGGAGATTGTGCATGCGAGCGCCCTTTATGACGATGTCGCTCATTGCGGCTTGCGGATGACCTCTATCTTGAAGAACCGCTGCGGGTGCTCGGCGTCGATCGGTATCGCGAACGACTGCAGCGAGCCCGTCCCCACGTTCGTTCCGCCGAAGTCATACCAGTTGGTAGGCGAAAGCGAATCGGTCGCCAGCAGGTGGTACGCGAACGATGCGTCGCCGGTGAACGAGATCGTCATCGCACCGTCCGCCATCGACACGGCGGAAGGCTCGACGCGGTCCGCCTCGGTCGGCTCCGGATTGTCGCCGCTCTCCGGCGTCCATGTCATCTGGTCGATCTGGATAGTCCCCGTACAATCCGCATTCCAAAGCTTCATCACCGCAAACTTTATGTAAAAGTCGCCAGTGCCCGGATACGTAATGTCAAACGTCAGCTTCTGCCAGCCACTGCCCGCTTCAAGTGTCGCAATTGTCGCATCCGGCGGAGGCCAACTGTTGCCGCCGAAGAACGAATCGGTCCTGCCGTTTGTCGCCATGAAAAGCTTCGCTTCGTTTTCAGATGTATTGCGGCACCAGAACGAAAGCGTTCCGTTGGTGGCAACGGACGATACGAGTGCATTGCCCCCTACACCGGTCTGCTCTGCGCAGGAGCCGCTGCCTTCGTAACCAAGGCCTTCCCCCTCGCGAACCGTCCACAGGTTGACATTCGTGGCTGCCGGATGCATCTCAATGCCGTACCATTGCATGTTCGTGCAGTGCATGGCCCTCGAGAGGTCGGTGCGGTTGTCGGCCCAGACCGCAACCAGCGTGTTCGTCGCGTTCGCCTCGGCGCAGAGGTTGCTTACGGACGCTCCGTCGGCGTATACGACGCCCTCGACGGTGTTGCTCCAGCCGCCGAAACGCCAGATCTCGCCATTGGAATACGTGTTCGAGGAAAGGTTCTGGGGCTGGTCGTACGTGAAGCGCTGCGGAGCCATCGCGTCGCCCGTGCCGCCGTTCGCGTCGAACGCCACCCAGTACGCGTTCGTAGCCCAGACGGCGAAGAGCGTGTTGGTCGCTCCGACTTCCTCGATGTCGGCGACGACCTGGCAGTTCGTATAGGTGACCTTCAGCGACGCGGCGGTCGCCTCGTTGGTCGCCCAGCCTGAGAACCCGTAGCCGGCTCGGGTGAAGAGGTTTTCGGAGAGCGCCTGCGGTTCGCCCTGCTCGAAACGCTGGACGGCCATAGCGCCGCTGCCGCCGTTCGCGTCGAACGCCACCCAAAACGGACCGTCCCATGCCGCCACGAGAGTGACGGTGTCGCCAGCCGTCGTCGTAAGGTTGGAGACAGTCGCGCCGTCCGCGTACTCAAGCGCGCCATGCTTCCAGTGCTGGAACGCGCAGCCCGGCTTCGTGAACGCATTGGCCGGGAGAGTGACGCTCTGCCCGTATGCCACGTTGGCGACCGTCTCCATCGCTCCGCTTGCGCCGGAGCCGCCGCTGAACGCGATCGAATAGGCAATAGGCGCCCATTGCGCGTAAAGCGTCGCGTTCTGGGCCTTGTCCCAGTTCCTTAGGCTTGTGCCAGTTGCGCGATAGTAGGAGTTTCCGCTCGACTTGCCGTCCCTGAACCCGCGGAACACGTATCCGGTTCGCGTCGGAACCTGACCGGAGGCCAGAGCCGGCATGGGACTGTCGTATGTTGCGCTGACACGAGTCGTTGCGGCGCCCTGCCCGAACCCGCCCCCGTTCGCATCGAGCGTGACGGTGTAGACGTTGGCAGACCACTGCGCGTATGCCGTGAACGTACCGCCGGGAGCGTCGTACTTCCATGTCCCTAGGTTGGCTTGGCTCTCGGTCCAGTAGTCACCCCTGACGGCCTTCCTGGACGCGTCCCAAACCTGCGTGCCGCCGCTCGCCGCAGTATAGAAGCCGGTGAGCGTGTAACCCGTCTTGGCAGCCGCGTTAAGCGCGTTCCAGTTCCTGCTTCCGAAGATGAGATTGGGGCTGAGCGTCGTCGGCACCGTGCTCCCCTTGAACGACCCGCCGTTCGGGTCTACCGTGAAGACGTACTCCTTGGCCGTCCAGTGCGCATAGAGCGTGGTCCTGGTTTCCGTGTCCTTGTCCCATGGACGCGCTCCCGTTCCGTCCGCCGCGTAATACTGCGTTCCGCCCGAAGCGGCGTCGTAGAAGCCCCCGAAGGCGTAACCGGTCCGCTTCGGAAGCGAACTCAGCGCCGGCATGGCGCTGCCGTACGTCGCGGTCGCGTCGGAAGGCTTGTCGTAGCTGCCGCTGCCGTTCAAGTCGAACGCAAGCGTGCACGCCTTGGCCGTCCAGTACGCGTAGAGCGTATGGTTGGAAGTCACATGCGTGGAACCCGTCTCCTTGACTCCATCGGGCGGCAGGGCGGTGTACCAGCCGTCGAACTTACGGCCTGTCCATGTCGGCGTCGGAAGAGTTCCGTATGTCGAATCGTACGTGACGTTCGTCGACGGGGTGTCGACGCTGCCGCCGTTCGCGTCGAACGTGACGGTGAATATCTCCTGGGTGAAGACGGCGGTGTACGTCGCAGGCCCTGTCACCGTGACGGTTCGCGAAGTCTCGGTCAGGCCGTCTTCCTTCCAGTCCTTGAACAGCCAGCCGACGTTTGGCGTGGCCACAAGCGTCACTTGCGTGCCGTAGGCGTAGCTGTGCGTGCCGGCGGACGGCGAGACGGAGCCGCCGACGCCGCTGTCAACAGCCGTAGTAATGTTGTGGCTGTTGGTGTCCCAGTGCGCGTAGATGGCATGGTTGGCGGCGGCGGTCACCTTCGTGGCGGGCGTCACTTCGGTTCCTCCGGACGCGGCGGTGAACCAGCCCTTGAAATCATGGCCAGCCCATGTCGGCGTCGGAAGGCTGCCGTAGGTCGAGTCGTACGTGACGGATTTCGACGTCGGGTCGACGCTGCCGCCGTTCGCATTGAACGTGACGGTGTAGGTCTTGGCCTTCCATGTCGCGTAGAGCCAGACATTCGTGTCGGCGTTGCGAAGGCCGAACTTGGCCACCGGGTCCTCGAACGTATTGCTGCCTGGCGCGCCTTTTCCGAATGCTTCCACGATCTCGTTCGTCCAGCCGTTGAAGCTGTATCCCGTCCGCGTGCCAGAATATTTCGGCACCACCACGACATTCGTGGACAGGAAGGGCCCAAGCACGTTGTTCCCATAAAGGTACGGGCTCGGCTCCGAATACGGCGTTCCGCCGTTCGTGTCAAACCTGAGGGTGAACTCGATCGGATCGAACCGGACGGCTATGAACTTTTCCGTCATGCTGCCGGACTTCTCATAGGCAAACGAACTGCCCGACGTGCCCTGGGAGGTGAAGCTGGAGCTGTGCATGGTAGCGTTCTGGTTGTTCACGAGCCAGTCGGTTATCTTCCACCCGGCCAACACGTTGGTGACGTTGAACGTGGCGCTCGGCGCCGAATCCGTGAGCGTCACCAATACCTTGTCGACATATCCGTACGCCGACCCGTTTCCTTCCGGAACATCTCCCATGAAGTACCCGCAATGAACAGTCTGGCTTGCAGCGGCGGCCTGGCCGGCCGCAAACAGCGCAAGCGCCAGAAACGCCAGACATTTCTTCCTCATCTTGACACCTCCTCCCTTCGTTATGCCCCGTTCCGCAACGTTGGCATTATACCATAATTCGAAACGCCTTGAAAGTTCGGCTACATCTCCCTGACCTTGCTGAGGTCGAACGCGAGCAGGAACTCGGGATTCGACTGCGTCTTCTTCAGCGAATTCAGGACCGACTTCATAGCCGACTCCGTTCCGGCGGCGGACAATATGCGCCGTATGCCCCACGTCTTCTCCAGCTCCATCGGGTCCAGGAGCAGGTCTTCCTTGCGCGTGCCCGACTTGTCGATGTCGATCGCCGGGAAGATGCGCTTGTCGGCAAGGCCGCGGTCAAGCACTATCTCCATGTTGCCCGTGCCCTTGAACTCCTCGAAGATCACCTCGTCCATGCGGCTGCCGGTGTCGATGAGGCCGGTGGCGATGATGGTGAGCGAGCCGCCGCCCTCGATGTTCCTGGCGGCGCCGAAGAAGCGCTTCGGGCGGTGCATCGCCAGCGCGTCCACGCCGCCCGTCAGGATCTTGCCGGAATGCGGCTGAACGGTGTTGTAGGCGCGCGCCATGCGGGTTATGGAGTCCATCAAGATTATGACGTCCTTGCCGTTCTCGACCTGGCGCTTGGACATCTCAAGCACCATCTCGGTCACGTTAACATGGTGCTGCGGCTCCTCGTCGAACGTCGAGGAGAGGACCATCGCCTTCGTGTTGCGCTGCATGTCGGTCACTTCCTCGGGGCGCTCGTCGATCAGGAGTATTATCAGTATCGCCTCGGGGTAGTTCTTCGATATGGCGTTGGCCATCTTCTGCAGAAGCACCGTCTTGCCGACGCGCGGCGGCGCGATGATGAGGCCGCGCTGGCCGAAGCCGATCGGCGCGAACAGGTCGATGACGCGCGTCGAGAACTCCTTCGCGTCGGTCTCAAGTATTATGCGCCGCGTCGGGAACGTGGCCGTAAGGCTCTCGAAGTGGACGACGCGTGCGGCGGCGGAAGGCTCCTTGCCGTTGACGCGCATCACGTTGCCGAGGCAGAAGAAGCGGTCGCGGTCGCGCGGATCGCGGATCGGCCCCTCCACGATGTCGCCGGTCCTGAGCGCATGGCGGCGAATCTGCTGCTGCGTCACGAACACGTCCTCAGGGCAGGCCAGGAAGTTGTTCTTCGCCGAGCGCAGGAAGCCGTGGCCCTCCCGCACGATCTCAAGGCAACCCGTGGCGATCACGGCGCCGCCGGACGCCAGGTACTTGCGGATCGCGGCGAATATGAGCTCGTGCTTGCGGTAGCTGCCCAGCTCCTCCGGATCGGCGCCCGGCATCATCCGGTCGACGATCTGCTGGGCAGGCCACGTCTGTATGTCGCCAAGCTGGAACTCCGGCAGGTCGGGATTGCGGTTGGGGTTGGCCGGCGTCTCCGGCTCGGCGGCCTTCTGCTCGGTCGGCAACGGGGCGTTCAGGAGCGGATTCACCGACTCCTCGCCGTTCGCGCCACGGATCGGCGAGTTGTTGGCCTTGCCTGCGCCTCGACCGTAAGACTTGCGGAAATACTTCTTCTTCGGAGCGCCGGCAGGCGGCTGTGCGCCGCCGCCGTTCGCGCCGTTGCCGTGCTTCATCGAGCCGGCGAACACATCGAATTCTTCAGCCATTTCACGAACTCCTCCGCCTTGGACCTCAGCTCCGCGGCAGTTCCGTTGTTTTCGATCACGTAGTGAGATTTGGCGGCCTTCTCCGCAACCGGCAACTGCGCCGCCAGCCGGGCCTCGGCCTCTTCGCGCGTATAGCCGCGCGTCGCCACCATCCGAGAGATCTGCGTCTCCCTCTCGGACACGACGCAGCATATTATATCATATTCCGCGTCCCAATGCGTCTCGAAAAGCAAGGGAATTATCGCAATGCGGATTCCGGAACCTCCGGAAACGAACGCCTCGATCCGCTCCTTTACGAGGGGGTGAAGCCTTGCCTCAAGCTCTTTGCGCTTCGCAGGATCCGCAAACACCTCGGCTGCGATGCGCCGCCTTTCCGCCGGATCGGGAATCAGTTCGTGAACGATGCCGTCGGCATCGATCGTCTCGACGCCAAGCTCGTTCAGATAATGAGACAGGAGGGACTTGCCGCAGGCAATGCCGCCTGTCAGCGCAAGTCTGGGATTGCGGTTTTTGGGCTGGGGGGCGATGGCTGGAGGGCAGGGCATGGGAGGCGTTAGGGGCATGGGAGACGAGAGAACAAAGACTAAAGAGACGAAGGAGACGAAAGGGACAAAAGCCTCTCGTCTCCCGCGTCTCTCATGTCTCTCGCGTCGTTACTCCTTCGCAGGAGCGGCCTTTACCTCGGCCTCGGCAAGAGACTCCTCGCCTGTGTGGAGCTCGCGGCCGGAAGGCGTGATCAGGCGCCCCGTGACGAAGATCAGCAGGTTGCGCTTGACCGTCTGCTCGGCATGGCTGCGGAAAAGCCGCCCGACGTAGGGCAGGTCGCCGAGGAACGGAATCTTGTCGTCCATCGCCTTGCGCGACTCGGTGATGAGGCCGCCCATGACGACCGTCGCGCCAGGAGTGATCGACACCTTCGAGTCGACCGAGCGGACATGGAAGAACGGCTGTTCCATCGGCGCATCGTAATACGTTAGCGTCGACGGGTTCATGCTCGCGATGCCGGCGTCCACGTAGCTGTTGGCGATTTCCGAAGCGTTGTCAGTGATCAGCTTTGAAACCGCATCGTTCATCGACGCAAGGGCCTCCGGAAGGGCGCTAAGCCAACTGAGGCTGGGAGCAGTGACCGTGGACGGGTTGCCCGTGAACGGTATCTTCATGCCGTAGTTGCGCCAAGTCGGCTCCTGCACGACCTGCGGCTTCAGCTCGAGGTCGATCGTTCCGCCGTTCGCCTCGGAGTAGGTGGGCGTGACGTCGAGTATGACGCCGACCTCGCGCATCGTGAAGTTCTGCGGCTCCACGACGGCAAGAATCGCCGAAGAGGATCCGCCGCCGCCGCTGGAGCTGCTCGAGGAGGACGACTGCAGCTGCACGTCGTAGTCCTGCGGATAGATGTATTCCGTAACCACCTTGATGACCGCGTTCTCGCCGGACTTCGTGACCACCTTCGGCGCGGACAGGAGGTCGGTGTCGCTGCGCTGCGAGAGCATGTGCAGGATCATCGAAAGGTCAGCCTGGCCGAGGAACGCGTTAACCCGCATGAACTGGTCGTTGGTCGACTTCGACTCGCCGGAGATGTGGTTGCCGACGGTTGAGAGGTAACGGCTGCCGTTCGCGTAGTCGGTGGTGCCGCCAAAGGCGTTCACGCCGAGGTTGCGCTTGCCCTTGTTGCGTATCCAGTCGCTGCCCTGCGAGTTCAGCTCGACGCGGCGGTTGTACGAGGAGGACAGGCGGGAATCATACGCGGAGGAGGAGGACCGGCTGGAGTTCTGCCCCGTCGTATCGCTGGTCAGAGTGGTGCTGGTCGGATAGCCAGGAACCTGCGCGCAGTTCTGCAGCATGTTGTTTGCGGTCGTCGAGCTACTGCTGGCGGAGGAGCTGTCGCCACTGAACGCGGTCATGCCGGTTCCGTTCCCGGCGAACGAGGTCGCGCCGGACTCGCTGCCCCACGTGCCGCCCTTGATGCCGAGCGCCTTGCCGAGCGAATGGCCGAGGTTGAGCGAATAGTCGCTGTTGAGGATCCACTCGAAGCCGAGGGAGTTCAGGTCTTCCTGCGAAACCTCCACGAAGCGCGTCTCGATCTCGATGAGCTGCGGCTGGCCGCCGAGTTCCTCAAGCATCTTCTCGAACTCGGCCAGGTTCTCGCGCGTGTTGCGGACGTAGAGCTTGCCGAGCGACTTGATGTGCTTGATCGACGAGCCCTCGGGCCACTTCACGCCCATCTCCTCGAAGAACGCCTTCCAGTCGCGGTCGGGGCTCTCCTCGTTGTCGTCGGACTTCTTGGAGTTGTTCGAGGCGCCGAAGCCGCCCATCTGCTTCATTTCGTCGGACGCCGTGGAGACGCGCTCCATGAAGGACTCCGGCACGTTGTACTTGCGGGAGAGGATCTCGGCGGTCGACATGTCCTTCGGCATGACCAT